>NZ_VCIW01000001.1:300000-600000 GCF_005765165.1 Paenibacillus antri | reverse complement strand
GCACGTAAGCATCTATCTCGGCAATGGGAAAATGCTGCATACATATTCCAAAGATTCCGGCGGCGTCCGGATCGACAGCATCGATAATAAGCATTGGGAATACCGGTTCATTTTCGGCGGAAGCGCCTTGTAGGAAGCTTATTGGTTTGAAGGAGGGACGCCCGCGTCCCTCCTTTTTTTAGAAGCATTCCATGAGGAGGAAGGTGCTTGTTCCCGCGCTCCTTCTCCTGGATTGACCTTCGCTCAGCTGAACGATTGCGGCTGGTTTTGCTCATGCTGCGCGAACTCGACGCCATACCGCCTGCCTTTCGTTGAAACAAGCGTCGCTCTTTTGGTAAGGTGAAGGGAAAGCGATTGCACATTCGTCAGGAGGATCCGAGCATGGGAGAAGCGACAACGAATCGGACGCAGGAACCGATGGAAATCAGATTGTTATGGCCGGAAGGCGCGCCGCTTGCGGCGGGCGACACGGACGAGGATAAACCGGCGATTACGCCGTACCTCGTAGAAGGCAAGGGGAACGCGGCGGTCGTCGTCGTTCCGGGCGGCGGCTACGGCATGCGCGCGGAGCATGAAGGAGACCCGATCGCGCGATGGCTGAACGGCCTCGGCATCTCCGCGTTCGTGCTTCGGTATCGGGTCGCCCCGTATCGGTACCCGGCGGCGCTGTTGGACGCGCAGCGCGCGATCCGCACGATCCGCCACGACGCGGACGTCTACGGGATCGACCCGAACCGGGTCGGCATCCTCGGCTTCTCCGCCGGCGGCCATCTGACCGCGACGGCGGGAACGCATTACGACCGCGGCCGGCCGGATGCGACGGATCCGATCGAGCGGATGTCGTGCCGTCCGGACGCGCTCGTGCTCTGCTACGCGGTCATTACGCTGAAGGAGCCGTCCGCGCATACGGGCTCCCGCCGCAACCTGCTCGGGGACGATCCGGACCCGGCGCTGCTCGACTCGCTCTGCAACGACGAGCAGGTGACGGACGATACGCCGCAGACGTTCCTCTGGCATACGTCCGACGAAGACGCCGTTCCGGTCGAGAACAGTCTTCTGTTCGCATCGGCGCTGCATAAGCATAAGGTGCCGTTCGACCTGCACGTCTACGCGAAGGGCAACCACGGCCTCGGCCTCGCGACGGACCATCCGTTCGCGCGCGGTTGGACCGGCGCTTGCGCGGATTGGCTGCGCAATATCGGCTTTTCGGCGAAGGCATAGGGCCGGCCGCATTTCGGCCGCGCGTCACGCTTCGCCGTCCTCGATCGCGTCGAGCGAGGCGAGCAGACGCTTCAGCAGCTCGTCCACGTCGCCGATACGATCTTCGTCGCGCTTCTCGTGGAAGAGGACGTCGATCTCGTAGGCGCTGCCGCCGGACGCGGCGGCGGCGTCCGGCGGCGCGGCCGGGTCGAGCTCGATGCGGACGCGGTGGCACACCTCCGCCTCCGCGCCCCAGAGCGGAACCAAGGCGTCGTGCAACGCCTTCGCCCCGCGAATGCGCTCGCCCGGCAGCGTGAACCGCAGCTCCAGGCGGATGCCGGGGGCCCCGAGCTCCGTCAGCCGCAGCTCGTATCGCTCCGCGGCGAAGTCGGCGAGCCCCGACGTCAATCGAATCTCCGCGCGGCAGCCGCCCCCGGTCCGTCGTACGCCGATCCGGAACGAACGGGACATCGTCGCGAGGTCGACGAGATCCTCCCGTCCGATCACCTCCGCCGCTCCTTCCCGATCCAAATCGTACAGCGCCCCTTCGAGCACGACCTTCCAATTATCGAATATCGTCGGATCGAACATGGTCCGCGAACCTCCCTTTCCGATTTCCTCCGATGATAGTATCTCCGCGGCGTAACGCTTCAGTATCGCACGCGCAAGCATATCACTAACATATCCATGGACGAGATGAGACGAGCGCTCCTGCATTTACAATAACTCAATAAAATATGTCATTGAATATGTCAGTGACATAGATTACATTCGTTGTAAGAGAGGTGGTCTCATATCAAAGATAACCATCCGACCAAAACGAATCAACTGTACCTGAAGGTTGCCGACGAGGTCATCGGCATCATCCAGAGCCGTAACCTTCAGCCGCATGATCCGATCCCTTCGGAAGGAGAGCTCGCCAAGCTGTTCGGCGTAAGCCGCATGACGAGCAAGCTGGCGCTGGAACGGTTAGCCGAGCAGGGGATTGTGTACCGACTGCCTAGAAGGGGGACCTTCCTTTCCGGACGGCAGGACGGAGCGCCTTACGCCGGAGAAGTCGCGAAGGAGAAAGAACCGGATGTACCGCAAGAGGGGAAATTACACGGTCAGGTCGCGCTCATCTTGCCTCATATTTCCGATTACACTTCGGAAATTATTACGGCGGCGGAGACGGAAGTGCGGAAGCACGGCTTCGATCTCGTTCTGATCATCAGCAAGGATAAGGACGACGAGGATCGCAGCCTGCAGAAGCTTGTCGAGGGCGGTATCGGCGGCATCGTGTTGTTTCCGCAGGGGCGCAAAACTTGCAGCGACCATGTGCTGAGATTGAAGCTTCAGAACATTCCGATCGTCATTATCGATCGAATTTTCCGCGAGGTTCAGATCGATTGCGTGTACCACGATCACTATCAGGGATCTTACCACATGGCGAAATATTTGATTGAGAAAGGGCATCGTGAAATCGGTTACACCTCCAATGCGATCGATAATATCACCAGCAGGGAGGAGCGGTATCAAGGTTATATCCAGGCGATGCTCGACCATGCGATTCCTGTGAAAACTCAATTCATTCACTTTAGAAGCGTATCCTGCGACCCGAACCGGATCAACGAGAGCGACCCTGAACAAGAGCGTTTCATTCAGGACAATCCGCAAATGACGGCCGTGATGTGCGGGGATGACCATTTGGCGATTTCAACCTTATTTACGGCATTGCATATGGGGATTTCGGTTCCGGAACGGCTGTCCATCGTCGGGTTCTCCGATATTCAGTTATCGGCGTTAACGCCGATTCCGCTTACGACCGTAAGGCAGGACACGGAGAAGCTCGCCCGCGCGGCGACGGATCTCCTGATGAAGCGCATCCACCATTCGAACGAGAAACCGCTTACTATCAAAATTCAAACGACGATCGTAGAGCGAAAGTCGGTGCGCTAGGCCGATCGCTCGAGCCGGAAGACAAGGGGAAACAACGAGATGAAAATTCATTTTCTAGGTACTGCGGCCGCCGAAGGGTTTCCGAATGCGTTCTGCCGCTGCCAGTATTGCAACAAAGCGCGGGAGCTGGGCGGGAAAAACATCCGCACGCGAAGCTCGGCCATCGTCGACGATACGATCAAATTCGATTATTCGCCCGATTCGTACATGCAAGCGCTCCGAGACAACATCGATTACAGCTTGATCGAGCATATGCTGGTGACCCACACGCACTCCGACCACCTGAACGCGGCCGATCTCGAGTGTCGCAGGGAAGGCATCGCGCACGGCCTGGAGCATCCGATGCACATCTACGGGAACGATGCGGTCATGTACCATACGCGGAAGGCCATCGGACGCTTCGAAGGGGCGAGATACGCATTCCATTTGCTTCGTCCGTTCGAGACGATTTCCGTAGGAGACGCATTGGTGACGCCGCTGCTCGCGGATCACGACAAGATGGAAACTTGCTATTTGTACGCGGTGGAAAAGAACGGAAAGAGACTGTTGTACGGGCATGATTCGGGCTGGTTCCCGGACGCCACTTGGACCTGGTTACAGGGCAAACAGATGGATTGCGCCATTCTCGATTGTACGCACGGCTATACCGGCAACGCGCGCGACAGGAACCATATGTGCATCGAAACGGTGCTGGAAGCGCAGCGCGAGTTCCGAAATCGCGACATCTTACAGCGGGAAGGCAAGATCGTCGTCACGCATTTCAGCCATAATTCCAAGCTGCTTCATGGGGAGTTCGAGGAAGTATTCAATCCAGCCGGGATCATTACGGCGTACGATGGATTGATTTTACATATATAACCATTTAAAGGAGAGACGACAATCATGAAAAAGTCCTTATTAACGGCATCCATTTTGACTCTTAGCCTTGTACTTGCAGCTTGCGGGGGCGGCAACGCGAACGAGGAGCAAGATACGAACAACGCATCGGCGGAACAGCCTGCCGCGCAGCAACCGGCCGAGCAGCCTGCCGCGGAACAACCGGCGAAGAACGAGAAGCTCATCGTGTACACGAACGCCAATTCGGACGGCCGGGGCGATTGGCTCGTCGAGAAAGCGAAAGCGGCCGGCTTCGAAATCGAGATCGTCGGCGCGGGCGGCGCGGACCTCACGAACCGGTTGATCGCCGAAAAGAACAATCCGGTGGCGGACGTCGTGTTCGGCCTGAACAACATGCTGTATGAAAACCTTAAGAAGGAAAACGTTCTGATCCAATACGTGCCGGCATGGGCGGCCGACGTGGAAGCGGGCCTGAACGATCCGGAAGGCTACTACCACGGTCTGGTGAAGCAAGCGATCCTGCTCGGGTACAACCCTGACATCATCTCGGCGGACAAGGCGCCGAAAGATTGGCTGGACCTCGGCAACAACCCGGAATTCCAAGGCAAATACGAAGCGCCTACGATGCTCGGTCAAATTACGCCGCAGCTCGTCGTCGCCGGCATCCTGACGCGCTACCAAGACGCGAACGGCGAATACGGCATCGCGCAAGCGGGCTGGGACGAAATCAAGAAGCTGTACGACAACGGCGTAGGCGCGGTCGAAGGCGAAGATACGTACGCGAACATCGCCAGCGGCAAGACGCCGATCGGGACGATCGTCTCCGGCACGCTCAAGAAGAAGACGGAGCAGTACGGCGTAGCGGCCGGCACGGTAAGCCCGGAAGTCGGCGTACCGATGATCGTCGAGCACGCGGGCATCGTTAACGGCACGAAGAAGATCGACACGGCGCAGCGGTTCGTCGAGTGGATGGGCACGGCGGAAGTGCAAGGCGAATTCGCCGCTCAATTCAACGCGATGCCGGCCAACACGAAAGCGGCGGAGCAAGCGAACGAAGAAGTCAAAGCGCTGTACGCCTCGTTGAAGGCCCAAGCGTTCGATTGGGGCTTCATCTCGGACAACGTGGGCAGCTGGGTCGAGAAGATCGAACTCGAGATCATGAAATAAGCATGCAGGCGCCACTAACAGACTGCTGGAGCGGGTTCGTCCCGTTCCGCAGTCTGTTACGTTAAGGAACGCAAATTCATTTTCCGAGGGAGCTGTCATGATTACATTCAAAGATATTCAAATCAAATTCGGCGACTTCCACGCCATCAAAAACTTGAATTTGAACATTAAAGAAGGAGAGTTCTTCACGTTCCTCGGTCCGTCCGGCTGCGGGAAGACGACGATCCTTCGCAGCCTGGTCGGATTCATCAAGCCGACGGACGGCGGCATCTTCTTGAAGGGGAAGGACATTACCGACGTCCCTATCGAGAAGCGGGATATCAGCATGGTGTTCCAAAGCTATGCCTTGTTCCCGACGCTCAACGTGTACGAGAACATCGCCTTCGGCCTTCGGGTCAAGAAGGCGTCGAAGAGCGAGATCGACGCGCAGGTGAAGGAGATCGCCCGGAAGGTGGACCTGAGCGACGAGCAGCTGAAGAAGAAGGTGTCCGAGCTGTCCGGCGGGCAGCAGCAGCGCGTCGCGATCGCGCGGGCGCTCGTGCTGAAGCCGAGCATTCTCGCGTTGGACGAGCCGTTATCCAACCTGGACGCCAAGCTGAGAGTGCAGCTGCGTAACGAGCTGAAGGAGCTGCAGAAGAAGTTCGGCATTACGACGATCTACGTGACGCACGATCAGGAAGAGGCGTTGACGCTCTCCGACCGAATCGCCGTCTTCAACAAGGGCGTCGTCGAGCAGGTCGGCACGCCGCGCGAAATCTACAACGAGTCGAAGACGGAGTTCGTCTGCAACTTCATCGGCGACATTAACCGCATTCCGGCGGAAGTCGTCGAGAACAGCGCGCTGAAGCAATACGTCGAACCCGGGAAGAAGGCTTACATCCGGAACGAGAAGGTGAGCCTCTCCCCGATCCCCGAGAAGGGCGGCGAGGTGCGGCTGAAGGGCAAGATCGCGGATCAAGAGTTTTACGGCTTGTACACCAAGTATTCGATCGAAATCGCCGGCGGCGGGACGCTGAAGACCGTTCGGACCGAAAGCGGGTTGGATCGACACAAGGTGGGTGACGAGATTGACCTCTATATAAACACTAGGGATATTTTGCAGTACTAGGGGGGAAGCGTCGAACGTGGTGCAGAAAATGAAAAAAGCTCTAACGTCCGTCCGTGCGTCGACACTGATTTTATATGGCGTCATCGCTTGGTTCGTCGCAGCGTTCTTGATCTATCCGAATTTGAACGTATACTATGAAATTTTCTTCGGCGAAGGCAGATTTTCTCTGGAGCCGATCGAGAAGCTGCTGTCCTCGCAGCGCGCGATGAGGAGCTTATATAATAGCTTTATTTTGGCGGTGTCGTTGATCTTCACGGTCAACATCGTCGGCGTCTTCCTTGTGTTGATCGTGGAATACTTCGACATCAAGGGCGCCAAGCTGCTGAGACTCGGGTACTTCACGACCTTGATCTACAGCGGCGTCGTCCTGGTATCCGGCTATAAGCTGATTTACGGCGAAACCGGCTTTATGACGAAGGTGTTGTCGGCGGTGTTTCCGTCCTTCGATCCGACCTGGTTCCATGGCTATTGGGCCGTCTTGTTCGTCATGACGTTCGCGTGTACGTCCAATCACGTGCTCTTTCTCAGTAACGCCATCCGCAAGGTGGATTTCCAAACGATCGAAGCCGCCAGAAATATGGGGGCGTCTTCTTTCTACATTTTGCGGCGCGTCGTGCTGCCGGTATTGAAGCCGACGATCTTCGCCTTGACGATTCTGTTGTTCTTGACGGGGTTAGCCGCTACGTCGGCCCCGCTCATCTTAGGCGGAACCGAGTTCCAGACGATTACGCCGATGATCCTGACCTTTTCCAAAAGCATGACCTCCCGAGATCTGGCCGCGCTGCTTGCGCTCATTCTCGGGCTGGCGACGCTCGTTCTGCTGTCCGTCATGATCAAATTCGAAAACAACGGCAACTTCATGTCGGTGTCCAAGGTGAAATCGGAGATGGTCAAGCAGAAAATAAACAACAAGGCGGCGAACGTCGTCGCGCATGTGTTGGCGTACGCGTTGTTCTTGATCTACGTCATCCCGGTCATCCTCATCGTCCTCTTCTCGTTCACGGACGCGAAGAGCATCTCGACGGGGACGCTGTCGTTCGACAAGTTCACGCTCGACAATTACGTTACCGTCTTCTCGAGCATGGCCGCGTTCAAGCCTTATTTGGTCAGCATCTGCTATGCGGCGGCCGCATCCGTCGGCGTCGTGGCGGTGGCGCTCATCGCCTCGAGGATCCTGCATAAATATAAGAACTTCTGGACGAATCTGCTCGAATATGCGCTGCTGATTCCATGGATGCTGCCGTCCACGCTGATCGCGATCGGTCTGATCGTCACCTTCGGCGTGCCGCGCTGGATCATCGGCAACGCGGTGCTCGTCGGTTCGGTCTGGCTGCTGTTCATCGCCTATGTCATCGTACACATCCCGTTCACGCTGCGGATGGTGAAAGCCTCGTTCTTCAGCATCGACGGCAACTTGGAGGATGCGGCGAAAAATCTAGGCGCGAAGGCGTTCTATACGTTCCGGCGCGTGCTGCTGCCGATCATTCTGCCTTCGACGCTTGCGGTGCTGGCGCTGAACTTCAACGGCATCTTGGCGGATTACGACCTGACCGTCTTCTTGTACCACCCGTTGTACCAACCGCTCGGCATCGTGATCAAGAACAGCACGGACGCGCAGGCGCTCGGCGATACGAAGGCGCTGACCCTGGTCTACTCCGTCGTGCTGATGATCATGTCCGCGGCGACGCTGTATTTCGTATACGGGAGAAAAAGCAGGAGTTAATTTCGATTCGTTATATAAGAGAGCGAGCAGCCCCGCCGGTCCTGACGGACAAGCGGCGGCTGTTTTTTTGCTTTGCTACCGGCGGCGATATGGGGTATTTTGGTATTAGGAAGTGCGTCGAAAGGGGGGAGCGGCGATAACGGCGATCGGGTTGTTCCTGGCGGCCGGGTTGGCCGAGATCGGCGGCGGCTACTTGGTGTGGCTGTGGCTGCGAGAAGCCAAGCCGGTATGGTACGGCGTCTTAGGCAGCATCGTGTTGATCGGATACGGGGTGCTCCCGACGTTCCAGAGCTTTCCGAGCTTCGGGCGCGTGTATGCGGCGTACGGCGGCGTTTTCATCGTGGCAGCGGTGTTGTGGGGGTGGTTGATCGACAAGAAGACGCCGGACCTGTACGATTGGATCGGCGCGGCGATATGTATCGTCGGGGTGTCCGTCATGCTGTGGGCTCCTCGGTCCTCATAAACGAAAGGAGAATGGATTATGATTATTCTCATTCAAGACCCCGTCGCGAAGGCGGAGATGTTGATTCGAAAGCCGGCGGAAGAGGTGTTCGAGGCGTTCGTCGATCCGAACGTCACGACCAAGTTCTGGTTCACGAAAAGCAGCGGGAGACTGGAAGAAGGCAAGCGCGTTCGGTGGGATTGGGAGATGTACGGCGTCGGGGACGACGTTCTGGTGAAGGCGCTCGAGCCGAATCGGCGCATCCTGATCGAATCGGCGGACGGCACGACGACCGAGTGGACGTTCGCGCCGCGGTCGGAGCGGGAAACGTTCGTCACGATTATGAATTCGGGATTTACGGGGAACGGGGACGAGATCGCGAACCAAGCGATCGATTCCATGGGCGGATACACGATGGTGCTTTGCGGGCTGAAGGCGCTGCTGGAGCATGGCGTCGTCTTGAACTTGGTGGGGGACAAAGCGCCGGACGCCCATGTGAAAGAGTAGCGTAAATCCGAGGGGGCGATTGGACGATGGCGACTTTGCATCTTATGGTCGGGCTTCCGTGCAGCGGGAAGACGACGCTGGCGCGGCGGCTGGAACGTACCTACTCGGCGCTTCGCCTCACGCCCGACGAATGGCACACGCGCTTGTTCGGCCAAGATCTCGACGACTTGGACCACGACGCCAGGCACGATACGGTCGAGGCGCTGCAGTGGAACGTCGCGGAGCGCGTCTTGGCGCTGGGCGTGGACGTTATCTTGGACTTCGGGTTTTGGGCGCGCGCGCAGCGCGACGAGATGCGGCAGCGCGCGGCGGCGTTGGGAGCGGACTTCCGCATCCATTACGCCGAGGCGTCCGAGGAGACGCTGTTGGCGCGTCTGGCGGCGAGGAACGCCGCGCTTCCTCCGGCTACGTTCGCCTTGCCCGAGGCGATGTTGAAGTCATGGATTCCGTTGTTCGAGCCCCCGACGCCGGAGGAATTGGAGGGGAGCTCATCCGATGACGGAAGCGACGAAGCGTAGGTGGGCCGAGGAGATAACCGCAGAGCTGAAGCGGCGCTTCGGCCGAACGGGGACGGAGCTGACGGAGATCGATTCGGGCTGGCTCAACGCCAAATGGAAAGCCGAGACGAGCGAAGGTCCGCTGTTCGTGAAGGTGTACCACCCGGACCGGTACAAGCTGCACGAGCGGCCCGAGCGGAGAAGCGCGATCGAGACGACGCTGCGGCTGCAGCGCGGCCTGCACGAAGCCGAGGGAGCGTGCCCGGCGGTACATGCGCACGAGGGACGGCTTCTGCAGGAAACCTCGTCCGGCCTGCTCTTCGCGGTGCACGATTGGACGGACGGCGCCACCGTGCGGGCCGGGTGCATGAGCGAAGCCCAGATGTACGAGCTCGGCCTCGCGGCCGGGCGAATGCACGCGTGGCTGCGGTCCGAACCGCCGCTCGAGCGGCCGGTCTGGACGCCGGACAAGCAAGCTTACTTGATTTCGTGGGAGTCGAATCGAGAGAACGCGGCGGCGGCGGGAGACGAGACGGTGCTGGAGTGGCTGAGTCGGTCCCGGTCCGTCGTGGAACGGTTGGATTTCCGCTCGTTCGACGAGGCGCCGGTCGGCTGGCTGCATTGGGATTTATGGACGGATAACCTATTGTTCCGGGGACCGAAGCTCGCCGGCATCGTCGATTTCGACCGGATGACGTTCGCCTATCCGGAGATCGACGCGGCCCGGGCGGTGCTGTCCGGCGCGTTGTCTGACGGGCGGATGCGGACGGACGCCGTTCGGGCGTTCCTGGAAGGGTATCGCGAATGGACGGCGGCGCCGTTCGGCATGCTCTCCCGCGCGATGCGCATGATTTATTTGATCGAATCCGCTTGGTGGTACCGGACCGAAATTCGCGTCCAGAGCGAGCTGCGACAGCTCTTGGGGCGGTTCATCGAGGAGATGCATTGGATCGAAGCGCATTGGGAGACGTTGTCCGACGAATTGGAAGCGGGATGAATCAAGCGGGGATCCGGCGGGACGGGAGGCGCGGGTCGTATGTGAGTTAGGTAGGGAACATCAACATCGTGTTCCCTAAGAGCCGGGTACACGGGCATTTCCCGAAACAAACGAACAGCGCCGTCGTCATTGCCTCTCTTTCGGCAAAACGTGCGGCGCTGTTCCTTTTTCTTATTAGGTTGTACTTGCGTGATCGGTTTGCGGCGCCATTGGCCGCGATGCGGGTCCAGTTGGATCTGCTTCTTCATATGGGACTGCCTCCTAATTGGTATTCGAACTTTATTGTATCCCTTGACGGGTCGTCCCGGCAAGGCGGGGGTAGATGGCTGCCTTGAAAATGAGTATACTCATAAATGAGTGAACTCATTTATTTTCGGGAGGGATTGCGGATGCGTAATGCGCCGTCGCGCATCGAATGGGAATACGAAGGAAAGCCGGACTTTTCTTCCGGGACGGGGGCGACCCGCGCGGAGCGGACGCTGGCGCTCGGCTCGGCCTGCATCGTTCCGGTCGTCGTGCTTTTATTAGCATCGACCCGAGATTACGGGTGGAGCTGGCTGCAGCTGGCGGTCGCGCTGGCGCTCGCCTTCGACGTCGGCGGCGGACTCGTCTCGAACGCGCTGAATTCGTGCAAGCGGTTCTATCATACGCCGCCGAAGCAGAGCGAAGGAAAGCTGGGCGTCGTATTGAAGCATCCCGTACGGTTCGGCTCGGCGCACGTGCATACGATTCTAGTCGCGCTGCTGTTCGATGCGGATCGATGGGCGACGTACGGCCTTGTCTGGTATGCGCTGCTGATGCTTTCGGTCGCCGTCGTCCTGCGGACGCCGCTCTACTTGCAGCGGCCGGCGTCGTTCCTGGCGATTCTGCTGGCGACGCTGATTAACTTCTACGGCATCGCCCCCGTTCCGGGCTTCGAGTGGCTGGCGCCGCTGCTGTTTATAAAGATCGTATACGGACACATGGTGAGAGAGGAGCCTTATCGACCGGCATGAGCTTACGCGAGAAGAAAAAGGAAGAGACGAAAACGAGACTGCTGGCGGCGGCGCGGTCGGCCTTCGCCGAGCGGGGATACGCGGCCGCGAAAACGTCGGACGTCGCGAAGGCGGTCGGCATCGCGGAAGGGACGCTGTTCAACTACTTCCCGACGAAGGCGGAGCTGTTCCTCGCGGCGATGCTGCCGCCTCCGTCCGAGCTCCCGGAGACGCCCGCGTCGCCGCCGGGGCAGGACCCTGCCGGTTGGGCGGCGGCGGCGGCGGCCATCGTCGACGCGAATTTACGAGGGCTCGCGGAGATGGAGAAGCCGCTTCAGCGGGAGTTTATGTCGCTGTTTTACGGCGGGCGCCCGAAGGAGATCGCCGGCTTGACGGCGTTCGATCGGCGGCTCGCGGACCGGATCGGGGCGTTCTTCGCGAAGCGGAAGGAGGCCCTCCCCGCCGAGCTGCGTACGTTCGACGCCGCGCTCGCGACGGAGTGCGTCTGCGGGCTGACGCTCGCGGCGTACTCCGTCTTCCTCATGGACGATGCAAGATCGTACCCGGAGATGCTGAACGAATTGCGGCGCCAATTCGAATTCGTCCTCTCCGGACATGTACCGGACGGCCGCTGACTCCAGCGGCTCGTCTCCCCTGATAGCCTCCCCCTCCCCGCTTCGACAAGCGGTACGAAATATCGACCCCATTCGCCATATTTTTCCTTTTATCCTTAATAAGTCTATTAATCCCAGGTTATTGACTGCGTTTGCGATGGTTCGTAATATAAATATGAACCAGATATGAACCAATTTATGGGATTAATGATTTTGTGGCAAGTCGTCCCATATGTTGTGTACCAGAAGAGAACCATAGGAGGTGGGCAAAGGAAGCAATATCGATCGACGGGAATGGCTTCGAACGGACAAGCGAAGAGGAAAGGAGGGATTTTTTTGGCGAAGAAGGCATGGCCCGCGCTGCTTCTCTGGATCGCGATCGGCCTCGCGCTGTTCGCTGCCGTCGCCTCGGCTCGCGCCGAGACGGCGGAGGCGGTGCTGACGGCGTCGAAGGACAAGGTCAAGGCGGGGGACGCCGTGACGGTGACGGTCGCGGTCAAGCGCGTCACAGACTTGTACGGCGTGCAGTTCGCGTTGTCGTACGATCCCGAGAAGCTGGAGCTTCTGTCGAGCAAGGCGTCGGATGCGTATAGTCATTTTCAGAATGGATGCGAATCTTGCGAGGAAGGGGAAACCCCGATTTATCCGCTGCTTCGTAAGAAGATGGCGGACATCGGCTACAAGGCTCGGGTTCCATTGATGACGTTCGTCTTCGAAGCGAAGGAGGAAGGAGACGCGCGAATCGAGCTGCGGAGCTTGAAGGGCGTGTCCACCGAGACGTACGCGAACGAGGCCGGGTACAACGATCTCGTGCCGGTCGCGCTGCAAGCGTCGGAGCCGCTGACGATCGAAGTGAAACAAGGCGGCAACGGAAATGGAAACGGCAATGGAAACGGCAAAGGGAATGGAAAATGAAAGGAGCGCGACGATGAACTCATTCCGGATTTCTAGATTTTCCGCGATCATACTGACCGCCGCCATGCTGCTCTCCGTCTTGTACGTGCCGAAGGCGAAGGCGGCCACCGGAACCGAATACGGCGCGCCGGTCGAAGTCGCGACGCCGATTCAATCGGCGACGTCCATCGCGATTTACGACAGCGTCGTCGGCCAAGAGGACGGCGCCAACGTGATGTATACGACGCTCGCCGGCGAGCCGGCGCAGTTCTATGTCCTTAACCTCGACACGTATGAGGTGATGAGAGCGCTTTCCCTTCCGGAAGGCAAGGACAGTTGGTCCCATGTCATCGCGCCGGACGGCGACGTCTACGTCGCATCGAGCGGCGGCCGGCTGTATCGGTATTCGCCGCAGACGAAGGAGATCGAGCCGCTCGGCCTCATTCGCGCCGGCGAAACCGCGATCTACGGTCTGAGCGTCGACGAAGCCGGCAACGTGTACGGCGGGACGTATCCGAACGCGATCGTCTGGAAGTACGATCCGGCGGCGAAGCGATTCAGCGACTACGGGCGCATGTCCGAGACGGCGAACTACGTGCGTTCGCTCGCGTACCACGACGGGTCGCTGTACGCGGGGCTCGGCACGAAGGGCGGCCTCGTGAAGCTGGATCCGGCGACGGGCGCGAAGGCGGATATTCCGCTGCCGACCGTCACGGGCGTCACGTACGACAATTATCCGTTCGTGTACCAGCTGGACGTCGTGGACGACTACCTGTTCGCGCATTTGAGCGGCGGCGGCATCAGCACGTTGATCGTCTACGACACGGTTCAAGAAACGTGGCGTCCCGAGCAGTTCCCGGGCTTCCACGGCAACCGCGTCTCGCCGCCGATGAACGGCAAGGCGTATTTCAAGCGGAACGCGGCGGGCGGCAACAAGCTGGTCGAGCTCGACCTCGCGACGTTCCAGACGCGGGATACGGCCATGGCGCAGGACTTCTCGATGAAGGGCGGCGGCTGGGCGACGATCGCGAACGATCCGCTCCTGCCGGGACCGACGCTCGTCAATATGCGCTTCGACGGCAAGGTCGGCTTCTTCAATATCGAGACGGAGAAGTACTATGAGAAGCCGGCGATCGTCGCGGGCCAAGCCATTCCGATTCACTCGCTCGAAAAGGGTCCCGACGGCCGACTCTACATGGGCGGCTATCCGGGCGGCTCCGGGGCGATCTTCGATCCCGCAACGGGTCAAACGACCGTGTTCCCGATGGGCCAACCGGAAAGCATCGGGCACATCGGCAATCAAGTGTTCTTCAACACGTACCCGAAGGCGAACATCTACGGACTGGACATCTCGAAGCCGATCGACGCTTCCAATCCGGCGCATCTGTTTGCGATCGGCGAGGAGCAGGACCGGCCGTACGTAAACCTGACGGTGGGCAGCAAGCTGTATCTCGGCACGATCCCGGACTACGGCAAGCTGGGCGGCGCATTGGTGGAATACGATTCCGTCGCGAAGACGTTCCAAGTGTTCCGCAACGTCGTGCAGGACCAAAGCATCGTCGGTTTGGCGCATAAGGACGGGAAGATTTACGGTTCGACGACGATCTTGGGCGGACTCGACTCCGATCCGACGTCGGCGTCGGCCAAGATGTTCGTGTGGGACGCGGCGACGAAGCGGAAGCTCGCCGAGTTTACGCCGGCGCTGCCGGGCAAGGCGCCGACGATGATCAGCGGCCTCACGTTCGGGCCGGACGGCCTGCTCTGGGCCGCGGCGAACGGCACGATCTTCGCGGTGAACCCGGATACGCAGCAAGTCGTGAAGAGCAAGGAGATTTATCCGAACGTCGTCGACTACGGCATGTGGCGTCCGATTCATCTCCGTTGGGGCGCCGACGGATTGCTGTATACGGATTTGTACGGCAAGCTGACGGTCGTCGACCCGGAGACGCTGGCATTCGACGCGTTAGGTGTCAACACGCCGCTGTTTACGATCGGCGACGATAACGACATCTATTACGCGAGCTCGACGAAACTGATGAAAATTCCGGTGACGCCGCGAAGCGCCGAGCCGCCGGCGGAGCCGGCGCTGAACGTCTTCAACGGCAGCTTCGAGCGGCCGCTCTCGGGCGGCGCGATTCCGGGCTGGAGCAATATTTTGACGCCTTCGGCGAACACCTCGTTCTCGCTGAGCGAAGAACAAGCGTTCAGCGGCAGCCATAGCCTCAAAGTGACGGATACGATGACGAACGAGTCGATCGCCGTCGGCAGCGAGCCGATTCCGGTGCTGCCGAACGAGGCGTACACGGCGTCCGTGCAGCTGTACATCGACACCGGTCGGACCAGCTTCCTCGCGCGCTTCTACGACGCGAACGGCGTCCAGACGGGCGGCGATCTGATCCAGCACGTGACGACGGGGCTCGATCAGTGGCAGGAGATCAAGCTGACGGGCACGGCGCCGGCGAACGCGGCGACGATCCGGGTGTTCGCATCGGTCTCGCTGCTGTACACGACGACGTCGTACTACGATCACTTTAACGTGATCGGCAAGTTCCCGGGCGACAACGCCGCCGCCGGCGCGTTCCGCCTCGCCGTTCCGACGGATACGGTGCAGGAAGGCGCTATCCTCCCGGTGACGGTGCAAGCGGAGGACGCGAACGAGCTGTACGCGGCGAAAGCGGTCGTGACGTACGATCCCGCGCGCTTCGCGGTGGAGGACGCGGCGATCGGCGACGGCTTCAAGAACGGCCAAGAGACGTTCTTCCAACTCGACGCCGATACGCCGGGCGTCGTGCGGTTGATCGCGACGCATACGGGCGACCGCTCCGTGAGCGGCGATCTCGTCGACATCGCGACGATCCGGCTCCGCGCGTTGACGGAGGGCGACTCGGCGATTACGCTGACGACGGCCTCGGAGCTGGCGAAGATCGACGCCGACGAGACGGGCGAGACGGTGTCGCCGGAGCAGCCGATCGCGGCGCAGGTGAAGATCGTGAAGGACTTCCGCGACGTCAATCGGGACGGCAAGGTCGATCTCGCCGACTTGGTGGCGGTGGCGAAGCGCGTCGGCGGCGCGTACGACGCGATGTACGACGTGAATCGGGACGGGAAGATCGACGTCGCGGACGTTGCGCTCGTCGCGATGGGAGCGCTCGAATGACGAAGGAGGAAGCGGCATGACGCGAAACAAGTTTCGATTCGCGACGGCGCTCGTCGCCGGCGCGCTGCTCGCGGCCTCGCTGCTTCCGTCCGCGGGCTCGGCGGCTGCGGCCGCCGGGTCCTTGGGCGGGAAGCGGTTCGGCGAGCCGGTCAGCGTAAGCGTTCCGATCACGAGAGTGTCGATCAACGACGCGGTGTTCGGCATGGAGGACGGGAAGGAGACGGCATATACGACGGTGACGTCGGAGAACGCCATTTTCAATGTGATCGACGTTCGGACCAATACGCTGCTGCGCGCAATCGAGCTGACCGGGATGCATACGACGTGGCGTCATGCGATCGCGCCCGACGGCACGGTATATATCGCGGGCACGACGTCCGGCAATACGCCGGTGCTGTGGAGCTACTCTCCCGTCACGAAGCGGGCGACGAATCACGGCGATCCGGCGCCCGGCGAGAAATCGCTGTGGGCGATGACGACGGACGAGCGCGGCAATGTGTACGGGGGTACGTTCCAAAGCGGCAAGGTGTTTAAGTTCGATCCGGTCGCGAAGACGTTCCGGGATTACGGCTCGATGGCGCCGGGTCAAGAATACGTGCGTTCGATGGCGTATTACGAAGGGCACATCTACGCGGGCATCGGCACGACCGGGGCGGTCGTGAAGCTGAACGTCGACACCGGCGAGAAGACGGTCATCTCGGACCCGGTGGCGGGCATTCTCGGCGTCGCGCCGGCCGACGTGCCGTTCGCGTACGACATGGCCGAGGTCGACGGCTATTTGTTGGTGCGTTTCGCCGGGGACTTGAACGAGCTGCTGATTTACGATTTGGAAAACGAAACCTGGCTCCCCCACCGCATCGGCCGCCAGCTCGGCGGCGCGGTGTTCGGCTGGAACGAGCTGGAGTCGAGAAACGGCAAGCTGTACTTGATCGTGAACCGCCAGCTGGCGGAGCTCGACCTAACGACGTTCCAGGCGCGTTCGACCGGCATCAGCTTCGGCAGCTCGCTGCGCGGCGCGGAGTG
Organism: Paenibacillus antri; assembly: GCF_005765165.1. Lineage (NCBI taxonomy): Bacteria > Bacillati > Bacillota > Bacilli > Caryophanales > Paenibacillaceae > Paenibacillus > Paenibacillus antri. The sequence continues at coordinate 582,922 of NZ_VCIW01000001.1, read as the reverse complement.
GATCGCGTTCCCGGACGACCCGCAACTCCCGGGCGAGTCGATCGTCACGATGACGAGCGACGGCAAGACGGTTCTGTTGAATGTCGAAGCCGGCATTCGGAAGGACCGGCCGCCCGTCGTCGCGGGCGCGCCGAATCCGCTGCATCAGCTGGAGCCGGGGCCGGACGGCAAGCTCTATATGAGCGGTTATCCGGGCGGCCTCGGGGCCGTGTACGATCCGGTGACGGACAGCAAGGTGAACTTCTCGATCGGCCAGGCGGAAGGCATCGTCGCGCTCGGCGACTACATGTACTACGGCGTGTATCCGGGCGGCTTGATTTATCGCAGCAAGATCGGCCCGGGGGCGCCTGTCGCTCAGCAGCTGTTCGCGATCGGCTCGGACCAAGACCGTCCGTACATGATGACGACGGGGGCCGGCAAGCTGATCGTCGGGACGATCCCGACGTACGGCAAGCTGGGCGGGGCTCTGACGATCTACGATCCGGCGACCGGCGAGAAGAAGGTGTATGCGAACGTCATCCACAACCAGAGCATCACGGGTCTCGTCTATCGGGACGGCCTTATCTACGGCGGGTCCAACATCTACGGCGGCCTCGGCGTGACGCCGACGGAGACGGAAGCGAAGATGTTCGTATGGGACGTCGCCGCGGAAAAGAAGGTGGCGGAGTTCACGCTCGACATCCCGGAGCTCGACAAGCCGCCGATGATTACCGGCCTTACGATCGGTCCGGACGGCATGGTGTGGGGCAATGCGGACGGGGTCGTTTTCAAGATGGATCCTTCCACTTATGAAATCGTCGACTACAAAAATATTTATCCGGACGTGAAAAACTACGGCTTCTGGCGTCCGTATCACCCGCGCTGGGGCGAGGACGGCCTCTTGTACGTCGACCTCGCGGACCGGATGACGGTCGTCGATCCGGAGACGATGGACTTCGTGCAGCTGACGCCGAACGGGCAGGAAATCAACTTTATGGCGATCGCTGCGGACGCAAGCGGCATAGAGCAGATCTACTACACGGCGGGAGCGCATCTGATGAAAATTCCGGTGACGAACGACGGCGGCGGCGGCCCGACGGATCCGGTCGAACGGAACCTTCCGGTGACGAACGGCGGCTTCGAGACGATCGGCAGCGGCGGAACGATTCCCGGCTGGACGAATCCGTATCCGAACGGCCTCGTCTTCGGCGTGACGGACGAGAAGAGCCGATCCGGCGCCCGCAGCGCGAAAATCGCGGATGCGTCCCGGGAGGCATCGGGCGGATTGCTGAGCGATCCGATTGCAGTAAAATCTGGAAAAACGTATACCGCTAGTGTTAATATCAATATGACGGAAGGCGATCCGGACGATGCGGCGCTGATGCTGTATTTCTACGACGCGGCCGGCAAGGAGCTCGGGTACGAGTTCAGCTTGCTCGGCAGCGATGTTCCGAACCAATGGCACAAGGTCGAGGTGACGGGCGTCGCGCCGGCGGAGGCCGTTCAGGCCCGCATCATGCTGTACAGCTCTAGATGGAATGTAATTACCGCTTATTACGACGACGTCGCGCTGCGGTCCCCTGACGACTTGGGCGACGCCGACGGCGCGCCGGGCAAGCTGGCGCTCGTCTTGAACGATTCGGCCGGCGCGAAGACGCGGCCGGTGACGCTCGACATCGTCGCGGAGGAGACGGATCGGCTGTATGCCGCGAAGCTTTCGCTGACGTACGACCCGGCATACTTTACGCTGGATACGGTCGTCGAAGGGGAAGGGCTGGCGAACGGCGGCGGCTACTTGACCTGGAAGCAGGACGGCGGCAAAGCATGGATCGTCGCGACGAAGCTCGGCGCCGGCGCGATCGGCGACGGTGACGTCGTCGCGAGCCTGACGTTCCGACCGACCGGCAAGACTGGGGGAACCTCGTTCGCGCTGCTCGGCGGCGAATCGACGCTCGCGCGGGACGACGCGGAGACGACCGGCGCGCTGTTCGCGCTCGATTCGGATGTCGTTGCTGCGTACGAAGTCGTGGAACGATTGGAAGACGTGAACGGAGACGGCAAAGTCGCGATGGACGATCTGGTCGCGGTCGCTCGCCGCATCGGCGCTCCCGCGGCGGATCATCGCTCGCTGGACGTGAATCGCGACGGCGTCATCGACATCGCCGATCTGGCGTTGGTCGCAACGGCGCTGCTGGAACCGTAAGGGTATTGGATTCGAGGCCGCGGAGCGACGTTCCGCGGCCTTACTCTCTAGAAGGTTGGAGATTCGGACAATGGACAACAAGGTAAGCCGGAAGACGTTCCGTCATCGGCTCGGCGAGATGGTTTCGGCGCTGCGCGAAGACATTATTACGGGCCGCCGCCCGCCCGGCGATTATTTGCCGTCGGAGCTGACGCTCGCGGAGCAGTTTTCCTTAAGCAAGAACTCCGTACGCCAGGGACTCGAGCAGCTCGTCGGCGAGTCGCTGATCGAGAAGGTGCCGCGGGTCGGCAACCGCGTCCGCGATCCGAACGAGGCGGGGACGATCACCGTCCGGTTCGGCTATTACGCTTCGATGCTGCACGAGACGAACTTGCAGGAGATGCTGGAAGGCTTCTATAAGCTGCATCCGCATATTCGCGTTCAGATGGTGCCTATCTACTATAGCGGCTTCTTGGAGACCGTTCCCGAATATTTCGAGAATGGTCTTCTTGACGCCGTGACGATCAATAACCATAATTACCAGCATTGTCTCGACGGCGGGCGCGAGCGCATCTTCGAGCCGATGGAGGAAAACAAGGAGCTGTACCCTTTCCTCACCCGCGCCTTCAAGCGGAGCGGCGGCGAGCTTCACGTACAGCCGTTCGTCGCCTCCCCCGTGGTGCTCTGCTACAATAAGGAGCACTTCGAGGAGCGAGGCGTGCCGGAGCCGGACAGCAGCTGGACGTGGGACGACCTGCTGTCGCATTCGGCGGCGCTCCGCGACGGCCGGGAGCGATACGGCTTCCACTTCCATCTGTTGTCCGGCAATCGTTGGCCGATCTTCCTGCTGCAAAGCGGAGCGTCGTTCCGCCGGGACGACCTCGGCGCTCCGCCGCCGGATTTCGGCGACGACAGGCTGTGGGACGGGCTGGAGCTCGGCCGGCGGCTGCACTACGACCCGGGAACGCTGCCGGCGTTCCTGTCGGAGACCGACTCGGATACCGAGTCGCTGTTTCTCCAGCAGAAGGTGTCGATGATGATGACGACCTATTACAGCTTGAACTCGCTGAAGGCGGCGGGCTTCCGCTACGACCTGGCTCCGCTGCCCGCGCATCGCAACGCGAAGACGCTGCTGCTCAGCATCGGCCTCGCCGTGAACAAAGCCTCGAAGGCGAAGGACGCGGCGATGGCGCTCGTTCGCTACTTGCTCTCGTACGACGTCCAGCTCGGCATTCGGCGCGGCACGCTCACGATTCCGAGCCATAAGAAGGCCGCCGAGTGGCAGGGGAAGGAAGCGATGTATCGGCCGCCGCATTTCCACATGTATCGGGATATCGTGCCGACGTTCGCTCACATCGCGGATTTGGGCTTGCCGCTCAAGGAGCTGGAGCGGATGCGGAACGAATTGAAGCTGTATTGGTCCAACATGGAAAGCCGGGAGCAGGCGATCGAGCGGCTGCGGATCGCGTTCGAGCGCGGCTAAGCGCGAATACGCGCTTACAGTAGCTGCCCGCCGTCGAGCCGGTCGTAAGACCAAAGGCCGAGGGCGGGCTCCGTCCTTTTTCCGACGCGCATGTAACGGGGTTCCCCCATACTGAAAGCATCGATGACAGAAGGGGAGAGAACGGCTATGGTTGATGCTTACGTTACGGAAGTTCGGGTTCGGCAGGAGGAGGAGCGGCTGAGCGCGGTAACGGCGCTTGCGTGGCGGTGGTTCGGCGCGCGGGGAACGTTTTGCGCGAGGTGCTTGGAGCAAGAGCGTCGAGGCGAGGCGCGGGTCGAGTAGCATCAGTTTCGGTTACGATTGCGATACATAGGAGACGAGGGATGGAGATGCGGGACGACGCGCGCGTGCGCGAGGCGGAGCTGCTGCGGGACATCGCGGAGACGATCAACGGCACGTACGATATGACGCAGATGCTGGACGCCGTGCTGGATAAGGTGCTCGAGCTGACGGGCCTCTCGACGGGATGGGTGTTCCTCATCGAACCTCGGAAGACCGGAGCGCTGCGCTGCGCGGCCGACGTCGGGTTGCCCCCGGCGCTCGCGCGGGACGCCAAGCGGCCGATGCGGAGCGGCACCTGCTGGTGCGTCGACCGGTTCCGCGACGGGCGTTTGCACCGAGCCGCGAATATTTTGAACTGCAAGCGCATCGAGGACGCGATCCTGCACAAGCGCGGCGACACCGGCGGGCTGACGCATCATGCGACGATTCCGCTCCGGTCGGGCGACGACTTGTTCGGCATCCTGAACGTCGGCGCGCCGGGCAAGACGGCGTTCAGCGACGAGGAGCTGAGCCTGCTGCAATCGGTCGCGCTGCAGATCGGCACGGCGTCGCACCGCATCCGGCTGTACGGCGAGGAGCGCAAGCGCGCCGCGCGGTTCGAGCGGCTCGGCGCGGCCGCGAGCGAGCTGCGCGCGGTCGTCGAGCCGAAGCCGGAACGCATCGCGGCCAGCATCGTGCGCGTCGCGGGCGAGACGTTCGGCTGGTCGAACGTCTCGCTATGGATGCGGGAGTCGCAGGGGCTCTTCCTGCACGCCTCGTACGACGCGGGAGAGGTGCGCGTGCCTTCGTGCGGGGCGCCCGGCCATTCGTGCGCGCTGCTCGACGACGTCCTCGAGACGCTGGAGACGAAGCGGCTCGCGGCGCCGGTCGATCCGGGGCTGCTTCCGTCGGGCGCGCCGATCCGCGCGGGCGCCGCCGTGCCGCTCGTGCTGCAGGGGCGGCCGATCGGCGTGCTCGTCGCGGGCAGCTCGACCGAAGCGGCGTTCGACGGCGTCGACGCGGAGGTGCTCTCCGCGCTGTCGGCGCATGCGGCGCTCACCTACGAGAACGCGAGGCTGCAGGAGCAGGGCAAGACGCTCGCCCGTTGGGAGGAGCGCAACCGGATCGCCCGCGACCTGCACGATTCGGTGTCGCAAATGCTGTTTTCGCTGCAGCTGCACGCCAAAGGGCTCGAGGCCGCGCTGGCGGAATCGCCCGCGGGCGTGCGGCGGGCGGCGACGGAGATCGGCCGTCTGTCGCGCGAGGCGCTGGCCGAGATGCGCGGCATGATTCGGCAGCTGCGGCCGGCCGGCCTCGAGGAAGGGCTGCTGACGGGGCTGACCCGCTACGGCGCCTCGATCGGCGTGACGGTGTCCTGCGACGCGGGCGCGCTGCGACAGCTGCCGGAACGCGTCGAGCTGGCGCTGTGGCGCATCGGGCAGGAGGCGCTCAATAACGTGGTGAAGCACGCCGGCGTCGACCGGGCGTCGATCGCGCTCGCGTTCGAGCCGGGCGCCGTCGTCATGACGGTGTCGGATCGCGGGAACGGGTTCCGGAACGACGACGCGGACGGCTACGGCTTCGGCATGACGACGATGCGGGAGCGGGCGGAATCGGCCGGCGGCGCGGCCACGGTCGACAGCCGACCGGGATACGGAACGGACGTGCGCGTCCGACTGCCGCTGCCGGCGGCGGAACGAGGAGGGGAGAAGCCATGAGCGGAACGAACGATTCGGGTAAGGAAGCGGCCGCGGCATCGAAATCCGCCATCCGCGTGCTCCTCGTCGACGATCATGCGATCGTGCGGCAGGGGCTTGTTTTCTATCTGGGCATGCAGAACGACCTCGACATCGTCGGCGAAGCGGCGAACGGCGTCGAAGCGGTAAGCCGCGCGGCCGAGCTGAAGCCAGATGTTATCTTGATGGACCTGTTCATGCCGGAGAAAAACGGGATCGAGGCGACGCGGGACATCCGGGCGATGGACGCGAAGGCGAGGATTATCGTGTTGACGTCGTTTTCCGAGCAGGATCATGTGTTGTCGGCCATCAAGGCCGGCGCGAACGGGTATTTGTTGAAGGACGCGGACCCCGCCGACATCGCGAACGCGATTCGAGGCGCTCATGCAGGCCGGCCGCAGCTGCACCCGGCCGCCGCGGCTCAGCTCATGTCGCACGTCGCCGCGACGCAGGATCATCCGGCCGCGCCAGCCGCCGCCCCGACCGGTCCGGCGTCCCCGGACGCGCTCACGCCGCGGGAGGCGGAAATTTTGTCCTTCCTTGCCCGAGGCTATAGTAATAAGGAGATTGCGGCCGCCTGCGGCATCGCGGAAAAAACCGTGAAGACGCACGTCAGCAGCCTGCTGAGCAAGCTCGGCGTCGCCGATCGGACGCAAGCGGCGCTGTACGCCGTGAAGAACGGTCTCGTAGAGTCCTAAGACCAATGGATGATCGCCGGCTACGCCTTCCAGCCGATGTGGCAAGTATGGATCCTTCGTATAGTGGAGATAAGGAAATTCAACCAACCCAATGACGAAGGAATGAGCGAAAATGACGAACACGAACATTGTATTGTTGGCAGGCAGCAACCGGAAGGACGCTTCGAGCACGAAGCTGCTCCGATATATGAAAGAACGGCTGAAGGCGCGAGGCGTCGAGGCGACGCTGTTCGACGTGTACGAGTCGCCGCTGCCGATCTTCTCCCCGGACGACGCCGAAGCGCACCCGAACGCGAGGCGGCTGATCGCCGCCGTGCAGGGTGCCGACGGCCTCGTGTTCGGGACGCCCGAGTATCACGGTTCCGTCTCGGGGGCGCTCAAGAATGCGCTCGATTACCTCGGAGCGAGCGAGATAGGCGGCAAGCCCGTATTGTCCGTCAGCTCGTCGGGCGGCGCCGTCGGCGTCAGCTCGCTGACGCATCTGCAAGGCATCGTACGCGGCTTGCACGGCATCAACAGCCCGGAGTGGGTATCGATCGGCGGCCGCCAGTGGTTCAACGCGGACGGCTCGCCGGCCGACGAAGGGATGCGGACGCGGGTCGAGCGGGCGCTCGACCAGCTCGTAGCGCTGACGACGGCGCTGAAAGGGGTGACGGCGCGATGATCAAGGGCTTATACGAGACGCATCTGCCGGTGTCGGACTTGCAGCGTTCTATCGCGTTCTACGAATCGCTCGGCCTCGAGCTTGCCGTCCAATCCGACGACGTTGCGTTCCTCTGGATCGAGAAGCGGTCGAGCTGGTTAGGCCTTTGGGCGAAGGACGATTTCCGCACGAACCGGGAGCCGTCCACTGCGCCGTCGAACGGCCGGCACATCGCCTTCCGCGTCGACTTCGACGACTTGCGCGCCGCCGTCGGCTGGCTCGCCGAGCGGGGCATCGCCGTCGACGCCTTCGGCGGGGTCGACGTCCGCGAGCCGCTCATGCGGCCGCATCAACAGAACGCGTCGGTGTACTTCTACGATCCCGACGGCAACCACCTCGAGCTCATGTGCAGCTTGCCCGAAGGAGCGCCGACGGAACCCGCGCGGCTGCTCCCTTTAAGCGAGGGCTGGCCGGAGCTTACGTAAGTCGGAAGGTTTCGCTCGGTCCTGCGACCGGGCGTATTTTTTTGGAGGAGGAGTGGGCGGTGTGTGGTCTGCGACTCCTTCTCCTGGGATTCCCTTCGCTCAGCTGGACTTCGCTAGAAACCTAGGACAAGGTACTGCAGGAGAGAAGGGACGAAGGCGGCGCACAGCTGAGCGAAAGGAAACCGAGGACAAGGAACCGCAGGAGAGAAGGGACGGGGGCGGCCCACAGCTGAGCGAAGGGAAACCGAGGACAAGGAACCGCAGGAGAGAAGGGGCGGAGGCGGCCGGCGGCTGAGCGAAGGGAAACCGAGGACAAGGAACCGCAGGAGAGAAGGGACGGAGGCGGCCGGCGGCTGAGCGAAAGGAAACCGAGGACAAGGAACCGCAGGAAGGGACGAGGGCGGCCCACAGCTGAGCGAAAGGAAACCGAGGACAAGGAACCGCAGGAGAGAAGGGACAGAGGCTGCCGGCGGCTGAGCGAAAGGAAACAGAGGACAAGGAACCGCAGGAGAGAAGGGACGGGGGCGGCCCACAGCTGAGCGAAAGGAAACCGAGGACAAGGAACCGCAGAAGAGAAGGGACGAAGGCGGCGCACAGCTGAGCGAAAGGAAACCGAGGACAAGGAACCGCAGGAGAGAAGGGACGGGGGCGGCCCACAGCTGAGCGAAAGGAAACCGAGGACAAGGAACCACGGGAGAGGGGAGACGGGCTGGGGGGCGCCGGCTATTGCAACCGGCCGTGCGCCCCCGAGCGGGACCCGCAACTCTACCGCCGCCGCCGCCGCGCCGGCACGATCCGCAGCGCGAGCAAGAGCAGCACCCCCGCCAGCAGCCAAGCGATCCATGCGACGATCGGCGCCGCGCCTTGCTGCTCGACGCCGATCGCGACGAATGCCCAGACGACCGTCAGGACGAAGGGGGTGTCGCGGTACCGGCGGAACGCGGCGTACGCGATACCCGCCGCGACGAGGAGCAACAGCATCGTCCAATACGCTTCGAGCCCCCAACCGTTCCCGCCGGACGCCTTGAGCCCGACTATTCCGTTGACGCCGGAAGCGACCGCGATCCAAGCCGTATACAGGCTGAAGGGAAGCTGCACGAACAGCTTCGACGTCAGCCCCGCGTCGTCGCGCGGCGAGCCGTCCACGCGTCGCGTCGCGAGGTAGATCGGGAGCAGCGAAAGCAGCAGCCCGAGGATGAGGAAGACGCTCGAACGAATGTACAAGTAGTGCCAGCACAGCAGCCAAGCGATATTGAACGCGCAGCTTACGACGAACCAAGGCCCGATGCGCCGGAAGACGGACAGCTCCCGCCAGCCTGGCCGCCATTGGAGCAGCACGAAGACGCCCAGCAGCGCATAGATCGCGCCCCAAATTGTAAACGCATACGAAGCTGGCGTCGCCAAAACCGGGAACATCGCCGACACCTCGCCGGTCGTCCTTCCCCCGATCGGAATGGCGTTCGCAAGTCCGTTCGCCAGAAGCACCGCCACATACGCCGCCGTATTCCACCCTCGCCACAAGTTCGCTCGCACGCGAGACCGCCTCCTCGATTGCCCTCTTTCCATTAGTATATGCGTCCCGTTTGTACAGTTACCTTACCGACTTATTACAGTTTCGGACTTGCGGTTTCTTGCGAACATGTAGCAAGATTGTACAAGTCGTTGCCATCCTAGTCATGGAACGGCGCGCCTCGCTCTGGTACAGTAAGAACGAAACGACGCAATACGAAATCGACATTCGAAAAAACGGAGCGTGAACAATCGACCATGACAACGCAGCTTCGAGGAGCGGTCATCGGATACGGCGGCGCATTCAACATGGGCAAGCAGCATGCGATGCAGATGATGGAGAACGGGATCGCGTTCGCGGCGGCGTGCGATCTGGACGCGGGCCGGGCCGCGCAAGCGAAGGCGGACTTCCCGGACATCGATACGTATACGAATCCCGACGACCTGCTGGCGCGGGACGACATCGACCTGATTACGGTCATTACGCCGCACAATACGCACGCGGAGCTCGGCATGCGCATCTTGCAAGCCGGGAAGCACTGCATCCTGGAGAAGCCGATGTGTATCGCCGCGGCGGACGGCTACGCGATGACGATGCTCGCCCGCGAGAAGGGGAAGATGCTGTCGGTGTATCATAACCGCCGTTGGGACGGCTGGTACTTGACGCTGAAGGACCTGATCGGGAGAGGCATCATCGGCGACGTCTTCCACATCGAGCTGGCGTTCGGCGGGTACGGCAAGCCGAACGATTGGTGGCGGTCCGTGAAGGCGATCTCCGGCGGGGCATTGTACGATTGGGGCGCGCATCTGATCGATTATGCGCTCGGCGTCGTCCCGGGCGGCATCCGTTCGGTGCGCGGCGTCGTGCAGAACCTCGTGTGGCACGAGTATACGAACGAGGACCACGTGGACAGCACCATCTATATGGAAAACGGCGCCACGATCAACGTTCAAATCTCGAGCATCGCGCACGCGGGCAAGCCGCATGTCCGGCTGCTCGGGACGAAAGGCGGGATCGTGGACGGGAACATTTTCGACGGGGAGCTGACGCTCTATACCGATCTCTCCGGCGTGAAGGTGGAGACGAAGGTGGCGACCGCCAAGAGCCGAGGCGAATCGTATTATGCGAACGTCGCGGATCATCTGTATCGCGGAGCGAAGCTGATCGTGACGCCGGAGCAATCGCTTCGCAACATCGCCGTCATCGAGACGACGGAGAAGTCGGCGGCCGAAGGCCGGGAGCTGCCGGTGCCGTTCGAAGAGCTGCATCGATAACTTTCGGGAGAGCCGCCGGGGCCGGCGGCTCTTTCTTTCGGCGTTTTTTTCCGATACGATGGGGGTACACGGAAATGCGGGAGGACGACCCACCATGGAACCTAATTTGAAAAAGGCAGTGCTTCTCGGCGCCACCGGACTCGTCGGGGCGCAGCTGTTGGACAAGCTGCTCGCGTCGCCGGCGTACGGCGAGGTGACGGCGATCGTGCGCCGGCCGCTGCCGGAGCGGGCGAAGCTCAAGCAAGTCGTGCTCGCCGACTTCGCGGCGATGTCCGGCGCGGCGTTCGCGGGCGCGGAGGACGTGTTCTGCGCGCTCGGGACGACGATCAAGCAGGCGGGATCGCAGGCGCGGTTCCGCGAAGTCGACTACGACTACCCGGTAGCGGCCGCGCGGCTCGCGAAGGCGGCCGGCGCGCGCCGATACGTGCTCGTCTCGTCGATGGGGGCGGATCCGGCGTCGAAGATTTTCTACAGCCGGGTGAAGGGCGAGACGGAAGCGGCGGTTCGCGCGCTGCAGCTGCCGATGACGTCGATCGTCCGGCCGTCGCTCCTGCTCGGCGACCGGCGGCAGTTCCGGTTCGGCGAACGCGTCGCCGCGCTGTTGTCGCGTCCGCTCGCCTTCGTCTTCCGCGGGTCGCTGGTCAAGTACCGCCCGATCGAGGCGCGCGACGTCGCGGCCGTCATGCTGCGCGCGGCGCAGATGTACTCGCCTGGGACGCATATTTACGAGAACGACCAGCTGCATAAGATGGCGCCGAATTCGTAGGCGGGGCGCTTGTTCCAAGAGGAGAGGGGGGAATTGATTGGCACGCACGTATAAGGCGGAAGGGCGGCAGGTCGCGAAGCTCGTTCGCGGGCTGTTCGCGGTCGTCGCGATGCTGCTGTACGGCTACGCGTTCCCGGACCTCGACCGGTCGGTTCTGGTCGCGATACTCGCGGTCGGTTGGGTCGCGGCGGAGTTGGCGGCTTGGTGGTGGGTGCGGAGGCGCCGGGCGGCGAAGGCCGGCCGCGGGCGCGGCAAGGCGATGTAGGGGACGTTCATGCGGACGGGAAATCCTCCCGTCCATGAGCGCGAATCGACTCGATTAGGCCCGTCGAACGGGAAAAGCTCCCTTCTATCAAGCCAATTCGGTTCATTTTCGCAGAACGATGCGAAATAAACGGGAGCTTTTCCCGTCCGATTGCGGGAACGTCTGCACACAAACGAAGTAGACGGGAGATTTTCCCGTTCATACCGGACGAAGGCCGGCTGTTCGAAACCGATCGAAGTAAAGAAAGCCCGCCGGACGCATGATCCGGCGGGCTGCAAAGCTTATTGCAGGAAACCTCGGGTCTCCTTCTTGGTCGTCGCCTTCTTCGCGTTGCGCGAGGCGGGCCGCTCCAGCTCCCGGATGCGCTCGATCCATCGTTCCGGCGTCAAGCCGTTCGCATGCGCCTCGTGGATCCGCTCCGCGTAATCCTCGCAGTTGTAATGCTTCCCGAGCAGCTCCAGAACGGGCGCGTACTCGCGCAGGAGGCGGACGGCGTCGTCAGGGCCGTACCGAAGACGCCCGACAAGATGCTCCACCATGCCTTGCCCGAATCGGTCAAGCTCTTCGTACGTGCTGATTGTCATGGTACTTCAACCTACCTTCCGAACGGAGATAATAGCCGACGAGCCGCAAGCTGTCTTCCAGCCGTTCGTTCGCGAATACGACCTGATTGCCGAGCCGCAGCGGGTCCAGCTTCCGTCCCCGGCGATCTCTTAGCGATCTGGTCGCCGAACTAACGGCGTCTTTCCCTAACTTTACCGCATCCCGAACGATCATGCCAGCGTCATTGTCCGCCATCGGCCCGATCATGAGATCCGGATCGAATTCCGCCCACTCCGCTTCCGGCGCCATGAAGATGCGCGGAAACACGTCGATGCGCTTGGGCAGCAGCTGAATCTTAAGGACGCACGGCGTCGGCGTCTGCAGCCCGGCCCGGTTACCCGGAGGGGGAGCGACAGTCCAAGCAGGAGGGGGCGGCAACGGCGTCGAATACAATCGTATTCCAGACCGCGAAGGAGGACCGCGCATGAGCGATAAGCTGATCCGCATCTTCAACATCCTGACGGCGATTCAAGCCAATCCGGGCATCTCCGCGAACGATCTCGCCTTCAAATGCGAGGTCGACGTCCGCACCATCTACCGGGATATGGAGCTGATTTACTTGATCGCGCCCGTCACCAACGAAGGGAAGGGAACCGGCTATCGGTTCATGGGCCGATTCGCGATGACGCCGCTCAACTTCACCGAGCAGGAATCGCTCGTCTTCTCGATGCTGCCGTCGCTGCTTGACAAGGAGAAGCTGCCGCCCGGGTTCGAGACCGCATACGACAAGGTGATGGCCGCGCACCGCAAGGAGAAGTCGCGGCGGCATCACATCATCGAGGACATCGCGGACATTATCCAGATGGGCACGCCGGCGTACCGGAAGGAGAGTCCGAACTTCCTGCAGCCGATCATCCGCGCCATTCTCGAACACCGGACGATCGACACCGTCTACCACACGATGTCCCGCGACGAGACGACGGAGCGAAGGATCGACCCGTATTACTTGGTGCCGCGGGATCAGCGGTTTTACTTGATCGGGTATTGCCACTCGAAGCAGGGCATTCGCACGTTCCGGATCAGCCGCTTCCGGAAGGTCGAAGTGACCGAGGAGCTGTTCGACAAAGGCGACTTCAGCATCAAGAAGCATCTGAAGAACACATGGTCGATCGAGCAGGGCGACAAGAACATTACGTTCAAGGTGCGCTTCAGCGCCGACATCGCCCGATACGTGAAAGAGGAGGAGCTGTTCGTCCATCCGCGGATGAAGGATCATAAGGACGGCAGCATGACGTTCGAAGTGACGGTCAATAACGAAAAGGAATTCCTCCGCTGGATTCTCCAATACGGCCCGTCCGCGGAAATTCTCGAGCCGAAGTCGGTGCGGGAGAAGATGCGGGATCAGCTGCGGGACTGGCTGGCGTTGTACAAGTAGGGGAACCGCAGCTAATTCTCTGCGAACACATACATCAAGCGCAGCGTCTCGCTACGAGATTCTGCGCTTTTTTGCCGCTGGGCAGGAATCCTTTTCGATGGGGTAGAAAAGGTCATAAGGAAAATCGCATATCAGACAGACTGCGGGGATGGACCAATGGATCAAGCAAGCTTACTGCGATCATTCGAGCTGGAGTTTCGCGTCGCCAAGAATCCCGCTTTGTTTGAGTCTTTGTTACACCGGATTTTCACGTTGAGTTCGGAAATTATCAGCATCACCACGTTCGAGGAGGGCCTCTGCCTCTATGCGAACGATGCGTTCTTCGAAGTCGTCGGCTTTCGCAGAGAAGATATTATCGGCCGGACGTTCGATCTATGGGCGAACCCTTCCGATCGGAAGGAACTGGTCCTCATGTTAAAGGAGCGGGGCACAGTCAGAAATTTCGAATCCGACTTCTTGGACGAAGCCGGGAATATCCATCACGCGCTGCTGAATCTGCAGTGCGTCGAGATCCTTGGCGTGCAGTGCATCTTAACCGTCGCCAGAGACATTACCAAAGATCGAGTACAGATGAAGGAGTCGCTTCATATAGAGCTGCTGGACGATCTGCGGCAAGCGCTTAAGTCGCTGCCGAATCTCGTCTTCCGCCTCGAGAAGGACGAGAACGGGATGCTCGTCTATACGTTGTCCGAGGGCAAGATCGCCGAAGCGATGGGACTGACGACGGAAGCGATCTATGGGCGAACCGTACCGGAGCTGTTCCCTCCCGAGATTTACGCCGTCGCGGAGCCGCATATCCGGAGGGCGCTGAACGGAGAGCATACCGAGTTCGAAATCGAGGTCGGCGGCGTCGTCCTCCACAAGCTTATGTCTCCCTATTACGAAAACGACCGCATCAAAGGCGTCGTCGGCGCCGCCATCGACATCACCGAGAAGCGAAAGCTGGAGACGCTGCTCCAACGTTCCGAGATGAGCTCGGTCTTGGGCCAGCTCGCCGCGGGAGCCGCGCACGAAATCCGGAATCCGCTTACGGCGATCAAGGGCTTCGTTCAGCTCGCGGGCGAACTGTTCGATCGAAGCGGCAACGCCAAGGGCCGCGAATACATCGACATGGCGATGGCGGAGCTGTCTCGCGTGAACGGGCTCGTCACCGAGATGTTATGGCTGCGGAAGCCGAAGGAAATCCGTTACGAGCCCGTCTCAGTCCCGAAGCTGCTGCAGGAGATGGTCCCGCTCCTGCATGTCGAGGCGAACATCAAGTCGATTCAAGTGCTGCTGCATATGGAAGACGTTCCCGACATAATGGCCAAGAGCGATCTGCTGAAGCAAGTCGTCTTGAATCTATGCAAGAACGGGATCGAGGCGATGAACGAGGGCGGCAGCCTGCATCTCTCTTCCTGGTCGGCCGGCGGGAAGGTGTTCGTCGGCATTCGCGATACGGGACCCGGAATCCCGGCCGAGCTGCAAGGGCAGCTGTTCACGCCCTTCCTGACGACGAAGCCGACGGGCAACGGACTCGGGCTGTTCATCTGCAAGCAGATCGTGCAGGATATGAACGGAGACATTCAGATCGAGTCGAGCCCGCAGGGGACCGCGGCGACGCTGTCGTTCCCCGCGGCGCCGGCTTGAAGGGGCGATGCGAAGTGCCGATCCGGATGAAGAGTTTCATAGGCACGCATGACGAGCGGTGGCAGGACGATCGCATGTACCGTCACGACAGCTTGGAAATCACGTTCATTATGGAGGGGAGCGGCCGGTTTCGCACGGAGGCCGAGGAGATGTCCGTCGAAGGCGGGCAGGTCGTGTGCATCCGGCCCGGCACGCTGCATTCCTTCCATGCCGTCACGCCGATCCGCTTCGGCGTCATCTTGACGGAGGGGGCCGAAGGCGTCCAGCTGGCGATGTTCGAAGCGCTGCTCGCGGGGAAGCCGTACGCCGACATTCGGCTGTCGCCCGCGCATCGGGAGCGGTACGAAGCGTTGTTTCGCCTATGGCTCCGCGTCTTGTCGGCTCCGGCGAAAGACCCCGAGGCGGTGTATTCGACATGGCTGCAGCTGTTCTTGGTGTTCTTGTCCGAAAGCGACGGCGCCGCCGGGCGGGAGGTGCTGTCGGTCGCGCGGGCGGCGGAATCGATTCGACAGCGCTTCCGGGACCGGCTGTCCGTAGGGATGCTGGCGAGCCTGTGCGGCTTGAGCGAGGACGGCTTCCGCAGGCAATTCTATCGGGCGTACGGCATGACGCCGAAGCAGTTCCAACAGCAGTGTAGAGTGTCGGAGGCGAAATGGATGCTCAGCTCGACGAGCCACAGCGTGCAGGAGGTCGGCGAAGCCGTCGGCTACGCGACCGTCCACGCCTTCTCCGCTTGGTTCAAGAAGGAGACCGGCCTGGCGCCGACGGAATGGAAGGCGACGCTGACGCTGAACCGGTCGGGCGGGGCGGACCGGTCCATTTTCGAGTAAAAGGTATCGACTTTCCCGCAAAGACGTCTCTTCCCCATACGCTTATGATAGAGGCAGGAACACGCGAAGGGGTGCGGCGATGAAAACGAAGATGGGCCAGGTTGAATTGACGTGGGGGACCGACGTCGTAGAGCTGAAGGAGTCGAACGACGTGCTCGGCGATGTCGAAGCGCTGCGGAGGAGGCTGCGGGAGGACGGGTATTTACTTATTCGGAACTTCCACGATCGGGAACGGGTGCTGAAAGCTAGGGGAGAGTTTCTTGCGGCGCTGCAGACGATGGGGCGGCTCGACCCGCAAGCCCCCGTCGAAGAGGGCGTCATTCACCCGGACAACAAGAGCGGGATGTGGGGCGGCGGCGCGGAGGAGCTTGTCGAACGCTTTCCTACGTTCATCGACGTCGTGAGCAGCGAGCGGACGATGCGGTTTTTCGACGAGCTGTTCGGAGAGAAGGCGCTGACGTACGACTACAAGTGGCCGCGGGCCATCGCGAACGGCGCCAACACGGGCGCGCATTACGATATCGTCTATATGGGCAGAGGCACGAAGGACGTCTACACGATGTGGACGCCGTTCGGCGACATCCCGCCCGAGCAAGGGACGCTGGCGCTGCTGCTCGGCTCGCAGCATTACGAAGCCGTCAAGCAAAGCTACGGCCGGATGGACGTCGATCGGGACAACGTGGCGACCGGCTTCTTCACGGAGGATCCGGTCGAGTTGATCGAGAAGTTCGGAGGCGTCTGGGCGTCGACGTCGTTCCGCGCGGGGGACGCGCTTATCTTCGGCATGTTTCTGATGCACGCGTCGTTCAACAACGAGACGAACCGGTACCGGATCAGCAGCGATACGCGGTACCAGCGCGCTTCCGAGCCCGTAGACGAGCGGTGGGTCGGCCGGAAGCCGAAGGCGCATTACGCGTGGGGGAAGACGCCGCCCAAGCCGCTGAGCGAAGCCCGGAAGGAATGGGGCGTATAAAGCGATAATAGGGGAATCATACGCGAGGGTCCGCCGAGAGGCGGGCCTTTCTCGTTTTTCGCGGACGGAAGGGAATGATGTGCATGGATCGGAAAAGTGTGCATACGGAAGCGGATGGCATCCAGCTTCTCCCATGGTACACTTGGGGGACAATCGCTCGACGGAGGAATCGGAATGCGAAAATCGTGGTTCTATAAGCTGTTGTTCTCCTACCTGCCGGTCTTCTTCATCGTCATCTCCTTCCTCATCGCGGTGTTCTTCTTCAGCGTGGGCGAAATTACCCGCGAGGCGGCGGTGACGGTGAACCGCGGGGCGGCGGCGCATACGCTCGAGGTCGTAGACCACTCGCTGCGGTCGATCGAACAGATGATGATCAAGGAATTGATGACGACCGACGGCATACAGAATTTCTATAACGAGACGCTCTGGGACGAGCCGTTCCACCGGATGGTTCGTCCTTCGGACAAGCTGCGGGACATCGTCACCCAATTCCCGATGATTCACTCCATGTACATGGTCCGATGGGAGGACGAGACGGTGCTGAGCGTCGACGCGGCACTGCCGCTCTCGCGCTTCGAGGATCGGGCGTTCGTCGAATCGTATCTCGAGACGGGCGACGGCTCGCGATGGACGAGCCTCCGTCCTTATAAGGAGTTAACGAATCAGAACGCGACCGACGTCGTTACGCTCGTTAAGCCGTACCCGGTGCCGGCGGGCGATCAGGGCGTGCTCGTCGTCAACGTGCGGGGCCAATCGGTGCGGCAGCTCGTGCAGGAGATGTTCGACTCCGGCTTCCTGCAGGCTTTGCTCGTGGACCGTGCGGGCGACACGCTGTTCGCGACCGGCTTGGAGCCGCTGCCGACGGGGCGAACGTTCACCGAGGCGCAGTCCGATTATACCGGGTGGATTATGAAGAGCCAGATTCGGGGCGGCGCGTTTTACCGATTCGCGTCTTCCTTTAATAACGTGCTTCTGTCGAGCGGTCTCGCGGCGATTATCGCGGCCGTCTTCTACATTACCTATATTTCCAAGCGCAATTACCGCCCGCTCGCTTCGCTGACCGAACGGGTGCACGGGTATGCGCAGTTGAAGGCGGAACAGCTGCTAAGGAACGGCGGGAAGGACGAGTTCGCGTTCATCGAGACGGCGCTCGACCAGATGATCGAGCAATCCGACGAGCTGCTCGGCCAGCGGGAAGAGCATCTGCAGTCGAGCAAGCGGCAGTGGGTGAAGGATACGCTCGAAGGCGACTACGACACGGTGTCGGAGCGGGCGTGGCCGGACAAAGCCGAGCGGTACGGCTGGAACGCGCCCCGCGTCAGGGCGGCCGTCCTCGTCGTCGAGATCGATCGATATATGGAATTTTGCGAGCGGTACACGAAGCGGGACCAATCGCTGCTGAAATTTCTGCTCGGCAACGTCGCGCACGAAATCGCGCTGCAGCATGGGGCGCACATCTTCGGCGAATGGCTGACGGCGAACAAGTGGAGCGCGTTCCTGCAGCTGAAGGAAGGACAGACGACGGAGGACGTGGCGATGCTCGCGCAGGGCATCGTGACGTGGATTCAGAGCAACGTGGATTTCCAGGTGACGATCGGACTCGGGGACGTCGTCGCCCGCGCCGAGGACATCAGCGCGTCATACGAGCAAGCGCTCCATGCGCTGCAGTATAAGATGACGCTCGGCAACTGCCGGGTCATCGGCCATTGGGAGGCGCCCGATCCGTCGGACGCCGCGAGCCGCGGCGGCATGGCGGACTTCCGCGGGCTGACCCAATCGTTCAAGCTCGGGGAGCCGGAGTGGGAGACGCATTACGAGCGCTTCGTCGAAGAGCTGCGAACCGGCGCGTCGCCGAAGGAGGAACTGCTGCATCAGGTCAACTACTTGGTGTATCAGCTGTCCCGCGAGCTGTCGGAGCTGAACGCCGATTACCAGCGCATCTGGTCGGAGGAGGCGGCGCCGCGGATTCATCGGCTGCTGAAGCATTTCGATACGTTCGAGGAGCTGCGAACGGGGCTTGGCGGCATCTTGACCGACGCGCAGCGCCGGATGGCCGCGCTGCGGGAGGAGCGCACGTACTCGTCGACGATGAAGGAGGTTCGGCGGTATATCGCGGACAACTTCAGCAATCCGGATTTGTCTCTTAACCATTTAAGCGATGCGTTCGATTTAAACCCCAAATACGTGAGCCACTTATTCAAGGAGGAATTCGGCGAGAAGTTCGTCGAGTACTTGGCGGGCGTCCGCATGGAGCAAGCGAAGGAGCTGCTCGCCGCGACGACGCTGTCGATTCAGGAGATCGCGCTGCGGGTCGGATATACGCATTCCTTTTCGTTCATCCGCATGTTTAAGAAGATCGTCGGCCTCACGCCGGGAGATTACCGGAAGCAGGCGGCGCCGCCGTCCTGAGCCGAAAAGTGCGCAGCATAAGAAAATGGTGCATCCGGCGTGATCCGAATATTGTGCAACCGCCGAGAAAGATGCGGATTGCCGGTCGACGGAGCCCGGGGCTATAGTGGGAACCAGATCGATCGACATTCCATCTTCCCGAAGAGAGGTGACATGCGCTTGGATACGGCCGAGGAGACCGCTGGACGTCGCACCCCATTGCAGCTAGAGCGTAAGGTCGACCGGAAACGGCTTCAACAAAACATTCCTTATTTTCTCATGTTCATCCCCGTGATCGCGTATTTCGCCATATTCAAATACGCGCCGATGGGAGGCCTCGTCATCGCGTTCAAGGACTACAACTTCGCGGACGGCGTGTTCGGAAGTCCTTGGGTCGGGTTCGGGCAATTCGAGACGCTGTTCAGCAATCCGCAGACGCTGCAAATCATCCGCAATACGTTCGTGCTCAGCGTGTTAAGCTTGCTGATCGGCTTCCCGTTCCCGATTATCCTGGCCATTCTTCTGAACGAAGCGCGGCGGATGTGGTTCAAGCGGTGGGTGCAGACGTTCGTGTATTTGCCGCATTTCTTATCTTGGGTCATCGTCTCCGGCATGGTGATCACGATCTTCGCGACCGAGGGCGTCATTAACGACCTGTTGGCCCCATGGCTGGGCGAGCCGATCGCCTTCTTGTACGAGCAGGGCTCGTGGCTGACGATCTTCATCGGATCGGGCATCTGGAAGGGAGCAGGCTGGGGCGCGATCATCTATCTCGCGGCGCTGTCGTCGATCGACCCGAGCCTGTACGAATCCGCGAGCATCGACGGAGCGAACAAGTTCCGGCAGATCGCGCACATTACGCTGCCGGGCATCGCGCCGACGATCGTCATCGTCTTCATCCTATCGGTCGGCAACGTGATGGAGGTCGGGTTCGACCAGGTGTATACGCTTCAAAACTCGGCCGTCTTCTCGATGTCCGAAGTCATCAGTACGTACACGTACAAAATCGGCTTGCAGCGCTTGCAATTCAGCTTGACCGCGGCGATGGGCTTCTTCGAATCGATCATCGGCCTCATTCTGGTGCTCATGACGAACGCCGTAGCCCGCCGGTTCGGGCAGGGCTTATGGTAGGAGGGGCGGCAACATGAAAGCTACATTCGGGGAAAAGGTGTTTTACGGCGTCAACTACGCGATCCTAGCCTTGATCGGGCTCAGCTGCATCCTGCCGATGATTCATATTTTGGCGCTGTCGCTCAGCGACGCGCAGGCCGTCGTGTCCGGACGCGTCGTATTTTGGCCGGTCAACGTAACGATCGAGTCGTATCGCAATCTCATCGTCGGCACCGATGTCGTGAACGCCTTCAAGAACAACGTCATCCTTACCGTCGTCGGTACGGCGCTGAGTATGGCGTGTACGATCATCGCCGCGTATCCGCTGTCGCGCCGGGACATGTACGGCAGGCGCTTCTTCACCTTGGCGATCGTCTTTACGATGCTGTTCTCGGGCGGCATCATTCCGCATTACCTCGTCATCAAGTCGCTCGGCCTGCTGAACTCGTACGGCGCGATATGGCTGCCGGGATTGGTAAGCGTATTCAATATGCTGGTGTTGAAAACGTACTTCGAGAGCATGCCGCTCGAGATGGAGGAGGCCGCCCGCATCGACGGCTGCAACGAGTGGCGGCTGCTGCTGCGCATCGTGCTGCCGCTGTCGCTGCCGGTGCTCGCCGCATTGACGTTGTTTTACGCGGTCGGCTTCTGGAATCAGTTCATGAACGTGCTGCTGTTCATGAACGATCCGTCGAAGTACAACTTGACCGTCATGGTGCAGCAGATGATTCGAAGCCAGTCCATGCTGCAGGAGCTTGCGAACCTGCAGCCGGAGGACATCATGAACATGACGCCGGAGACGATCAAATCCGCGGGCGTCATCGTCATGCTCGTGCCGATGCTCGTCATCTATCCGTTCCTGCAGAAATACTTCGTCAAGGGCGTCATGATCGGCGCGATCAAAGGGTAACGGGAAGGCACTTCAATATGGATTAGGGGGATTTCTATGGAAACACGTGCGAGATGGGTAACGGCGACAGCGCTTGTAATAACGGCGTCTTTGCTCGCGGCGGGCTGCTCCAACGGGGGCGGCGGGGAGGCGGCTCCTCCGAAGGAGAGCGGCGGAACGTCGACGGCCGGCGAAGGCAAGACGGGAGATGCGGCGCCGGAGGCGCGAGGCAGCATTACGGCGTCGATCTACGACCGGGGATCGATTCCGCCGGAGGAAGGCACGGCGGACAACAATCGTTGGACGAAGTGGCTGGTCGAGAACGGGCCGGCGGACGTGAAGTTCGTCCCCGTCCCGCGCTGGGAATCCAAAGAGAAGTTCAACGTCATGTTCGCCTCCGGCTCCGCGCCGGATCTCATCTTCGAATACGATACGGCGTATCGGAACGAATTGATCAGCCAGAAGCAGCTGATGCCGCTCAACGATCTGATCGAAGAGCACAGCGTCGAGTATAAGGCGCTGCTCGAGAAGTATCCGCTCCTAAGGAAAGTCGCGACGCGCGAGGACGGCAACATGTACGAATTCGGGCGGCTGAACGGCCTGCTTACGAACCATATTTTCTTCGTGCGCAAGGATTGGCTCGACAAGCTCGGACTCGGCATTCCGCAAACGACGGAGGAGCTGTACGCGGCGGCGGAAGCGTTCGTGAAGCGGGATCCGGACGGCAACGGCCAAGCGGATACGCTCGCGATGGGCGTTACGGCGGTCGGCGACGCGATCCTCAACGAGATATTCCAGAACGTCGGCTATAAGGCGGTAGACGGCGGCCTGGTCAAGACGACGGAAAACAACATCGCGAAACACAATTTCGTGAAGAAGCTGTACGACAACGGCCTGATCGACAAGGACTTCCTCACGGATAAGAACAGCGAGAAGGCGAAGCAGGACTTCATCAACGGAAAGCTTGGCTTCTACGGGGCGAACGGCGGCGAGGCGTACGCGACGTTCACGGCGCTCAAGGCGAATTTCCCGGACGCGAAGGTCATGGCGATCCCGCTGCCGGCGAGCGAATTCGGCCGATTCAGTCCGGTCATCGGCAACCCGGTGCAGGCGACGGCGGCGATCAACGCGAACGCGAAGGATCCGGTCGCGGTCATGAAGTACGTCGACTTCCTCGTCCGCGAATCGACGATGACGACCCTGCAATACGGTATCGAAGGCGAGCATTACAAGGCGGGCGACAACGGCTGTCCGACGCCGATCGATACGGAGAAGAACAAGAAAGAGCAAAGTTGGACGGCCGACTATCGGATGCTGGTGTCCGCCGCGTTGTTCGGCGAATGCGCGCATTTCAAAAATCAGCTGAATCCGGAAGATCCGGTCGATGCGGAATACCTTGAAATCATTAAACAAGCGGATGCGGCTTACCTGAATCCGGAGACGCCGATGGCGGATCTGACGCACGTCGAGCAGATGCCGACGCTGCCGAAGGATCTGCAGCTGATCGTGACGAACACGGCGGAGCAGATGAAGAGCTTCATGCAGCAGGCGCTGATCGGCGGTAGCAAGGTTACCGTCGAGCAAGCGGCGGCGGATTCCCAAGCGTTCTGGGAAAAGGCCGGCGGCAAGCAGGTCGACGACTGGTACGTCGACTGGTATGCGAATCATGCCGAGGATTGGATTTTGACGAAGGACATCTATGAGTTCAAGATCGAGTAGCTTGACGGAACGGTGCGTCTCGTCGCTCGCGCGCTGGGCCGCTTCGGCGGTCCGCGACGCAACTCGGCTGCCGGGGCGGGAGGAATTGACGTGCTACGGCACCGGGTTCGGCAGCTGGGGCGTCCAGACGAATCAGAAGGCGTTCGGGGCGTTCGCGGCGTTGGCCGCGGCGCCCGAGCTGCCGGAGATCGAGGGCGGGCTTGATCGGGAGCGGCTGCACGCGTTGGCGCTCGGGACGCTCCGGTTTTCGCTGGCGTCGCATCTGGAGGGGGACTTCCATTGCACGGACGGCACGAAGTGGGGGCATACGTGGATCAGCGCGCTCGGGGTGGAGCGCATGATGCACGGCGTCGAGGCGATCGCGGACCGGCTGACGGACGACGACCGCGCGATGCTTCGGCGCGTGCTCGTCTCGGAGGCGGACTGGGTGCTCTCGTCGTATCCGGTCGTCGGCCATCCGGACAACGCGAGCGGGAAGAACAAGCCGGAGAGCAATCTGTGGAACGGAGCGCTGCTGCATCGCGTCGCGAGCTTGTATCCGGACCTGTCGCAGGCGGAGGCGTACCGGGAGCAGGGCTCGCGGCTGCTGATCAACTCGATCTCCGTCGCGGCGGACGCGTCGAACGAAGCGGTCGTCGACGGGAAGCGCGTGATGGACCGGTTCGTCGGGGACAACTTCTTCCCCTCGTACGCGCTCCATCATCACGGCTATTTGAACGTCGGATACATGGTCATCTGCTTGTCGAACGTCGCGATGCTGCATTTCGACTTCAAGCGCCGGGGCTTGCGGCCGCCGGAGGCGCTGTACCACCGGGCCCGCGAACTGTGGGAGCTGGTGAAGCGATTGTTGTTCCCCGACGGGAGGCTGCTCCGGATCGGAGGAGATACGCGCGTGCCGTATACGTACTGCCAAGATTACATGATCCCGACGTGGCTGCTCGCGGAGGATCTATGGGGCGAACGGTGCAAAGGCTGGATGTCGGGCTGGCTTTCGCTCGTGGAGCGGGAGCAGGCGGCGAACGGCGACGGTTCGTACTTGTCCGTGCGCTGCCGGACGCTGGCCCGGCGGTCGCCTTACTATTATACGCGGCTGGAGTCGGACCGGGCGGTGACGCTTTCGATGGGGGCGTACTGGGGAAGGGAGGCGTCGGCCTCGGTCGGGGATGCCGCGGGAGAGGAGCGCTTCGCCTGGTCGGACGCGTTCCACGGCGCGGCGTTCCACCGCAGTCCGAAGCGGATCGCGTCTTGGGTGTGGAAGGCGGCGGAGAAGCCGCAGGGGCTGTGCCTGCCGCCGGGCGACAGCAGCCTCGCGGAGTGGCGCTGGAATTTGGCCGGGCGAATCCATGGGCTGGGCAATCATCCCGTGCACGAGGTGGCCGCGCATCGGGAGCGCGAGTTTCCCGGCGGATTTCTTACCTGCGGCGTGCATCATATCTTTACCGAGAAGCTGCTCGGCGAAGGGATGCCGCGCGAGCGGCTCGCGGCGCAGCGAACCGCGGTCGCCGCGCTGCCGGACGATACGACGATGATCGTGCTGCAGCATGCCGTCTCGCCGGTGCGCAGCTATGCCGAGGCGGTGATGAGCCTGCATCTGCAAATTCCGAACGACCTGTTCAACGGCGGGCGGCGGACGCTGCACGCGGAGAGCGGGACGCGAGTCGTAGAGGGGGCAGGTCATTCGCGGGAGGAGACGCTGTCGCTCGATTCGGCGTGGGCGAACGTCGAGGACGCGATCGGCGTCGTCGCCGTCTACGGCGGCGGGCTTACGCTGTATCGCCCGGGCCGGCGCAATATCGCCCCGAAGCGATACGCCGATCGGGGGCATGACGACGGGCTCGGCACGCTGTACGCGGACGCGCTGTGCATCGACGCGGAGCTGGGGTTGACGCGGCGGGAAGCCGGCGAGCCGTACTTCGACGTCGGCGCGGTCGTCCGATCCAGCGAGACGCATGACGTCACCCGGGCGTTCGCCGCGGGCGGCGGGGCGGTCGCGGTTCGGTGCGGCGCCGCCGCGCTGCGGGCGGTCGCGGTCCGGGGCGCGGACGGCGCGGGGTACTTGTTCGTCTGGAATGTCGCGGACGAAGCGGTCGAGACGGAGCTGCGGCTGCCTTACGGGAGCGGGTTGTTGTCGGAGCTTGGGACGGAGGAGCATCGGGAAGCGAATGCAAGCCGGATGCGGGTCGAGGCGGGAGACGCTCGCTTGTTTCGGATTTTGGACACCGACGGAGGGGACGACGAATGAACGAACACGATCTGCTGCTGCGGGAACTGGAGCGACAAGAGGCGGCGTATAACGCCGCGATGCGGGCGGTGACGGAGCCGTTTACCAGTCCGGGCTACCATACGACGCTTACGGAGGACATCGGCGAAGTCCATCGAACGCGGACGGCGGCGTATTACGCCCTCGCGCTGCTGGACGGCGGTCTTCCGCAACATCGGGAGCGCGCGTTCGAGGTATTGACGCGGCTCGTGGAGGCGCAGGACACGAATCCCGAGAACAAGACGTTCGGCATCTGGTCTTGGTTTTACGAAGAGCCGCTGACGCAGATGGCGCCGCCGGATTGGAACTGGGCGGACTTCATCGGCAAGCCGTTGTTGTTAACGCTGAAGCGCCATAGCGGCACGCTGCCGGAGGCGCTTCGCGGTTCGATCGAGCAGGCGGTGCGCAACGCCTGCCAGGCGATCATCCGGCGCAACGTCGGCCCGCATTACACGAACATCGCCATCATGGGCGCGTTCGTGACGCTGTGCGCGGGCGAATGGCTCGGCGACGCCGACGTGGAGGCGTACGGGCTCGCGCGGCTTCAGCGCTTCTACGACTACACGATGGAGAGCGGGACGTTCCAAGAGTTCAACAGTCCGACGTACACGACGGTCGCGATCGAGGAGCTGTCGAGCATCCTCACGGAGACCGGCAGTCCCGTTGCGCGTCGATTGGCGGAAGAGCTGCTCGACGTCGCGTGGGCGATTGTAGCCGAGCGGTTTCATCCGCGCACCGGACAGTGGTCCGGCCCGCACGCGCGCGCGTACTCGGAGCTGCTGCAGCCGCACGTGCTGTCGTTTCTGCAGCATGCGCTAGAGGGCCGGGTGACGTGGCTGCCCGAAGAAGCGTTCCACTACCACACGATGTGGTACGGGAATCGGATTCGCTGCCCGGACAAGTTCGTCTCTCGCTTCGTCGAGCCGCGCACCTCGAGCTTAGTTCAGCCGCTGCTCGTAGACGCGGGCGGCAAGCAGCGATACGCCGTCACGTACGCGACCGAGGACTACAGCCTCGCGACGGTCAGTCACGGCGATCTATGGAACCAGCGCCGGAGCCTGTTGGCGTACGCCGCGACGCCGTCCGGCCCGGTCTACGTGCATCTGCGCGCGCTGCATGACGGCTACGATTACACCGGCGCTTGGCTGCTCGCCGCCCAGCGGGACGGTCGCGCGCTGTTCGCGGTGCACTTCGCTACCGACGGCGGCGACCGGCATCCGAACCTGCATCTCATCCGGGACGGGACGATCCGCGCGAAGGACCTGCGGCTGCGCTTCGAAATCGGCGGCGCGATCGAGTCGGTCGAGGCGGATTGGCTCCCGCGGGACGGGGCGCTTCCGCGCTGCGTCGGCCGAATCGGCGAGCTGCCGATTACGGTCGATCTGGGTGCGGCCGCGTTCGGAGGGCATGCGATCCGATATGAGATCGCGCGGGAGAACGGCACGATCGGCGTCGACGTGATCTTGTACGAAGGGGAGGCGCAGGACATTCGCCTCGCGGCGCTCGAGCGGGCGATCGTCGCCGGTCAGTTCGCGCTCGGCGCGTCGACGGCGCCGTACGTCGCCGCGACGGACGGCGAGACGTGCACGCTCGAGGCGGACGGCATGCGCATCGCCGCGCCGGTCCGTCCCGCGCCGATTCGCGAGCTGACGGAACGCAGCATCGCGGCGACGGGGCAGACGGAGGTGACGCCATGAGCGCGCCCTTGCAGCTCCAAGTCGCGGACGTACAAGAGCGGATCGATAGAATCGTCCATCAGCTGCAGCATCTGAAGTCGGACCGGAACGAAGACGGGATCCCGATCGGCATCATCTCCATGGAGAACTGGGAGTGGCCGCAGGGGGTCGCCCTGTTCTCGCTATACTTGTACTACAAAGAAAGCGGCAAGCCCGAGCTGCTCGACTTCTTGACCTCCTGGTTCGACCGCCATCTGGCGGCCGGGACGGTGCCGGAGAAGAACATCAATACGATGTGTCCGATGCTGACGCTGAGCTTTCTCGTCGAGGAGACGGGGCGGGAGGATTTCCGGGAGCTCTGCCTGGAGTGGCTCGATTACGCGATGAACGAGCTGCCCCGCACGGAGGAAGGCGGCTTCCAGCACATCGTCTCGGGGCGGACGAACGAAGGAGAGCTGTGGGACGATACGCTGTACATGACCGTGCTGTTCACGGCGCGTATGGGGGTGCTGCTCGGCCGCGACGATTGCGTGCAGGAGAGCGTTCGCCAATTTCTCGTCCATCTGAAATATTTGACCGATCCGGTGACGGGGCTGTTCTTCCACGGCTGGTCGTTCGCGGACAAGAGCTACTACGCCGGGGCGCTCTGGGGCCGCGGCAACGCTTGGTATACGGCGGGCTTGGTCGATTACCTCGACATCGTCGATCTGCCGCTCGGCGTCAAGCAGTTCCTGCTCGGCTCGCTCGAGCGGCAGGCGAAGACGCTATCGGCGCTTCAAGCGGACAGCGGACTGTGGCATACGCTGCTGACGGACCCGACTACGTACGAGGAGACGTCCGCGACGGCAGCCTTCGCGTATGGAATCCTAAAGGCGGTGCGCCTCGGCTACTTGCCGGAGATCTACGCCGCCGTCGGCTGGAAGGCGGCGCAAGGCGTCATGGGCCAAATCGATGAGAACGGCACCGTGCAAGGCGTCTCCTATGGCACCGGCCTTGGCCGCGACCTCGACTATTACCGCGGCATCCCGGTCTGCCCGATGCCGTACGGCCAGTCGATGACGCTGCTGATGCTCGTCGAATGCTTGAAGCATCGTTCATGAGCAAGCAGTAACGGTTATTTTGCAAAATGCAAACGGTTGTTCCCGTCCGAGGCCGGTGGTATAATACCAGTACTACGGGCCGGGGGGCGTTCGGATGAGCGAAGAGCGGTTGGAGCGCATCGAGAACCACATCGTTCAGTTGATTCAGATGGTTGCTCAAAATAATAAAGCTGTTCTGGGATTGGAGCAGCGGTTCGACGGACTGGAACAGCGCTTCGACGGACTGGAACAGCGCTTCGACGGGCTGGAGCAGCGGGTCGCATCGGAGAGCGAGGCGAACCGGCTGAGGCATCTCGAGGTCATGGGTCAGCTCCGGAACGCGAACGCGGACGTCGATTATTTGCGCAACCAGGTTTCTAAGCATGATATGGAACTTCATAAGATAAGAGAAAAGTGACAGGAATATCTGGGGAGGGTTCGCCGAACGGCGAATCCTCCCCTCTTCGCGTTCAGGGACGAGAGAACGTCCCCGCCGGAAACATTCCCTTACG
This sequence comes from Paenibacillus antri, assembly GCF_005765165.1. Classification (NCBI taxonomy): domain Bacteria; kingdom Bacillati; phylum Bacillota; class Bacilli; order Caryophanales; family Paenibacillaceae; genus Paenibacillus; species Paenibacillus antri. Next base: position 554,576 of record NZ_VCIW01000001.1, on the reverse strand, counting down.
GATTCTCCCCGATGAACACGCCGTACGACAGCGCTTCGCCGAATCGCCGGAGGAAGGCGGCGTTGCGCGCCGTGAACGCCGCGACGTCGGGGCGAAGCACTCGGTCGAGGTCGATAAATTGCAACGGGTCCGCCTCCAGCTCCGCGCTGCCGACGACGAACGGCCGTCCGTCTCGAGGCGTCCAGACGCCCACGCGCACGAACCCCGCGGCCTTGAGCGACTCGAGCCAGCCCGACTTCGTCGGCAGCGGCGCCGAGCCGTATAACGCGTACATCTCCGCGTCCAGCTCCGGAGCGTCGGCTTCGATCTTGTACAGCTCTCTATCCCAGACGCGCCCTCCCGATCGCAGCACCCGCGCGTACTCGCGGTACGCCTCCGCCGGCGGCGCGAATGCCGTCACCGATTCCGCGAAGACGATGTCGAACGAGGCCGCCTCGAACGGCAGCGCGCGAAGATCGCCTTGCACGAAGTCGATGGTCGCGCCCAGCAGCGCCGCCCTCCGCTTCGCCTTCTCCAGCATCGCCTCGCTCCGGTCGACCGCCGTCACGGCGCAGCCCATCGCGGCCAGCGCGCAAGACGTCCGCCCCGTCCCGCAGCCGACCTCCAGCACGCGCTGACCCGGCGAGACCTCGGCGTCGGCGAGGAAGTCCAGCGTGCCGCCGAACCCTCCGGGATGTGCCGCGCCCGCGCCGGTCGCGGCGATGATTTCATGATACTCCATGGCACCCGACTCCTTCCTGCCACAGCATATGCGCGGAGGTCGTCCCGAACGCCCGGGCGTCCGCTGATTTCTCGCTCGGCCGGGCGGGTACCTTGTCAATCCGCGCTCCGTATCGATATACATAAGGGAAGTACTGCGGAAAGGAGGAGGTCTCTTTTGAAACGACTTCACCCCATCACTCCTGAAACGTGCAGTCCTTATGTCGGCAAGACGGTATGCGCAGTACTGCATGACGGAACGCAAGTCGTCGGCACGATCAGCCGCGTCGGCGCGGACGGCATCGAAATCAACGGGAGCCGGTCCGGCGCTTCCGTGCTGTCCACGCGCGCTCCCGTAGCGAAGAAGCAGCTGCAGCGCATGGCGTCCAAAGCGAAAACGAAGGCGTTCGGTTACGGGTATCCAGGCTACGGATATCCTGGTTACGGCTACCCCGGCTACGGATTGGCATGGGCGTCGATCGCCCTGCTGTTCTTGCTGCCGTTCTTGTTCTACTAGTGCTATGAGAACGGACGCTGCAGGCGGGGAGGTGAGGAACATGGCATACGTAAACGCAGGCGTCGGCTGCGGCGGCGCAGGCTACGGCGGATTCACGAGCACGGGAGCGATCTTGGTACTCTTCATTTTGCTCGTCATCATCACCCGGGCTTGGGCAGTGTAATGTTCAGTAAAGGCGTTACCTCGTTTCAACAACGAAATAACTGAAAAATGGGGAGGGTCTGCCTTGCGGTGGACCCTCCCATTTTTTCGAATTCGGCGGTTCCGCCGAGTCATGGACGGATTGGCTCCCGCTGTACAGGAAACAGTTTTGGTAGATTTCTACTAGCGATTAGCGGTAGACTAGGGATAATTTCCTAGCTTAACTACAATGGATCCGACGGAGGAGCGGGAAGCATGTTATCGAAGTTATTACGCGCGTTGGGATTGGGGCCGAAGCCGGCCCAGGCGACGCAGAAGAAGCCGGCGATCCGGCCGCGGGCCGCCGCGAAGCCGAAGGTGGCGCCGGAGCGCATCGGCGAGCTCGGCGAGCATAAGATCAACATTCAGCTCGACCAGCTGCCGAAGGAATGCCGGTACGCTTCCGACCTGATGGTGCGCAATCCGAAGTCGCGGACCGGGTATTCGCAGATCGATCACGCGGTCGTTTCTCCGTACGGCATTTTCGTCATTGAAACGAAAAACTACAACGGCGAAATCCGAGGCGGACGCGACGATCGGCAGTGGACGGTGAGCGGGCGGTTCAAGATGTACAACCCGCTGAAGCAGAACTACGGGCACATCAAGGCGCTGGAGCAGGTGCTGTCCGCTCATGCGCCGCTGACCTTCATCTCCATGGTGTCGTTCACGATGCGGTGCCGGTTCGGCATCGACCCGACGCTGCGCAAGATCGAGTCGGACGAGCTCGTCGTGTACGACGTGGAGCTGAGCGAGTTTATCCATCGGAAGCTGCTGCGGATGAAGGCGATCCACGGAGAGCCGCTCCTGAACGAGGCGCGGATCGCGGCGATTCGCGAGACGATGATGCAGGCGAACATCGTCGATCCGGCGCTTCGGGCGGAGCATGTGCGGCAAGCGAAGGAGAGATGAATACGTCGATGGATAGCGTCTACGATTTATTCGGCATAGAAGGCATTCGCATCGAGTACACCGTCGTCGGCCGGGGGGAACCGGTACTCGTGTTCCACGGCGGGTATTCCAATTGCCGCGAGCGGTTCGGAACGAAGGAGCTGGCCGAGAGCGGGTATGCCGTCATTACGCCGTCCCGAGCCGGGTACGGCCGCACCTCCGCCGGGATCGGCCGGAATCTGGAAGCCGCGTGCGAGGCTTACGTGCAACTGCTGGACCATCTCCGCATCGTTAAGGTTCACGTCATCGCCATCTCCGCCGGCGGACCGAGCGGCATCCTCTTCGCCTCCCGATACCCGGAACGGGTAAGAAGCTTGACGCTCCAGTCCGCGGTCACGAAGGAATGGCTGACGCCTAAGGATAAGGAATACAAGGCGGCGCAAGCGTTATTCCGCCCTTCGACGGAGAAATACACTTGGAAGCTGATCGGCGCTTTCAGCAGCTTGTTGCCCGGGTTCATTTTCCGGCAGATGGCCTCCTCCTTCACCAAGCTTCCGTACGCTCAGGTGAAAACTTATATGAAAGACGGCGATCTCGAGTCGTTCCGCGACATGAATCGGCGGCAACGCTCCGGGCGCGGCTTCATGATCGACCTCGCAAGCACCGGGACGGTTCGCGATTCGCATCTGCAATCGATCGCCTGCCCGACGCTGATTCTCCATAGCCGGCACGACAAGGCCGTACCGGTCGACCACGCGCATTACGCGCTGAAGCACATTCCCGGTGCGGACTTGCGCTTGCTGGATACTTGGGGGCATCTGATCTGGTTGGGCAGGGGCTCGGAGCAGATGCATGAGGCATTGATTTCTTTCTTGGGAAAATGGTAATGATGAAGCCCTGCCTGCGAAAGTGCAGGTATTTCTTCGGAACATGGCCGGAAATACCGACTTAGCTGCAAAAATGCATTTATTTTCGGTCGTTGGGGTGTTCCGGCGACGAAATAAATGCATTTCCGCAGGTATTCGGCCACGGTGGAGAGAAAGCGAAGGAATTAGATGCACTTTTGCAGGAAAAAGAAGCCGACGCGCGAGGCGTCGGCTTCTTCATGTCGCTAATTAAATCAGCTCGGATTGCTGCAGCAGGCGGCGGATCAGGACCGCGACTTCGGCGCGGGTGACAGTCGCTTGCGGCGCGAGCTCGTCGGCGCCGCGGCCGGTGACGAGGCCCGCTTGCAGGCTGTCCGCGATGCCGGCCTTGGCCCAATCGGAGACGAGGCCCGCGTCCGCGAACGGAAGCAGGAGCGTGGCTGGCACCGCAGGCTTCAGCTTGTCCTTCAGGCCGGTCATCGACATCGCCTTCGCGACCATGGCCATCGCCTGCTCGCGGTTCAGCTTCTCCGCGGGTCGGAAGGCGCCGTCCTCGAAGCCGTTCGCGAGGCCGTATTCGTGCGCCGTCGCGACGGCGTCATGGTACCAGTCCGACGCCGCAATGTCGGAGAACGGAGCCTCGGCGTCGCCTGTGGCCTTGAGGCCGAGCGCGCGCACCAGAATCGCGGCGAATTCGGCGCGGGTGACGTCTCGATCCGGAGCGAAACGGTTGCCGCCGATGCCCTCGATCACCATCCGGGAGCCGATGTCGTTCACCGCGTCTTTCGACCAGTGCGTCGCGACGTCCGCGAACGCGACCGGATGGTAGACGACGGAGTACGTGCTGTTCGTGAGGCTGTTGATCGTCGCGTAGTAGACGCCGTCGACTTCTTCGACCTTGGTCGGCACATGGCGGACCGTGCCGTCCGGGTCGACGACGACGCCGGTCGTAATGCGGCTCGGGTCGACGCCTTCCGGAATCGCGATCGAGCGCGCGACGTAGGCGTTGAAGCGGTCCACGTTCACCGTCGCGCCGTTGTACGTGCCGCGCACGGTGAAGTCGACCGGCGGCGCGACGAGCTCGAACGAGCCTGCCGCCGCGGACGCTTCGACCCGCTTCGCGGTGTCTTCCGACGGCTTCGCGATTTCGATGCGTACGGTAATTTCCTGCAACGCTACGTCCTTACCGAACTTGTCGGACACGGCGCGGATGTTGATCTGCTGCGCCGGGAGCGTGTAGGTGGCGCTGCCGGTTTTGATTTCGAGAATCGCTTGCTTCTGCTCCATGTTCGCGACCATCTGGCCGTTCAGCTCGCCGGCGACGACGTCGGAGCCGTCCGCGACCGGAATCGTCACGACGCTGCGCTGCCCTTCGGCGGCAAGCTTCTGCTCCAGCTTCGCCTGATCGACGGCGACCGTGGTGACGACGCGCGTCCCCTCTTGCTTCTTGGTCGCGACGCCGGCGGACTCTTCCTTGCCGTTGACGCGAATCGTCGCGTCGGTCGTCGTCGGCTTCGGCGCTCCGGCTGCCGCCGGGGCGTCTTCGTCGCGGTAGACGGACAACGTGTAAGCTTTCTTCGTCGTCCCGTCCGCCGCGGTCACCTCGACGACGATGTCGTTCTTGCCGTACTTCAGCGGGATGGCGCCGGCCGCTTGGCCGCTCGTTGCGGACGACTCGTTCACGGTGACGCTCGCGTACCGATTCGCCGTCGTCGGCGTTACCGTCACGGATTTCGTCGAGTCGCCGACTCTCGCGTTGTACGCGGTCTTGTCCGCCGCGAAGGCGATCGTGCCGGCGGTCGTCGTCAGCGCCGCAAGATCGGCGTTGTTCGACGTCTGGACGGCGACGTTGCCATCGTTCAAGCCGGCATACAGATACGTCAGGTGCCGGTCCGTGAACGAGAAGCCCCCGGGCGTTCCTCTCGCCGCGGTCACCGGTTTATCGCCGAGCGCGAGAGGGTTCTTCACGTGGAAGCGGACGACGAACAGCTCCATCGCGGCGTCGATCGGCTCGTCGCCGCCGGAGGCGTCGAACCAGGCGGCGCGGAGCCAGCCGGAAGCATTTTCGGAATCGGAAAAGAAACAGCCCTCTGCATCCTCATAGCAGGCCGGATCCGAGGCGTTGCCGTACGACGGGACGATGTCGACGACTTCGAGCGCCGCGGCGTCGTAATTCAGCTCCATGCCGTAGGACGCGACGCCGGCCGCCGGCTGCGAAATCGAGACCGGGACTTCAATCATGTCGTCGACCTTCGCCGCGACATCGCCGATCGTAACGATCAGATCGGCCGCATCGGCGGAAGCCGTCGCGGGGGACAGCAGCGCCGATGCCGACAGGGATAACGCGAGCAACAAGCTCGGGAGCTTGGCATGATGTAACTTCGTAAGCAAGATCAGTTCCTCCCTGGAGCAGCTTATTGCTGCGTGTGTTTGCCGTATTGCTCAAGAAGCTGGGCGCTCGAATACGTGATCCACTGGTTCGGGCGATAGACGTTCGACCCGCCGGGCACGTCGGCTCTGCGGACTTTGGTTTTGTTCATCTCGACGATCGGTCTCGGACCGGTCGCCGTAGGATCGCCGACCATGTCGACGACTTGTCCGTCCTTCTTCACGACGATCGCATTCAGCGTCGCGTCCGCCCACGTGGAAGGCACTTCGAGGTTGTAGCCATAGATGAAGCTCATCCGATAGTCGAATAAATCCATGAAGTCGTAGAACAGACTGTTGATGATATGATACGTCCGGTTTGCGTTGATCGTCGGCGCGGTCAACGCGGAAACTTCGATCCGACTCGGGTTCGGAACGTATTGGTACACCTCGATTTGGTAACCAGTCAGTTCGACAGGCGAATACAACTCGATAGCAAATCTATCATTGCTGCTTCCGACGAATACTTCGGAGACGATCAGCGAATTCGGCTCGATGACAGGTTGGACGGCGAATGTATTCGACGTCGCCGACTCCGTGCCGTTCTCGAAAGCACTCGCCAGCGCGGTTATCGTCACGCCGTTATAGTCGACGTCGAAGTCCGTTCCGTCATTCGTCAAGAAGAGGAAGGCTTGGTCGTCAAGTAACTTCCCGGCGGCGAAGACGCTCGTTCCGGGCGGCGCATTGTTGACCGCGAAGTCCGCTTCCGACAAGTCTTCCTTGAACGTTCCGCCGGTCGCGGTCACATATAACGCCGCGCCGTCGAGAGTGATTTCGTCCACCGGATCGTTGTTCGCGTCGAGCGTCACATCGATGCTGAGCGGAACGGACGTCGAGAAATTCCACGTCGTCTTATCCTCGATCGCGTCGATCGGATTGCCGGCCGAGTCTTCGAAGGCGCCCGCATCCATCTGCACATAGTAGTCCTTGCCGACCGCTAAGCCCGGGTTTTGCAGCGTGCCGGTCAAGCCGACGAACGACATCTCGCTCGCCTGATACGTCTTCAGGACGGAGTCGTCGGCCGCGTCGTACACCGTAATCGTCTTATCCGCCGCTGCGGTGACCTTCTCGCTGAAAATCATCGCGAGTACCATGCCCGCCGAGGCGGACGCGGCGTCATCGACCGGCAGCGTCGAGACGACTGTCGGCGCGATCGTGTCCACCGTCGCAAAGCTCCACGACGCCTTCCCGATTAAGCCGGCGAACGGATTGCCTGCTGCATCAACGAAGGCGCCGGCGGGAACCTCAACATAATACATCTTGTTCTCGGACAAGCCCGGGGCGGCGATCGTCGCCGTCTTCCCGGCGAGCGAGACGACGGTGGAGTCCCCGACGTCGAACGTACCGACGACGCTGTCGTTCGAAGCGTCGTACAGCACCACTGAATTGCCGCTGACCGGCGTGACCGCTTCGTCGAACGCGATCGTCAGCGGCGCGTTCGCGGCTACCCCGGCCGCATTCGCGTTCGGTGCGACCGACGCGACTGTCGGGGCGATGTCGTCCACCGTCTCGAAGCTCCATCCGGTGTTGCCCGAGATCCCCGCGTAACCGTTGCCCGCGGCATCTACGAACGCGCCGGCTTCGACTTCGACGTAGTACGCCGTGCCTGCGGCGAGGCCCGGGTTCGCGATCGTCGCGCGGCTGCCCGACACAGTCGCGCTCACGGCGACCTTCGCCGCATCGGCGGCGTCGTACGTCGCGACCGCGGCGTCGGTCGCGGCGAGGCGCACCGCAATGGTCTTGCCGGCGACGCCGGTCACGAGCTCGTCGAACGCGATCGTCAGCGCACCGACGTACGGCGCGCTCGGGTCGCCGCCGACCGGCGCGAACTGCAGCGCGGTCGGCGCCACGACGTCCTTCGTCGCGAAGCTCCACGTCGTCGGGCCGCTTAACCCGGCGTGCGGGTTGCCGGCGAGATCCCGGAACGCGCCGGCTTCGACCGCCACGTAATACTCCGTAAGGCTTGCGAGCGATAAGCCTTTCACTTCGACATCGGCGCCCGTCACGACGACATGGGCCGCATCCGAAACGTCATAGGAGGCAACCTCGGTATGATCGGCGCTCTTGTAGATCTTCGCGTACTTCCCCGCAACGGCTGCGACGGGCTCGTCGAACGCGATCGCGAGCGAGCCGTCCAGCGCGACGCCCGTCGCGTTGTCGAGCGGCGTTACGCCGAGGATCGTCGGCGCGGTCGTGTCCGGGATCGGCACGAGCGTACCCGCGCTGATCGCGGCCGTCCCGGCCGGAACCCCTGTCGCAGCCTTCGGCGTCACGCCGTAGAACAAGTACTTGCCGCCGTCGGCCATCTGCAGCGTATAAGATGCGGACGTCGCGCCGGCGATCGCCTCGCGATCCGAGCCGTCCGCGAGCGTTCCGCGATACCACTGCACCGCCGTCGCCGCTTCGGCATCCTGCTCCGCGTCTATGTAATGGTGGCTGCCGGTCACGGTCTGCCCGACCTCCGCCGTGCCCGCGAACGCGATGCCGTAAGCGATCGGCGCATCGTTCACATCCGTCAACGTCATATGGTATTCGTTCGGGACGGTTCCCTTCTTCTGCGACAAATACAAGCTCATCGCGGCGGTCGCGTCCGCCGACGTCACCTTGCCGTCCCCGTTCAAGTCGAGGCGTTCCATATCTTCGGCGGAAGGCGTGACGAGCCCCTTCACGACCTGCTGGATGAACAGCGAATCGGCCTGATCGATCGTGCCGTCGCCGGTAATGTCGCCGCGCTTATGTATCGTTACCTGCACCGTGTCGACGATCGCCGGGTGCACCCCGTCGTTGCCGGTGACCGTGACCGTCGCCGTGCCTTCCTTGAGGACGGCGAGCTTCAGATGACCGTCGACGACGCTAACTTGCAGCACGTCTTGGGAGGACGAATCCGCCGTAAATACGGCAGCGGAAGAGAGAAGCGGAAACCGGCCTGCGAGGTCCGCGCGGACGGTCATGCCGTCGACTTGGAGGGCGGGTTGCATCCAGGATGCGTTTTCCGAAACGATAATCTTCTTCAGAGGGGAAACGGACGATGCATGGGCATGGTAGTTTCCTAGAGGAAGAGTGACGAGCAGCGCGCCGCTGAGCAGCAGACTGATCTCCTTGGTTCGCTTGCGCCTAGAGCTGAGCTTCATGATGATTCCCGTCCTTACGTTGAGGTGTGATGAGTGGGGGGTGAATTGGGAAAATGGTTCCAGACGCACGAAAACATCTATCACAGTATTCGAAAAAGATATTCGCATTATATGGTGCGGAAGTCCCGGAGGCAAGTGTTTTTCACGCGCGAGAAATGTCGGAAAATGTCGGTGAGGCGCCGTGGCGCCGTGGACGGAGAGTGGGGGGGATTTTCGCTAGAATCCCAGTCCGCCGCGCGCCGGCTTCTTGCCGCCGGCGCGAGCGTCCCGGGGGTCACTTCGTAGATGAGCCGAGCACGATATCGTGCCCGACGATATGATGCAGCTCGGTGTCCTCGCGGTTCAACAGGTCGATCAGCACCTCGACCGCCCTGCGCCCGATTTCCCGCTCGTTCTGCCGCACATGCGTAAACAGCGGCGGGCCGAGCGGCTGTCCGGGCGAATCGAAGCAGACGATCTGGAAGTCGTCGGGAATGCGGCTCCCCCTCGACAGGAGAACCTCCCGCAGAACGAGGGCCAGATTGTATTCGGCGACGACGAAGGCGGACATCTCCGGATTCATGTCCACGAACCGGCGCACGGTATCGAGGTCGATCTGGACGTTGGCGGTATCGAACGATTGCGGCAACGAGCTGTACAGGCTCGTCAAGAGATGGTCGGGCATGGGCGTCCAGCCGCGCTGAATGCAGGCGTCGGTGTAGCCCCTCAGCCGGTCTTCGACCGCGGTCGTGTTTTCGGCCGGAACGGATAAGAAGCCGACTTCGCGGAACCCCTTGTCCAGCAATAGGTTCGTAAGGTCGAAGGCCGCTTTCCAATTGTCGGTATACACGGCATTGGCGGGAATCCCCTTCAAATATCGGTCGACCAAGACGAGAGGGAAGCGGTCCAGCACGAGCCGCAATATTTCGGAATTGTAATGTTCGCCGTGTCCGGGGAATACGATCAAGCCGTCGACGCCCCACCGAACGAAGGAGCGGATGGCTTCCTGCTCGTTCTCCCGGTTGTCGTACGTAAGCTTGATCATCATCCGGCATCCGTTCGACGCGCATTGCTCCTCGATGCCCCGAACGAGATCGGCCCCGAACGAATCCGCGAAGTCGGGCAGCACGAGCCCGACCGTTCGCCACTCGTCGTCGTCGCGCTTCTCTTCCGCGCCGTCGGCATGGCGCCCCGACGCGACGTCCTGCACATCCGGAGGCGCGTCGGCGACGAAGGAGCCTCTCCCCTGAATTCTCTCGACGAGCTTATACTGCGACAGCAGCTCCAGCGCTTTCTTGGACGTGATGCGGCTGACGTTGAACTGGACCGCCAGCTCCTTCTCCGACGGCACGCGATCGCCTGCCTTCAGCTCGCCCTCTTTAATTTTCTGATACAGGTGGTTGAAGATCCGTTCGTACCGAGGGATGTCCATAGGTTTTCCTGCCTCGCTTCGATGCATTGATATATCAACTATAAAACTTTATTCGCGATTCGGCAACTAAATTCATAAAGCGGCGGGGTTACCGCGTTCCGGCTGCGGAAGGGCGCTGCAACATGTCGTAATTTAGTATATTGACATATTGATACATCGCAAATAGTATGTTGTGTAGTAGGTCGTATGGAAGATTCAGGGAGGAGTTCGGATCATGGAGATAACGAAAGATGCCTCGGCCGTCGTGCAGCCCCTCGTCAGGGTCGTTGCCGACGCGATGAAGGACCGGCCGAGGGCGGCGCGCATGTTCGAAACCTGTATCCGCAACACATTGGAAACGACGATTCAAAGAAAGCCGGACGGGACGACGTTCGTCATCACGGGAGATATCCCCGCCATGTGGCTTCGCGACTCCGCCGCGCAGGTGCGGCCTTATTTATTGCTCGCGTCCAGCGATCGGGACGTGGCGGACATGATCAAGGGCTTGATCGACCGCCAGTTCGAGTGCTTGCTGCGGGATCCTTATGCGAACGCTTTCAATGAATCCGCCGACGGGAGAGGCCACCAATCGGACGAAACCGAGATGAGCCCCTGGGTATGGGAGAGAAAATACGAGATCGATTCGCTCTGTTACCCGATCCAGCTCAGTTATTTGTTTTGGAAAAACAGCGGTCGAACCGATCACTTCCAAGGCGATTTCGTAAAGGGCGTACGGACGATCCTGGCGTTGTGGAAGAGGGAGCAGCGTCACGAGACGGATTCGGCTTACCGGTTCCAACGCCGGAACTGCCCCGCCACCGATACGCTGACCCGGGACGGCAAGGGAGCGCCGACCGCGTATACCGGCATGACCTGGTCCGGCTTTCGGCCGAGCGACGACGCTTGCACGTACGGCTATTTGATCCCTTCGAACATGTTCGCGGTCGTCGCGCTTCGGTACGTGCAGGAAATCGCGCGCGACGTGCTGCGGGATGCCGCGCTCGAGGCGGATGCGGCGGCGCTGGCGGCGGACATCGACGAGGGAATCCGAACGCACGGCATTGTTCGTCATCCGGAATTCGGGGAGATGTTCGCGTACGAAACCGACGGCATGGGCCGGCATGCGCTGATGGACGACGCCAATGTGCCGAGCCTGCTGTCGATTCCGTATCTCGGGTACTGCTCGGCGGACGACCCGATCTACCGGAATACGCGCGAGTTCGTGTTGAGCGATCGGAACCCGTACTTCTACCGGGGCGCCGCCGCGGCGGGCGTCGGAAGTCCGCATACGCCGACGGATTACATTTGGCATATCGGCCTCGCGATGCAGGGACTGACCGCCGCGACGGCGGAGGAGAAAGAAGCGCAGCTCGACGCGATGGTTCGCACCGACGCGGGGAAGGGCATGATGCACGAGGGCTTCCACAAGGACGATCCGAGCCGGTACACGCGCGAATGGTTTTCCTGGGCCAATATGCTGTTTTGCGAGCTGGCGCTCGATATTTGCGGGGTTCGCGTTCGAACGTAACGAAGGAGGAGGGTTCGGATGACGGGAATGTGGGGAGCGAGAGCCGAACGCGCCCAGCGCGAGCTGGACGAGAAGTTTTGGAACGAAGACATTGAAATGTACAACATTCGGACGCCGTGTCCGGACGGCGCGTGCAACACGATCTTCCATTACTGGTGGATGGCGCATGCGGTGGAGACGTTGACGGACGGCTGGAACCGAACGGGGGCCGCCGTCTATCGGGAACGGCTCGCATCGCTGCACCGGGGACTGCTTCGGCGGAACGGAGGCGCCTGGCCGAACAACTTGTACGACGACATGGAGTGGATGGCGATCGGCTGGCTCCGCGCATTCTTAGCGACGGGCGAGGAGTCCTACAAGGCTGCCGCGCTGGAGCTGTGGGAGGACATCAAGACGGGCTGGAACGACCATGTGGGGGGCGGCATCGCGTGGCAGAAGACGCAGCTCGACTATAAAAATACGCCGGCGAACGCGCCCGCCGCGATATTGGCCGCGCGCCTGTACGCGGCGTTCGGCGACGAGGACGACCTGGCCTGGGCGAAGCGCATTTACGATTGGGTGAAGCGCACCCTCGTCGATCCGCAAACCGGCTTCGTCTGGGACGGGGCGAATCGGTTAGGGGATGGCAGAATCGATAAGGATTGGAAATTTACGTACTGCCAAGGCGTCTTTATCGGCGCCGCCGTCGAGCTGCACCGTCTGACGGGCGACGGGGCCTATCTCGAGGACGCCGCGCGCACCTGGCGGGCGGCCGTCGCGGAGCTCGCGGAACATCGAACGAGCTTGTTCCCGGCGGAAGGCAAGGGGGACGGCGGCCTGTTCAAGGGCATTCTCGTCCGGTATGCCGGCGAGCTCGCGCTGACGGCGGGGGACGGTCTCGACATCGCCGGCGTTATCGGCGCCAATGCGGCGTCGCTTTGGGACAACGCGTTCGACGGCGAGGGGGCGTTGTTCGGGGAACGATGGGACGCGCGAACGTCCGGCGAAGTGGAGTTAAGCACGCAGCTCAGCGGGATCATCCTGCTGGAGACGATGTCCGCGCTGGAAGCGGCCGGCCGGATTCGGCAAGCCGAAGGGGCGTAATCGCAGCGTCTTGTCATATCAAGTTCGATTGACTGGGGAGGCTTTCGCCCTGCTTCATATTACGCATAATCCTTGTGTAATAAGGGTTTCGGCCTTCCTGAGTCAACACGAAGATTGCGGAAAAAGGCAAAAATAATATGTTGACATATCACTGCGTGCGAGCTAGTGTATGAAGTGTAGTTAATGGAGTTATTTTCAAATTAAGTACAATTTTGGTATCGAGGGGAGATACGGGGTTATGGCGAAGAAAAAACAATGGGCGTGGCTGTTGTCGGCGGTATTATTGATTTCCGTTCTTGCAAGCGGTTGCACGGGAGGCGGAGGGGGAGACGCGGGAGCCGATCCGGCCCCGGAGCCGGCGGATTCGCAGCCGGCGGAAGAGCCCCCGGCGGAGCCGGCCGGAGAGACGGCCGAACAGCCGGCCGCGGAGGGCGACGGCGCTCCGCCGGTGCAGGATCTCGGCGGTTACAAGTTCGTCGTCGCCGACAACAACGCGAACCGGTGGTTCCCGCCGGAGGGCAGCTCCGATCTCGCGAACGCGATCCTCGAACGGATTCGCTGGGTCGAAGAGACATATAACGTCAAGATCGAGCTGCGCAAGCATTCCGAGGAGGAGTTCAGCGCGGCGGTGCTGGCGGGCGACAAGTACGCGGACATCATCGTGACGCCGACTTGGGAATTGGGGCGGCATATTAACGGCAAGCGGCTCGTCGACATGAACACCATTCCGAACTTGCAGTTAGATAACGCGTACTGGAAGGAATACAACACGTCGAACCTGCTCACGTACGACGGCCGGACGTTCGGCGTCGCCGCTCCGTTCGCGAATCAAGGCGACGAAGTGTGGGTGCTCGCGTTCAACAAGAGCATTATCGAAGAGCTGGGCCTCGAAAACCCGTACGATTTGGTGGCCAATAAACAATGGACGTTCGAGAAAATGCTGGAGATGGAGCAGGCGGCGAAGCGGGACGCCAACGGCGACGGCGTCATGGACAGCAACGACCGCTACGGCCTCGCAACGGGACATGATTGGGATATCGCCGTCGCGCTGTACCTCGCCTCCGGCAATAAAATTATCGAAACCGCTTCCGACGGCAAGCTGACGTATGCGGTCAATACGCCGAAGGCGTTCGAGACGATCGACATGATCAAGAAGATGACGAAGCGCGGCGACACGTTCTTCCCGAAGAACGAAGGCGAAGACATGGACGCTTACGTGAAGGCGTTCGTAGACGGGAAGGCGCTGTTCCTCGCATACTCCAGAGGACGCGGCGTCATCGACCCGATCTACGAGATGGAAGCCGACTTCGGCTTCGTGCCGATGCCGATGGGCAACAACACGGACGACTATCTCTCCTGGGTAAGCCATGACGCGCCGTCGATGGCCGTCCCGGTCACGAACAAAGACCTGGATAAGACGGGGCTCATTTTGGAGGCGCTGGCGTGGAAAGCCCAACAAGAGGAACAAATCCGATTGGATGAAATCGCCTTCACGCAGCTGAGAGACGACGAATCGCTCGAAATCATCAAGCAGCTGAAAAATTACGGCGTGTCCGATCTCGCGTTCATCGGGCAGCAGATGCAAGGCAACGTTCACCAAGGTCTCGCGCTCATTCCGAACGTCGGCTTCTACGATCAAAATTTGGAGCCCGCCTCCCAAGTGGCGGAAATCGAAGAAGCGGTCAATCTCGGACTCGAAGAGCTCGTCCTCCGGTTGAAGGGCGAATTCGTGGAGCCGGAGCCGAAGCCGGAAGAGAAGAAGGAATAGTCGCAGCAGCGGAACAAGGGGCGGTCCGGCACGCGGGTTTTCGACCGACGGAACGCCCCTTGCCTCTTCCGGCGCGGCGAATCCTTGCAGGTTGGAGGGTGTTACGGTGAAAGGAAACGTCATAGCGAGGCGGTTGGGGGTTGCGTTGGCCATCGGATTGGCATTCATGCTATGGCCGAACGCGGCGACGGCGAACGAAACGGCGGCGAGCGGGGAGATGCTGCTGAAGCTAGAAAGCTACGGGGACTATCTCGAGCGGCACGCGAAGCAAGGCGCCGGACGAGCGGACCTCACGATCGAGGCGCATACGTTCGTTCGGGCGGAGACGAGTACAGAAATCTTTGAGCGGTTCGAAGGCATGGAAGGCAAGTCCGTGCGAACGGGAGAAACCGGGATCATCGAATGGGAAGTCGACGTTCCCGCGAGCGGCATGTACAACGTCGAAGTGTTGTACTACCCCGTGGAAGGCAAAGGCAACGATATCGAGCGGATGCTCTACGTCGACGGGGCCGTCCCGTACGACGAGGCGAAGACGATCCGGCTGTCGCGAATATGGAAAGACACGGGCGCTATCTCGCAAGACGGGAACGGGAACGACATCCGGCCGCGGCAAGCCGAAGCGCCGCGGTGGAGAACGACGCTCTTGCACGATTCGCTAGGTTACTATAACGATCCGCTTCAGGTGTATCTCGAAGAGGGGCGGCACACGATCGGACTAGAGTCGGTCAGAGAACCGGCTGTAATCCGTTCCATCCGCCTGTACGCCGCGGAGAAGCCAAAGCCGTACGCGGAAGCGGCGGCGTTCTACGAGGCGCAAGGCTACCGGGAGGCGGACGCCGCGCCGGTGAAAATCCAAGCGCAGCTCCCTTACGAGAAGTCGGACAATACGCTGTATCCGATCGCCGACCGGTCGTCGCCGCTGACGGAGCCCCAGGATCCCGCGAAGCTGCGGCTCAACAGCATCGGCGGCGACAAGTGGAAGCTGCCGGGGCAGTGGGTGACGTATCGGTTCACGGTCGAGGAAGACGGCTTATACAAGATCGTCACGAGGTTCAAACAGCAGCTGCTGGCCGGTATGTACGTCAACCGGAAAGTGCTCATCGACGGCAAGGTGCCGTTCGAAGAAGCCGAAGCGGTGCGATTTAATTACGGGAATCGCTGGCAGGTGCAGGCGCTGGGCGACGGCGGGCGGGAGTACGCGTTCTACCTCGAAGCGGGCGAACACGAGCTGACGTTCCAGGTGACGTTAGGCGACTTGGCCGACGTGCTGCAGCGGGTCGACGCCAGCTTGTTCGAGCTGAACGCCGCGTACCGGCAAATTCTCATGATTACCGGCTCCGAGCCGGATTTGTACCGGGACTACGACTTCAAGAAGCTCATTCCGGACGCGATCGCGACGATGGCCGAGAACGCGGAGGAGCTGCGGCGCATCTCCGCCGAGATGGAAGCGTTCACCGGACAGAAGGGCGAGCAGACGGTGCTGCTCGACAAGATCGCCTTCCAGCTCGAGCAGATGGTCGAGGACCCCGAGGATCGAATCGCCAAGACGTTCGCTCCGTTCAAGGAAAATATCGGCGCGCTCGGCACGTGGATTCTGACGGTCGGCGAGCAGCCGCTCACGCTCGATTACGTCAGCGTCGTTCAGACGTCGGCGCCGCTGCCGCAGGCGGAGCCGAGCTTCTTCGCAAGTCTTCTGTTCGAAGTTCAGTCTTTCTTCCTGTCGTTCGTCGTCGATTACAACACGCTGGCCGTGCAGGAGGGGAGCGACGGCGGTCGCGAGGTGGAGGTGTGGCTGACGTCCGGCCGCGACCAAGCGCAGATCATCCGGGAGATGCTGAACGACGCGTTCACCCCCGAAACCGGAATTCATGTGAAGCTCAAGCTGATCCCGGAACAGACGCTGCTTCCTTCGGTGCTCGCGGGCACCGGACCCGACGTCGCGATGGGCAATCCCGTGGCGGATCCGGTGCAATACGCGCTGCGGAACGCGGTGCAGCCGATCCACGACATGCCGAACTTCGAGGAGGTCGCCTCCCGGTTTCACCCCAGCGCCATGGTGCCTTACACGTTCGAAGGCCAGACGTATGCGCTGCCCGAGACGCAGTCGTTCCCGATGCTGTTTTATCGGAAAGATATTTTGCTGGAGCTGGGGCTGGAGGTGCCGGAGACGTGGGACGAATTTTACCGGATCGTTCCGGAAATTCAGAAGCAAAACCTGCAGATCGGCTTTCCCCAAGATATTACGGGCCTTCAGATTTTCTTGTATCAGACCGGCGCTGAGCTGTACGACGCGGGACGCACGCGATCCACGCTCGACGCGGACGCCACGGTCGAAGCGTTCCAGAAGCAGACGGAGCTGTTCACGACGTACCGGTTCCCGCGAGATTACGACTTCGCGAACCGGTTCCGGACCGGGGAGATGCCGCTCGGCATCGCCGATTACACGACGTACAACCAGCTGATCGCCTTCGCTCCGGAAATCCGAGGGCTGTGGGAATTCGCGCCGCTGCCGGGCACGGTCCGGGCGGACGGCACGATCGATCGGGCGACCCCGGCGACGGGCACCGCCGTCATGATGCTGAAGGGCGTCGAAGACAAGGAAGCGGCATGGCGCTTTATGGAATGGTGGACGCGCGCCGACACCCAGTCGCGGTTCGGCAGGGAGATGGAAGCGGTGCTCGGCAAGTCGGCCAAGCAAGCGACGGCGAACCTGGAGGCGCTGGCGAGCATGCCGTGGACGGAGAGGGAGGCGGACATCCTGATGGAGCAATGGTCATACGCCGTCGGCACGCCCGAAGTGCCGGGAGGATATTACGTCACTCGCAGCATCGGCTTCGCGGCCGCCGCGGCATACAACGACGGAGATCCGGAGGCGCTGCTCGATTACGTGAGGGAAACCGACGAGGAGATCGCGCGGAAGCGGAAGGAATTCCGTCTGGAGGGCGACGAGGATGAATAGAGACGTCGCGATGGGCGGACCGGCCGCCGTCCGGAGAACGCGAGGCGCTTTCGGCCGGAAGCTTGCGCAAGGCTGGAAGGCGGCGAAGAAAAACAAGGTATCCTACTTGTTCGCCGCGCCGTATATGCTGCTGTTTTTCACGTTCACCGCCTTGCCCGTGCTCGTGTCGCTGGTGCTCGGCTTCACGTCGTTCAACCTGCTGGAGGCGCCGATGTTCGTCGGCATGGACAATTATATTCGGCTGTTTCTCGGCGACGACATCTTCGTCAAGGCGATCGGCAACACGTTCCTTATGGCGGTCATGGTCGGCCCGATCGGGTATGCGATGTGTCTCGTGTTCGCGTGGCTCATCAACGAGCTGCCGAGAGCGTGGCGGACGTTCCTGACTTTGATTTTCTACGCCCCGTCGATCTCCGGCAACATCTATCTGGTCTGGGGCGTGCTGTTCAACAAGGACGCGTACGGGTACGCCAACGCGCTGCTACTCCGGTACAACTTCATTTCGACGCCGATTCTCTGGTTCGAAAATCCCGAATACATGCTGGGACTCGTCGTCCTCGTCGCCCTGTGGACCAGCGTCGGCACGAGCTTCCTGTCGTTCATCGCCGGCCTGCAGGGGATCGATCGCAGCCTGTACGAGGCCGCGGCGGTGGACGGGATCCGGAACCGATGGCAGGAGCTGTGGTACGTGACGCTGCCTTCCATGAAGCCGCAGCTCATGTTCGGCGCGGTCATGAGCATCACCGGCGCGTTCAGCTCGGGCGCGATCGTGACCGCGCTGTGCGGCATGCCGAGCGTCGATTACGCGGCGCACACGATCGTGAACCATCTGGAGGATTACGGCTCCGTCCGGTTCGAGATGGGATACGCCTCCGCGATCGCCACGGTGCTGTTCCTGATCATGATCGGCTCCAACAAGCTCGTACAGAAGCTGCTGTCGAAGGTCGGTGAGTAAACGATGATCCACATCAAGTTGTCTCGAAGCAAGAACGGAATCCGTAGATCGTACTTCGCCGACTTCGGCATCTACTTATTTCTGACGGCGTTCGGACTATTCATGGTGCTGCCGATGGTGTACGCCGTCTCCAACGCGATCAAGCCGCTGGAGGAGTTATGGTATTTCCCGCCGCGGTTTCTGGTGAACCATCCGACGCTCGAAAACTTCCGCGATCTGTTCGTCGTCATGAGCGATTCGTGGGTGCCGTTCAGCCGGTACGTGTTCAACACGGCGTTCATTACCGCCGTCGGCACCGCCGGCCACGTCGTGCTCGCGTCGTTATGCGCGTACGTGTTATCCAAACACACGTTTCCCGGCAAGGGGTTCCTATTTTCTATCGTCGTGCTGTCGCTCATGTTCAGCGGCACCGTCACGCAAATTCCGAACTTCATCATTATCGCGTCGCTCGGGTGGATCGACTCGTACAGCGCGCTGATCGTCCCGGCGTTCGCGTCCTCTCTGGGGTTGTATTTAATGAAGCAATTCATGGACCAGATGATCCCGGACGCCGTGCTCGAGTCGGCCCGGATGGACGGCGCGAGCGAATGGAAGATTTTCTGGCATATCGCGATGCCGATGGTGAAGCCGGCGTGGCTGACGCTGATTATTTTCTCGATCCAAGGGCTGTGGGGCATCGGCGCGAATCAATTCATCCAGAGCGAAGAGCTGAAGACGCTGAACTATGCGCTGTCGCAAATTCTCGCCGGCGGCATCGCCCGGACGGGCACGGGGTCGGCCGCCGCGGTCATGATGATGATCGTGCCGATCATCGTGTTCATTATTTCGCAATCGAAAATCATCGAGACGATGTCCGCGTCGGGGATGAAGGAATAGGCCGAGGGGAAGGAGGGAGAACGGATGGTTTGGAAAACGTGGAAAACGCGCATCTTAGCCGGCGCGGCCGTCTGCCTGCTCCTCGGCGCCGGCGCCGGTTCCGCTTCCGCGATGGTGCCGTATAAGACGTACACGTACGACTACGAAGGGAATTACGTCGTGTCCCCCGACGCGTACGTGCCCGACCGGGTCGTCGGCGCGATCGACATGGGCATCGCCGACGGGACGGGGCTCAACCAGCCCCAGGATCTCGTGACGGGCCCGGACGGCCGGGTGTATATCGCCGATACGGGCAATCACCGGATCGTCGTCCTGGACGAACAATACCGGTTCCAACGGGAGATCCGCTCGTTCGCGCGCGCGGACGGAACGGAGGACGGCTTCAACGCGCCGGCGGGCCTCTTCGTGACGGACGACGGGACGCTGTACGTCGCGGATGCGAAGAACGCCAGAATCGTGGCGCTCCGTCCGGACGGGAGTCTCCTGAACGTCTTCGAGGCGCCTGACGCGGACGTGCTGCCCGCGGGGTTCATCTACGAGCCGAGCGCCGTCGGCGTCGATCAGGCCGGCCGTATGTACGTCATCTCCAAGAGCACGAACATGGGGGTCATCGCGCTGAACGCGGACGGCCGCTTCGACGGCTTCGTCGGCGCCGAGAAGGTCGAGCCGAAGGCGCTCGACCTGTTCTGGGAGCTCGTGACGACCGACGCGCAGCGGAGCCGGTCGGCCAAGAACGTGCCGACCGAATACAACAACATCGCGATCGACGAGCTCGGCTTCGCGTACGTGACGAGCAGCGCACTGAACGCGAGAAACCAGCTGCAAGCGATGCGCAACCGCGACCGCAGCAGCCAGTACGCACCGATCAAGCGGCTCAACAACACGGGCATCGACGTGTTGAAGCGCAACGGGGCATACCCGCCGGCCGGCGACCTGCAGACGGCCGAGACGGTGTCGCGCTTCATCGACGCGGCGTTGACGGCGGACGGCGTCTACACGGCGCTGGACGCGACGCAGAACAAGCTGTTCACCTACGACGGCGAAGGGAACCTGCTGTACGCATTCGGCGGCACCGGCAGCCAGAACGGCGTCTTCCGCGCGGCGGTCGCGATCGCGTACCAAGGCGCGAAGCTGCTTGCGCTCGACGCGAATACGGCGCGGGTCACCGTGTTCGCGCGGACGGCGTACGGCGACGCGATCGCCGAGGCGATCCGCCACCGGAAGGAGCGCAGCTACGACGCGTCGATCGCCGCCTGGCGGGAGGTGCTGAAGATGCACCCGAGCTTCGAGCTCGCCTACTCCGGCGTGGCGATGTCGCATATGCGCAAGGCGGAATACCGCGAGGCGATGGAAAACTACAAGCTCGCGAACGACTGGGATCAATATTTCAAGGCGTTCGCGGCGTACCGCAAGGAAGTCGCGCGGAATATCATCCTGCTCATTCCGATCGCGGCGGCCGCGCTCATCTGGCTCGCGACCCGGTTTTTCGCGTACGCCCGAAGGGTGAACGCAGCCGGATGGAAGAAGGCGGGGAAGCGCACGTACAAGGAAGAACTGCTGTACGCGCTGCACTTGATCGTGCACCCGTTCGACGGCTTCTGGGATTTGAAGCACGAACGGCGGGGCAGCTTCCGCGCGGCCGTCACGATCGTAGCGTTGGTAATGGCCGTCGACGTCTGGCGAACGATGGTCGGGGGATACGTGCTGTTCCCGACCGACTGGCGCGTCATCGAGCTGCACGACACGGCGCTGCGGGTGTTGATCCCGTTCGTCCTGTGGGTTTGCGCCAACTGGGGGCTGACGACGCTGATGGACGGCGAGGGGAGCTTGAAGGATATTTTCATCGCCTCCGCCTACGCGCTTACGCCGATCGTGCTCATCCAGGTACCCGCCGCGCTGTTCAGCAACGTCTTGACGCTGCAGGAGGTGCAGTTCGTCAACGTGCTGTCGACGATCGCCTACGCTTGGGCGTTCGCGCTCATCTTCGTCGGCGTCATGGTGACGAACGATTACGCGCCGTTCAAGAATTTCTACACGTCCGCCATATCGGTCGTCGGCATGGGATTCGTCGCCTTCCTCGTCGTGTTGTTCATTAACATTTTGCAGAAAATGCAGACGTTCTTCGCGACGATCGTCGACGAAATCACGTTCCGACTGTAGCACAGCCGGGAAAATCGGAGGTTGGCCGCATGAAAGCCAGAGGGATCGTTGCCCTATTGACCGCCATCGGAATGGGATCGGCCCTGTTCCTATGGCAGCCGACGCTCATGAAGTCGGAGGAGGAGGAGCCGGCCGCGTCGGCGCCCGCCCTGCAGCCCGCTTCCCCCGAAGCGGGACTCGCGCCCGCCGCGGAGAACGACGACTTGATCCTGTTCTTCGACAACCGCACCGGCGGCATCGCCGTGGAGCATAAGGCGTCGGGCCATCGCTTCTATTCGAATCCGCTCGACGCGGCGGAAGATCCGAAGGCGAGCGACGACATCAAGCAGAAGCTGATGTCGCAGGTAGAACTGCTGTACCGCACGAAGGGCAAGGAAGGCGAAGCGGAGATGAACAGCTACGCGCATGCCGCGCAGCTCGGGCAAGTGAAGTGGGGGAAGCTGCCGAACGGCATGCGGGTGGAGATGACGCTCGGCCGCGAGGAACAGCGGCTGCTGCTGCCGCAGCGCATTACGAAGGAGAGCTTCGAAATGTTCATCTTGGAGAAGATCGAGAGCGAACGGGGCAAGCGGCAGGCGCAGGCGTATTACATCCTCGACGAAGGAACGGGCGTGTACTCGCTGAAGACGTCGCTGAACGACCGCGACAAGCGCGTGCTGGAGGGACTCGTTCAAGAAGCCGGGTACACGTACGAGATGCTGGAAGCGGAGTACGAGAAGATCGGGTACAGCGGGGACGACGCCGCGTTCCCGTACTTCAAGCTCGCCGTCGACTACGCGCTCGAAGGGAACGGGCTGACCGCGAAGCTTCGGGTCGGCGACATTGAGTACGATACGGAGCGGTTCGAGCTCGTGCGGCTGTCGCTGCTGGGTTATTTCGGCGCCGGCAAGACCGGCGAAGACGGGTACCTGTTCCTCCCGGACGGGTCGGGCACCTTGATGCGCTTCAACAACGACGGCAGCAAGACGACGCTGTTAACGACGGGCAAGCTGTACGGTCCGGACCGCGCGCTCACCCAGTCTCCCCGGGGCAGCTTCAAGCAGGAATTCCGCGCGCCGGTGTTCGGCATCAAGAGGGGCGACGCCGCGCTGCTCGCCGTCATCGAAGAAGGGGACGCGACCGCGGAAATCAACGGCATGGCGGGCGGTATCGTCCATTCGTGGAACACGGCCTACGCCGCCTTCACGATTCGGAACAAAGATACGTACATCGCCGAAAACGCCTTCGAGCAAGCCCCCTGGATCGTCTACGAGAAAGCGGGCTACGACGGCGACATCGCGCTGCGATACGTGTTCCTCGCCGGCGACGACGCTAATTATGTCGGCATGGCGAAGGCGTACCGCGACACGCTCGTCGACCGGGGCGTCTTGAAGCCGGCGTCGCCGGAGGCGCAGGTCCCGTTCTACCTGGAGACGATGGGCGCCGTCGAGGCGATGACGCGGAAGTGGGGCTTCCCGGTCGTCAGCCGCATGGCGATCACGTCGTTCGAGGAAGCCGGAACGATGCTGGAGGAGCTGGCCGCGCGCGGCGTCGGCAGCCTCAAGCTGCGCTATACCGCCTGGTACAACGGCGGCTTCTTCCATACGGCGCCTTCGAACATGAAGACGGAGAAGGCGTTAGGCGGCGCGGCGGGACTGCGCCGGCTGTCGGAGCAGGCGAGCCGCGCGGGCGCGCAAGTATTTCCGGACGTCGACTTCTTGTACGTGTCCGACAACCGTTGGTTCGACGGGTTTGCGCCGAAGCAGGATTCGATCCGGACGCTGTTTCAGAAGATCGGCTACAACGCTTATCTGAATCCGGCGGAGCTCGAGTACGAGAACAACGAATGGATCGTCGACCCGAGGAAGCTGCCCGGGTATTACGAATCGTTTTCCAAAGCTTATCGCTCCTTGGGGATCGACGCGATGTCCTTGTCGACTCTCGGGGAAGGACTGCACTCGAATTTCAAAACGAACCGCGACTCGAACCGCCAACAGGCCCAAGGCTACCAGACGAGCGTTCTCGCGAAGGCGTCGTCGGAGTACGGCGCGATCATGACCGACTTCGGCAACGCGTACACGTTCCCGTATGCGGACCATATCCTGCGCCTGCCGACGGAAGACAGCTCGTTCGCCGTCGCCGACGAAGCCGTGCCGTTCCTGCAGATCGCGCTGCATGGGTACGTCGGGTACGCCGGAGAGCCGCTCAATCTGACGAACGACGTGCGCCGCGCCGTGCTGAAGACGCTGGAAACCGGCGGCGGCGTCTACTTCAAGCTGAACGCGGGGGATAACCGCGAGCTGAAGCACGCGAATTTGTTCAACGAACGCTACGCATCCTCCTTCGACGAGTGGAAGGAAGACGCGGCGTCGATCTATGCGGAAGTCGACGAGGCGCTGCGCGACGTGCAGGGGGAGCCGATCGTCGATCACGAGCGGCTGGACGAAGACGTGTACCGGACGACGTTCGCGAACGGCAAGCGGATCGTCATCAACTACCGGGACGAAGCGGTGTCGGTCGACGGCGCGACGATCGGCCCGGTCGATTACGCGGTATGGGCGCCGTAAGCGGAGAGGAGGGATACACGACATGCTACGATTGCAAAGAATCCAAAGACTGCGGAGACGAACGGTAACGGAGAAGCGGGATCTCATGGGATGGGTGTTCGTCAGCCCGTTCGTCGTCGGATTTCTTCTGCTGTTTCTCGGGATCTTCATCGATTCCTTCCGATTCAGCTTCATGGACGTCAAAGTGGAGCCGCTCGGCGGGTACACGGCCGAATTCGTCCGGCTGGATAACTATTTCCACATCCTGCGGGTCGACCCGAACTTCAACCGGCAGCTGTTCGACGCCGTGCGCAACATGCTGTTCGACATACCGATTCTCGTCATGTACAGCTTGTTCATCGCCGTGCTGCTCAATCAGAAGATGCGCGGCCGCGGGGTGTTCCGGGCGATCTTCTTCGTTCCGGTCATCCTCGCCACCGGCATCATCGACAAGGCGGATATGCGCAACTCCGTCCTGAACGCGTATCAAGGCGTCCAAGGCATCGACAACGGCATCGCGACGATGCAGTCGATGTCGGGCGGACTGTTCAGCGGCTTGGAGCTCCGGCGGTACATGTACCAGATGTTCGACTTCAGCCCCGCGCTCGTCAACCTGACGGTCGGCGCCGCGGAAAACATCTACAACGTCGTCAACCACTCGGGCGTTCAGATTTTGATTTTCCTGGCGGGCCTGCAGGCGATCTCGTCCTCGATCTACGAGGCGGCCAAGATCGAGGGCTGCTCGGGATGGGAATGCTTCTGGAAAATTACGTTCCCGCTGCTCAGCCCGCTCATCCTGGTCAACATCATCTATTCGGTCATCGATTCGTTCACCGGCAGCACGAACGCGATCATGAACGGCATTACGGCGTCCATGCGGATCGGCGAATACGGCACGGCGTCGGCGATGGCGTGGGTGTATTTCCTGGTCGCGGGCGTGTTCCTCGCCCTCATCGGCCTCGTTGCGAGTCGATTCGTCTTTTATCAATCCAAGGAGTGATGGCGATGAGCGTCATACAGACCAACAAGACGGCGTCGTCCGTCGTTCCGGCGGCGTGGGTCCGGCGGTGGCGCGGCAAAGCTTCGAGCGCCGCGTTCTGGCTCGGACTCGCGTGGTCGATCGTGCGGTATTTGCTGCTGATCGGGCTCGCGTTCCTGATCCTGTACCCGCTGCTGTTCAAGCTGACCAACAGTTTCATGAGCCAACAGGACTTGATCGACGGCACGGTGCGATTCATCCCCCGGGAGCCGACGCTGTTCAATTATCGTACGGCGATCGAGTATACGAACTACTTCGAAGGGTTGAAAAATACGCTCGGCATCGCCGTCCTATGCGGCGTCCTGCAGATGCTCGTCTGCACGTTCGTCGGATACGGGCTCGCGCGCTTCCGCTTCAAGGGCCGAGGGCTCGTCTTCGCGCTCGTCGTGTTTACGATCCTCATCCCGCCGCAGACGTATATGATCTCGCTGTACTTGAAGTTCAGCTTCTTCGATCTGTATGGGATTCTGTCCGCCATCTCGGGCGGCACGGTGCGCCTGATCGACTCGATCTGGCCGCTCGCGATTCTGTCCCTGACCGGCTTCGGGTTTAAGAACGGGCTTTATATCTTAATCATGCGGCAATATTTCAAAGGCATTCCGAAGGAGCTGGAAGAGGCCGCGTACGTGGACGGCTCGGGGCTGTTCCGCACGTTCGGGACGATCCTTCTGCCGCTCTCCGCCTCCATGATGATTACAGTGCTGTTGTTCTCCTTCTCCTGGCAGTGGACGGACAGCTTCTACTCCTCCATGTTTTTCAGCCAGATCAAGCTGCTGTCGAACTCGCTGCTCGTCGGCTTCGAGGGGCTGATGCTGGAGGGGGCGACCGTCGGGTTGAAGTCGGGCCAGCCGCTCACCTCGACGCTGACGAACACGATGTCGCTGCTCGTGCTCGCGCCGCTCATCGTGATGTATTTGTTCGCGCAGAAGTATTTGGTCGAAGGGATCGAGCATAGCGGCATCGTCGGGTAATCTCTAGGAAGGGAACGGTACAGTGAAGCTTATGAAAATGATGAGCATCGTCCTGATCGGCGGGGCGTTCCTCGCAGGCTGCGGCTCGAAACCGGGCGAGGACGACCGGTACGGACCGGCCGCGCAATGGGCGGCGGACGCCCTGCTGAAGCATTACTGGAACGACGGCGCTTCGGGGATGAACAACGCCTATCCGTACGCCGAGGAGCGGGAAGGGCATCTTAACTATTGGTGGAAGGCGCATGCCGTCGACGCGATGGTGGACGCCTACGAGCGCACCGGCGACGAGGCGTATGCGGAGAAAGCGGCTTTGATTGTTAAGAGCATCATCAAGCGCAACGGGTCGCTGTACAACGGGTTTTACGACGACATGGAGTGGCTGGCGTTGTCGGCGCTGCGGCTGTACGACGCGACGGGCGACGAGACGATGAAGGGGTACGTCTTGAAGCTGTGGGGCGATATTAAGACGGCATGGTGGGAAGACGAGCTGGGCGGCATGGCGTGGAAGAAGGATCAGCGCCACAGCCGTAACGCTTGCTCGAACGGCCCCGCGGCGATTCTCGCGGCTCGCTTGTACGATCGCTTCGGCGACGAAGCGGACCTCGCTTGGGCGAAGAAGATTTACGACTGGGAGAAGACGTATTTGGTCGATCCGGCGAGCGGCCTCGTCTACGACGGCCTCGTGCTGGAGGACGACGGGCGGCTGAACGTCAATCGCGATTGGATCTTCACGTATAACAACGGGACGTTCCTCGGCGCGGCGGTGGAGCTGTACAAGATCACGGGCGACGAAGCTTACTTGGCGGACGCGGAAAAGACCGCTGCGGCCGCGCTGAAGCATCATTCGGACGACGCCACGGGCGTCATGAAGAGCGAGGGGACCGGGGACGGCGGCTTGTTCAAGGGCATCCTGATCCGGTACCTTGCGAACCTGTACGAAGCCGGCGGCAGCGAACGCATCCGGGACGCGATCTACTACAACGCGGACGCGCTGCTCGCGAAGGGCAGCACACAGGATGTCGGCTTATTCGGCACCGCATGGGATCGACCGCATGAGGAGCCGCTCGACTTGACCGTGCAACTGAGCGGGGTGTTCCTGCTGGAGGCGGCGGCGAAGCTCGAGCGGTTGGAGGGGAAGTAGGGGGCAAGCTCTGCAACAAATCGATCCTTAGCCTCGTTCCATGTAGAGGAGGCGAAGGATGGGATGAACAGGTGGCTTAGCTCTATCGGTATGCTGTTGATCGTTGTCGCTCTTGCAGGGTGCGGGGCCGACGCGCCGGCGGGGGCCGTTGCGAAGGTCGAAATCAGCGAGTCACGGGGATTCGGGAGCTTCTATCCGGAGCCGTTCGTCACGTACGAAGGGGAGTCGTCGGCCGCGACGATCGAGCGGATCGCGAAGGCGATTCATGAGGCGGAGAAGCAGCCCGGCATCGTGAATGTGGCTGAACCGAAGTACGACATGCGGCTAACGTCTCGCGATGGCTCGACAGAGGCGTACCATCTGTGGCTGGATGCGCGGTTTGAGCATGCGACGATCATGAATGTGGAGGAGACGCACTACATCTATCGCGTGTCGGCGGAATCGACCGCGGATTTGCTTGAGATTATAGGGGAGTAACGTGGAGGGCTTGCCGGGAGGCGGGTCCTTTTTCCATATTGCGGGTGGTTAGTCGTCGGTGGGTGTGCGCGGTGTCTTTCTAAGGTGATTTCCTTAGCTCAGGCGGGATGACTGGTAGATTTCTACTAGGAAAGAAGATAGACTAGGGTGGGAATCATTTTCCAAGTTCATGAATTTCGGAGGATGTAGTCATGTCTGTGAAGTATTTGTCGACGTCTGCGCTTGCGAGAGAACTCTCCATGCCGACGAAAGACTTGTTTCAACGATTGTTGGCCAAAGGGTATATCCAGAGAGACGGGGACAGTTGGGCGCTGACGGACGATGGAAAGCAGGTCGGCGGCGTCGTGAAGACGCATCCCCAGCACGGCGTGTATATCGCTTGGGAAGAATCAATGAAAGAGATCGTCCTTACCGACGAGGATATCGAGGGGCAGTTGATGAACGCTACGGCTTTGGCTAAGCATTTCCAGGTATCCAAGTTTCGGGTGAACCCGATTCTGTCCGAACTAGGGTTAGTGCAAAAAGGGGTCAAAGGCTGGGTCATCACCAAACTAGGCGAGAGCATCGGCGGTAAACAATTCGAACATCCTCAATCCGGCGTGCCATATGTCTGTTGGGACGAGCGGATCCTTACGAATAAGCGGCTGCTAGAGACCATGCAATCCGTTAACGGTGAGTCGACGGCAGAGGAGGAGAAGGATCCAAGCCCGCAAGCAAGCGTTGGGTTTCGGGAGAAATTCGAAGCGAAACACCGATCCGCAGATGGACATTACGTTCGTTCTCGAGCGGAGATGCTTATCGATAACTGGCTCTATATGTCCGAGATCGTCCACGCATACGAACGGAAGCTTCCGGTCGAGGAGGAAGTGTATTGCGACTTTTACTTGCCGGTAGGGAAGGTTTACATCGAGTACTGGGGTTTGGAAAATGACGAACGTTACAAAGAGCGTAAACGCCAAAAGGTCGAGATATACGCCAAGTATGGGTTCAACTTGATCGAGATCGAGGATGCGGATATCCAAAACTTGGACGATATCCTGCCGAAGAAGCTGCTGAAGTTTGGTATACAGGCGTACTAAGCGGGAAGGGTATCATTTTATAGCGACTTTGGAGGATCTGGTTCGGCTGCGGGTCCTTTTTTGTTTCATTTCGTGAATTCTATGATTAGGAAAATATTCGTGAGTCCTCGGACTCTGTTGTAAAATGTACGAGGCTACCTAATTTATCAAAATGGAGAGACCGATAATGTTGGAAATTCTTAAATTGTTGCCCTCAGGAAAATTTACAATATTCATAGTTATTATCTTATTTCTTTTCTGGGCGATTGATTTCTTTAGGGCCTCGAAGATTGATAAGGAATTGGAAGGTAGCAAACAACGGCTTTTTCGAAAAATTTTTAAGGAATCTATAGCATTGTTGCTGGTTATTAGTATCTCATTGGCCTTCACACCAACTGCGACAATCGATAAGTTGTGGATTATGTTCATCCCTCTGGTCATTACGTCTATACTGGGTGCACATCTTGTTCACTTTCCTACAAGTAAGTTCCAACTCCGTATTAACAACAAAGTATTGAAGGTTTTTAAGAAAATTAAGATCTACCGGTATACTTTGGCAATTACTCATACTGCTACCTTATGCACTTTTTATTATTTATTCGTCAGCTCAATTACTTACGAACTTATGTCGTTAGTTGATGCATCTCAACAGAATACAACCTTTGACATTTATCGATCATTGGTACACACCAACCCAATTTATTTTTATTTCTTACTTGG
The DNA here is from genome assembly GCF_005765165.1 of Paenibacillus antri. NCBI lineage: Bacteria > Bacillati > Bacillota > Bacilli > Caryophanales > Paenibacillaceae > Paenibacillus > Paenibacillus antri. Next base: position 525,218 of record NZ_VCIW01000001.1, on the reverse strand, counting down.
GTTGATCTGCCTCTTTTATGTTGTATTACGTCTATATTTTAGTTTTGTCATACCACTAGTAAAAGAAAGCGTGAACAAGACAAGAGTTAACGTCAGGCTTGCCAGTGGAGCTATACTTAATGGTTTATTTATACTAGAGTCTAACAACAGTAAGCATCTTTTACTAGGAGATAGCAGAAGTACTTCTGAAAGCAAAAGAAAGTATTCTATTGCCAAAGATAAAGTGGAATACATTGAATTTATAGACGAAAACCGGTTTTAATCACTTTTGCTATTGCACATTCAATCACCACATATTACAGTGAATAGCCGGTTATACCATTTGTTATTAATGAGAAGCGAGTGAGGCTGCGTATGGAGCTTTTATATATTTGGTTTCGTTGGTACGGACCGTTCCATCATCAAGGGTTTCATCTAACCGCCGAATGCCGGTTTCATTTCGATTGGGGGAGCGGGGTTCTGTCGGTGTCACCCAACCCGGAGTACGTACCGGATTTCTTCCGGATCGACAAGGAAAATAAGGATCTTGCCATCGTGACACATATTTCCGCGATTGTCGGTCAGAACGGGGCAGGGAAAACGAGCTTCCTAAATTACATTAAAAACTACCTCGTACGGGCGCAGGGGAAGGATGTTTTTGAAGCGCTTGTCGTTCTTCGGAATGAGCACGATGAAACGATCATTTTATACGACGATACGGCCATACGTCTCCACGACGTCAAGGATCCGTCCGGCTTCCTGTTGAACCAACAGCGCTATCGACGGCAGGACAGCTCGCGTCGGCTGCCTGACAGCTCCGTTCTCTTTTTCTCCAACATCTTTGACCATGCGGAGGAAGACGGGCTGACGAATTATTACAATCTGTCCACGAATTACTTGATTCGAGGGGACAAGAAACGGAGGATGGACGAAGGCGTGGACGTCCCGGGCCAAACGCTCGTCGACGTTCACCGCGACGAAGATTTGAACCGGCAAGTGCTGCTCGTCCATGAGTACCCAGAGAAATTCAAAGTGCCGCTTCCCGTGCGAATTCCGAATCACCTAATCGTGAAGATCCGGGACGTCGACGGCAAGGATGCGAAGTCTCTGGGGCGGTTCGCGGACGCCTACCAGCGGATCGACGCATACGTCGAAACCAAGCTTGACGAGTCTCGGCAGCGAATCCAAGGACGGGACGAGAATCGGGTTCTGCGGGAAACGAAGGAGACGATTTTTCATTATCGGGCTTATCGCATTGTACTGTGGAGCTTCTTTAAAGAGATGACGGTCTACTCGGACGAACGTCTGGTGAAGAGCGACGATCTGATCCTTAGCCTAGAACCGCTGCATTCGGGCAAGAAGACGTTCCAGCAATTCGCGAGAACGTTCCTCCAGGCGATGATCAACCGGAATCGAGATGCGGAAGTCGAAGCGATGCTGCGCCATAAGCTGAAAATGCTGGATTACTTCGACGCCCGTGTCGATCGAGGTACGGATGACGCGCTTTGGACGGATCCTACGTTTATGATCCCGATCCAAAGCGAAGCACTTGCGTCAAGCGAGTCGTCCGAGTTTATTAAGAATTACCGTCGTTCCTATCGGGCGTATGCGTATTTGGACTTCGATTGGCCGCTTAGCTCGGGGGAGAAGGCATTTTTGAATTTTTTCGCAAGGCTGTATTCTCGGGCCGACGGGCAGCCGTACGGCAGCAACGAACGGTTGACCGACCGCGTGCTGCTGCTGATCGACGAGGGCGAGCTGTACCTGCACCCGGAATGGCAGCGTCGGTTCATCGATCACTTGATCCGGTTCGTATCCGTCATCTACGGCGATCCTCGCCGGATTCAGATTATCCTAACTTCTCATTCGCCCTTCCTTCTTTCGGATTTGCCGCGGACCAGCGTGTTGTATTTGAAACGCGAAGGCGTTCATTCGGTCGTCACGGATGGGGTAGAGGAAGGGAAGAGCACGTTCGCCGGCAACATTCACGATATGTTCGCGACGGGCTTCTTCATGAACACGACGATCGGCGAGTTCGCGAGACAGAAGATTAACGATGTGATCGCGAAGCTCAAAGCGTTGGAACATGTCGGGGAGGGAGCACTACAGGGAGATCCAAGCGTAACCTTATCCGAAGAAGAGGCAAAGTCGTTGTTATCTATCATCCGGCTGATCGGGGAGCCCCTCATCGCGGGAAGACTGTTGGACATGTACGAGAACCTGCCGACAGGCGGCGGTCGTGGAGCGGATCGAGATGATTAATATTTATGAAGCGGCTCAGGACCGATTTGCCCAACAGCATTACGAAGCCGTCGTCGAACAGCTGCGGAAGAAAGGGGAGTACACGGAGGACGAGTACGATCGTTGGTTCCGGGATTGCGATCCGCGGTACAGCCTCCGATACGTCATTACGGCGAGAGTGGAGCAGTTGGATGAAATTCGGCGTACCTGCGAACAGCAGGATAGTTATCCAGATTGTATTGTGGATCTGAAAAACATGTACGCCATCTTCGCTGAAGCTGGCCGGTCGATCGGCGATCACGGCTATAACGCAGTCGTGTTGATGGAACGGTTGAGGATTCGCATCTGCCCGTTTTGCAATCGGAATCACATCGACAATGTGGAGCGGCCGAACCGCGGGACGAAACGGACGAGCCAGCTCGACCATTTCTTTCATAAATCGAAGTATCCGTTTTTAGCGATGTCCTTTTATAATTTGGTGCCGTCCTGTTACAACTGTAACCATTCGAAGGGGACCGCCGAACTCGATTTGTCGCCGTATAGCTCGACGGATCTGGATCCGCTCATTCGATTCGGATTCAATATCGACATTGCGGATGCGTTCACGAATCCGGCGCATCTGTCGGTTACGCTCACGGAGGAACCCATCATTCGGAACAACGTCGATGTACTAGGGTTAAGAGATTTTTACTCGAGGCATAACGGTGACGCGTTCGACGTCGCGAGCAAGTTCCATATGTACTCCCGCCTGAAGCGGAAAGAGGTGCTCGACACGTTAGAAGGGTTGTACCGGGATGAAGACGACCTTCGCGACCAGCTGTTCGGCTTTTGCTGGCGTAGGGAGCATCTGAAGCATCAGGCGTTGGCGAAGCTAAAGAAGGACGTATACGAGCAGTTGGAAGCGTATGAGCGGCGAGGGGCGGGTTTGGGCTAAGGGAAATCATAGAGGGAAGGATTAGAAGAGTCTGCCGGCGGCAAGCTCTTTCTTTTTTATCGTGACCCAAAATTTTCTGTAGAATAGTGGGAAGGAAGGCCGCACGTATGCTGAAGCTAGGGATCAATGAGCAAGTTGTGAACGTGCTGTTCACCGACGACGCGCCGCTCCCTTACCTTAAGTCGATCCGGCCGTCGTCTTGATCTCTTTGCGCAGGTTTAGGGATACGGCGAATCTTCTCTGCTTGATGGACGAGTGGTGCCGATATCGCGACGGCTGCTACAAGCGGAAGGCGATCGAATGGTACCGAAAAACCAGCTACGAATACGAGTAGTTCACAGTCGCGTTTAATCCCGTTTTCGGACGAGGGCGGTGCCTGCAAGTGCGATGAGAAGCACGAACGAGATCCAACTAGATATGCGGAACGCGTTGCCGAACCGGTAAGTCGACCAATTCGAGTCGCCGAAGATCCAGAGCAAATACGAGCTCGTTAATCCGATGCCTTCGGGGTTGTCCGCCATGCTGCCGACGTAATTGAGTCCTAGATGCAGCGTGACGAACAGGGAGAGCAACGAGACGACAAGCAGGCAGCGGAACAGATCCGCACGAAGCCACCGGGCGATGAGTAGATATGCGATGGCTAACACCGTCGCGATTATCAAGAACGTCATGATCCACCTCCACAGGCTAACGAGGGTTTTGGGAATAATTGTCTCAAACCCCTGGGCGTGGGTCAACCATTTTCGATAGGGATAAAGCGGAAATAGCGCAGCGAATACGCTATTAAGGAAGCCGCACTTCCCTAATAGCGCACTCGGTTCGCTAGTGCGGTCAGGTTGCGGAGCTGCCGAAGATGGCCATCCATTGCTGCCAGATGGCGAACTGCTTCCCGTCCCACTGCAGCGTATTGATCACGTAACCGAACGAATCCGCGTTGTAGAGACCGGTGATACGTTGGTACGCCTGAATTTCATACCGGCCGTCCCGATCCATATCGACCGGGTAAAAGCCGCTCACTGCGTTCGCGTCGCCCTGGACCGGCTTGATCAGCTTGCCGTTCGCGTCGTACAGCTGCGACAAGTAGTTGGCTCCCCGCCCGCTAATGTCGATGAGGTAGTCGGTCTTCGTCGCCAAGCTCGTCACTCTCAGCCTGTAGCCGTCTATAAATTTAACGACATACCGGTTCTGTTCGTTGTACGCGTTAAAGTCGAACAGCTTGCGAGCCTGATTATGCACGAACGAATAGACGTAGTCGAACGTGAACGCCCCCGAGCCCCCGGAGTCGATCGTGACCAGGATGTCCTTAATGCCGTCTTTGGTGAAGTCGCCGAGGAACACCGTCGGATTGTAGCCCGAGTTCGCGTTCGGATCGAGCGAGATCGTGTACACTCGTTTGGTCGCGCCGCATTGAATATTGACGGTCACGTTCTGGAGGAAAGGGCTCCCTTGCTCCGCCGGCGCATCCGCCGGTACATTTTCTGGAACTTCCTAAATTCGAGAGGATGGCGAAGGATATGAGCAATCCATTGCATCGCTGGCTGCTGTATCTGACGGAAAACATGCCGGAGCATGAACGGCGGGAGCTGATCGAGAGAGACCCCGACCTGAAGAAAACCGAAGAACTCTTGCTCCGCTTAAGCGGCGACGAAGAGACCTATCGGTTGTATGAAGCCCGGGAGCATTCGCTCATGGAACGAAACAGCCTTATTGCGGACGGAGTCGCGAAAGGGCTGGAGGAAGGCATGGAGAAGGGCATGGAGAAAGGCGTGGAACAAGGTAAGATCGATGTAGCGAAGAACATGTTGGAAAAGGGTTTCGAGCTTGCACTGATCGCCGAACTCACTGGAATGGATATCGAGCAGGTTCGGGGCATCAGCAAAACCAATACTTGATAACGCAGAAAACCACCCGATGGGTGGTTTTCTGTCGTTCAGTTCAAGCTGTCCAGCGCTTCCTTGATGGCCGGGCTTAACGTATACGTGTTGATGATCGTCTGAAGGGATTCGGCGCGCGTCGCACCCGCATGCGGGTCGAAGCGTTGTTCCGTTTTCCCTGTGAAAATGCCCAATGCCGCAGCCTTCTTAATCGCTTCCGCGCCATACGCGCCGTCCAAGTCGCTGAAGGCTACATCCGATGTATCGCGGTTCAGAATGTAAGCGTTCAGTACCCGAGTGATCATAAGGGCCATCTCTTGGCGCGTGATCGTCTGTTCCGGGCGGAGCGTGCCGTCCTCGTAACCTGTCATGACGCCGACGGCTACAAGCTGCTTCAAGTTATCGGAAGACCAATGCCCCTCGATATCGCTGTATGCCGCGAAATCTTCTTCATTGATCTCAACGTTCCTGCTAGCCATATCCACGAAGCCTCTGTCGATCATCGCGGCGAATTCGGCACGCGTAATGACCGCATCCGGCTCGAAGCCGCCGTTCGGGTACCCGTGAATGACGCCGAGCTTCGTCAGCTTTTCGACGTTCGGGATGGACCAGTGTTCACCGATATCATTGTATTGGATGGCTGCGAACCTCCCGCCGTTTTCTAAGATTTCCGCCGTTCTCGCTTGAACTCCTGCAATGACGTTGCTGTCCGCGCGAACGACCTGACTTCTAAAGATATCGTTCGGGTCTTGCGGGATTTCCCCGGCCTCTTCCGGTTTCGGCGCGCTCGGCTGTTCAGGCGTCTTCGGCACCGTTGGCGCTGTTGGTGTCGTTGGAATCGGCGACGTTCCCGTCGTCGGTTCGCTTCCGCCGCCGCTGCCGCCGGAGCCGTCGTCGTCGGAGCTGCCGGAATCTTCGGCAGTTACCGTCTGCGCGAGCGGTGCAGAGGCGCTGCCCTCAAACTCGGCATTTCCACTGTACGTTACGGTGATGGAATGCGTCCCTACCGCGAATTGCGTCGTCGAGTAGGTTGCGGCGCCGACCGTCATCGGAACGGTATCCAGCACCGTGCCGCCGTCCATGAAGGTCAAGGTACCTGTCGGCGTGCCGGAGGCTCCCGTCACCGTCGCACTAATCGTAACGGACTGACCTGCCGTAGACGGATTTCGCGAACTCATCACGGTCGTCGTCGTGGCCTTCTTAGGCGCAGCTTCGGTTACGACTTGGGATACCGGCGCAGATGTACTTGTACCGAACGCCCCGTCGCCGCTATATACCGCTGTAATTTGATGCGTGCCGATGCTCAAATCCGAGACGGCATATGTCGCTTGTCCTACCGTGACCGGAACGCTGCCCAATACCGACTCGCCGTTCTTAAACGTGACCGTACCCGTCGGCGAGGCCGTAACCGGGGAATTCAACGGCTTCGACACGGTCGCGGTAAACACGACTTCTTGCCCTGCCGAGGCCGGATTCGCGCTGCTCGCTAACGCCGTGGAGGTAGAAGCTTTACTTACAGAATAGACCAGGCCGCCGCCTCCGGCGAGAACCATCTGCCCCGGCAGGTCGATATTAATGGCGTGGATCGAGATTCTTCCGAAGCCATGATCGAATTCCGTCCAATTCCGAGCATCGGTCGAATAGAGAATCTGTCCGTACTCGGTGGAGACGACGTAATACCCGCGAGCATAGGTCACGCTAATGATATCGGCCATATCATAACTGAAGCCATATGCTTCCCAGGTTATCCCGCCGTCTTCGGAGATCGTGAACGTATTGTTCATCCCGACAGCCATCATCGGGCTGCCGTCGGCCGGGACCGTTACGTCCTCCAAGTGCTGACTCGATCCGGATGCTCTCTGGATCCACGTAACGCCGTCCGTCGAGGTCGCGATCAGACCGTATTCCCCGACGGCGACCATCGTGGTCCCGTTCGTTCTGATTTTATTGAAACGCTTGTTCTCCAGCGCAGGACCTTGAACCGCAATGTGTTGCCAGGATTCGCCGTCGTCGTTTAGTTTAAAGATTCTACCGAGCTGCGGCATCGTGGCCATCTCGTAGCCTGCCGCATAATAAGACCCGTTGAAGTAAGTCACGCTTGCCATGGACGGCCCATATCCCGGGTAATCGATCTCTTTATCATACGATTCCAATGCCCGCGTGGTCGTATCCCAAAGAAGATAACCTCCCGAACCTGTCACGGAGAGGAAGTTCCCGTTGCCGTCGCCGGCCGTGTCCCTCTGGGTATTGTTACCGTACAGTTGCTTCCAGCTCGATCCGCCATCGTCGGAGTATACCCGGTTGGACCTTCCGGTCAGGTAGAAGATCCCGTCCTCGTAATTAATGTTGGCAAACCCTTCGGAGCCGAGGTAATCATGCTTCGTGAGGACGATGCCCTCCAGCGGGTTCGGGCTTGCGTCTGCGCTTGCCGGGGTTCCCGATACTAGTGTGGAAAAGGTTACTGCCGCCGCGAGCAGCGCGGTCAATCGTTTCGTGTGTGTTCGAAACATCGTGATGTCTTCCCCCTGAGGTTCGGTATGAAATAGTTAGAAATACCTAGGATGATAGAATACTACATCGGCGCTCGCGGAGCTATATAAATTTAAGTATGCTAACTATCTTTTACTAGCTTCGCTTCCGTTCGAAGGCGGCGACGGCCGTCGCGCACAGCCATGCGAAGGAGACCCAGCTGGAGATCTGGGACGCGCCGCGGAATCGCTCCGCCGACCAGTTCGTGTCGCCGAAGTTCAAGTGTAAGTAGGAGCTCGGGAGGTTGATGCCCTCCGGGTGAGGGATGAGGCTGACGACATAATTGATGCTTGAGATGCAGCGTGACGAACAGCGAGAACAGCATCGGGACGAGCAGGCGGCGGAACAAGCTTACGCGGGATTTTCTGGCGATGAGCAGATAGACCACAACCAGTAGAAGCGCAATCGGCAGCAACGTCATGGCGAGAGCTCCAGGGCGATACAGGATATGGAAAATAGTCTCAAACCCGCGAGCGATCGTCAACGGAGTTCATCGGGTATCCTTTTTCGAACTTGGATGTGGCAGGAATGATGAAGGAACGGTAGACTTGGGGGAATGGAGCATTTTCGAGAGGGAGGGGATTGGTTTCATGGCGGTTCGGCGGGGAGTAGGCCGGGGAAAAGTCCATGGCGATAGACCGGCCCGTTACGGTGGAATGCCTTGATGCGGGGCTTTCATATATATCGTGCAATAGGTGTCATGTAGAGAAACAAGATGACCGTGGAGAGGAAGAACCTGACGAATGAGTGAGAACCCGAAACAACAAAATACTGAGACCCTTGGAGACACCGCGAAAGCGACGGTGTTTCCGATCCTGTTAGCCGTCAGTGTCGTACATCTGTTGAACGACACGATGCAATCGACGGTATCTTCGATTTTCCCGATTCTTAGGGATGAGCTCGACCTGAGTTATGCGCAGATCGGCATGATCACCCTGGCGATGAACTTGACCGCCTCGCTCCTGCAGCCGTTGATCGGCCTCTTCGCCGACAAGCGCCCGTTGCCGATCATCTTGCCTGTGGGCGTGTGCTTTACCCTTGCAGGGATAATTACGCTCGCTTTGGCGCCGACTTATGCACTGATCTTGCTGGCGGTGACGATGATGGGCGTCGGTTCGGCCATCTTCCACCCGGAATCGTCGAGAGTCGCCTACTTAGCAGCGGGGAGACGACGAGGGCTTGCCCAATCGATCTTCCAGGTCGGGGGCAACTTCGGAAGCGCGCTCGGACCGATCATGACGGCGGTGCTCTTCGTCCATGTCGGGCAATTCGGCGTCATCTGGTTCGCCTTCGCCGCGATTGCCGGTATCGCAATCCAAACCTATGTGGCTCGATGGTACGGGAAGAAGGTCACGCAGCTCGAGGAGGAGAAGAAGCGCAAGGCGGCGGCGAGCCCGATCCGGCTTTCGGCGCGCCCTCTCACCCGGGGTCGAATCGCTTGGGCGATGACGATCCTCATCCTGCTCGTCATGTCCAAGAACGTGTACATCGCAAGCATGTCGAGCTACTTCACGTTCCACTTGATCGACGGATTCGGTCTGTCCATCGCTAATGCGCAATGGTTTTTATTCGCCTTCCTTGCCGCCTCGGCGGTCGGGACGTTCGTCGGCGGGCCGATGGCGGATCGTTTCGGCCGACGCAACATTATTTGGGCGTCCGTGCTCGGGACGGCTCCTTTTTCGATCCTGCTGCCCTTCGCCAACTTATTTTGGACGGGGGTGCTTGCCGTCTTCGCCGGGTTTATTTTGTCGTCGGCCTTTTCCATTATCGTCGTCTATGCGCAGGAGCTCGTGCCGGGCAAGGTCGGCTTCGTCGCCGGGCTGTTCTTCGGCCTCGCCTTCGGGATGGGTGCGCTCGGCGCGGCGACGCTCGGATGGTTGGCCGACATGACAAGCATAACGCTGGTCATGGTCATTTCCGGATTCCTTCCTCTATTCGGCGTGCTTACGGCTTGGCTTCCGAAGGATGATCAATTGCGTGGGTAGGGGCTGCGGATTCAGATCGTTCGCCAAGGACGAATGGAACAATCGTATGGAGGATGTGCCGGGGGTTCGGCGGGTCCTCCTTTTTTTGACGCTGCGGCGGTTGGAGGGGAGGAGCCTCTCCGGGATCCTTTTCCGAGGTGATTGCCTTTGTCCAGGGAGTATGAAACATAGGTTCGCTGACGAGCGGTTGTCACGTCGACATGTTACGGTAGAGCCAAATTTCTACTAGAATTCTAGTGCTTTAGGGGGTACACTAGAGGTGGGAATAATTTACTAGATTAACAGTCGTATACGGTTACGATAGATAGCGGGGAGAGAGAGCATTGGCACGCACATATCGCGCCGAAGGGCGGCAATTGGCGTATTTCTTGCGAGGAATCGTAGTTTTGGGAGCGCTCGGGTTGTATTATCTTTTCCCAAAGATGCATTTCGGCGTGTTCTTAGGTTTGTTGATCGGCGGCGTGATCGTCGGGGAGATCGCGGGCGCTGCATGGACCCGGAAGCGTCGGGCGGAGAAGAAGCCCCGAAGCAAGTCGGCGGCGCCTCGGAAGGCGGCCTCCGCTTCGAAACGCACATCGACGGCGGTTCGGTCGGATGAGGAGATCCTCGGCAGCGGCCTCGATCGGTTATCCGGCCCGGAGTTCGAGCGGCTGCTTGCGCTCTATTTTCGCGATCAGGGGTATACGGTGCATGAAGTGGGCGTCGGCGGCAACGACGGCGGCGTCGACTTGGTCATCGTCGATCGTCGCGGGGAGAAGACGGCCGTCCAGGCCAAATGTTACGCCGACGGCAACATGGTGCCCGTCCAGACCGTACGCGAGCTCGTCGGGGCGAAGCGGAATCACGACTGCATTCTGGCGCTGCTGGTCACCACGTCCGATCTGACGGGACCGGCTAAGAAGGAAGCGGACGACCGCAAGGTAGAGTACTGGCACGGCGCCATCGTCGAACAGAAACTAAGAGCCTGGGGAAAATGGTCCCCCGGTTCGCCGCGCAACGCCAAACCTCGAGCTGCGGCTCCGGCTCCCGTTCGAGCAGCGGCTCAGGCGAAGCGGGAAGCCGCCGCCGGCTCGGCGGTCGCCTGCCGGTGCGGCGCGCCGATGGTGAAGCGGAAGGGCAAGGACGGCACGCCGTTTTGGGGCTGCTCGACCTTCCCGGCGTGCCGGCATACGAAGGGGATCTGACGGTGCCCGGTCGCTGAATAGCGAGGAGATCTCGCTATTAGTGAGGCTAGGCTTATTACTAGTGAGATTTCCTCGCTAATTTCTATTCCGGACAGGGAGGCGCAGCACGCTATGTCGCTAACGCTAGGCATCTATGAGCAAGTCGTCAACGAGCTGGTCGCGGCGGAGCTGCGCGGGCTGAGCGAGGCGTGGGAGCCGGAGCTGCGGCCGCTGGACGGAGCGGAGTCCGCTAAGGTGCTCGGCGCGTATATGGGGCGCCTGCTGACACGAGTGCTGGAATACATAGATAGCAAGGAAGAGCGTCAAGTGGCTGATCGGGTGGCGTTTTGTAATGAAATCATTCGCCACATCGTTAGGCTGCTCGACGGCGGCGACGCGTTCGGCGGACGGCTCGATCCGGCGCTGACGGTGCGGTTGCGCGGGGCGCTCATCGACGCCGAGGCACAGCAGCTGCTTGAGGTTGCGGAGCGGACGCGGCGGCGGCCGGCGGTGCGGCCCGCGACCTCACTCGCGGCGAGCACGCTGTTCACCGGCGACGCGCACGAGCCGAACATGATCGCCGAGCTGCGCAAGGAGATCGCGACGAGCGACCGGATCGACTTCCTTGTGTCGTTCGTGAAGTTCAGCGGCCTCCGGCTGCTGCTTGAGGAGCTGCGGGCGTTCGCGGCACGCGGAGGGGTGCTGCGGGTCATCACGACGAGTTACATGGGCGCGACGGACCCGAAGGCGGTCGAGGAGCTGGCGAAGCTACCGGGTGCGGAGATCAAGATTTCCTATGATACGAAAACGACCCGCCACCACGCCAAATCGTACGTGTTCTGGCGCAATACCGGCTTCAACACGCTGTACATCGGCTCGTCGAACTTGTCCGAGTCGGCGATGACGTACGGACTCGAATGGAACGTGAAGCTGTCGCAGCAGGACGCGCCGGACATCGTGCGCAAAGTCGAAGTCACGTTCGAACATTATTGGAACCATGCGGAGTTCGTCACCTACGTGCCGCAGCTGCACGCCTCGACGCTTCGCCGCGCGCTGCTCGCCGAGCGGACGCGAGGGAGCGAGGGGGAGAGGCGGGGGGCCATTTTCGAGATACAACCCTACTACTACCAACAAGAAATTCTAGATAAGCTGCAGGCGGAGCGGGACATCCACGGCTATATGCGCAACCTCGTCGTCGCCGCGACGGGCACGGGGAAGACGGTCGTCTCCGCGTTCGACTATCGCCGGTTCCGGCAGTCGCGGCCCGGGCGGCCGAGCCGACTGCTGTTCGTGGCGCATCGGAAGGAGATTCTGAGCCAGAGCTTAGACACCTTCCGCATGATTCTGCGCGACCTGAACTTCGGCGATCTGCTCGTCGGCGGCATCACGCCTGCGAGCCTCGACCATCTGTTCGTGTCGATCCAGTCGTTCCACTCGCAGGAGCTGATGGCGCGCACGTCACCGGACTTCTACGACTACATCGTCGTCGATGAGTTCCATCACGCGGCGGCGCCGACGTATCAGGAGTTGCTCGGCTATTACCGGCCGGCGGTGCTGCTCGGGCTGACGGCGACGCCGGAGCGGGCGGACGGGAAGAGCGTGCATACCGAATATTTCGGCGGGCGCATCGCGGCGGAGATACGGCTGTACGAGGCGATCGAGCGGAAGCTGCTGACGCCGTTCCATTACTTCGGGGTGACCGACAGCGTCGATCTGCGCGAGGTACGGTGGGAGAACGGGAAGTACGCCCAAGCCGATCTCGAAAATGTCTACGTCCTCGACCACCAACGCGCCCGGAACCGGGCTCGGTACGTGCTTGAGGCCGTGGAACGGTACTGCACCGATGTTCGGGACGTCGTCGGCATCGGCTTCTGCGTGTCGAAGGCGCACGCGGCGTTCATGTCGGAGCAGTTCAACGCGATGGGCGTGCCGTCTGACTTCCTCGTGGCCGAGTCGGGCGACGACGTGCGCGACACCGTGAAGCGGAGGCTCGTCTCGAAGGAAATCAACTTCGTCTTCGTCGTCGACATCTATAATGAAGGCGTCGACATTCCGGAGGTCAACACCGTGCTGTTCCTGCGACCGACGGAGAGCTTGACCGTCTACCTGCAGCAGCTCGGACGGGGCCTGCGGCTATGTGAAGGCAAGGACGCGCTCACGGTGCTCGACTTCGTCGGCCACGCGCGGCGCGAGTACAGCTTCGAGGACCGCTTCAAGGCGCTGCTGCCGCGAAAACGGCGGTCGGTGGTGAAGGAGATGGAGCACCATTTCCCGAATGTGCCTCGGGGTTGCTCCATCGTACTCGAACGCCAGGCGCAGGAGATCGTGCTGAATCATATCAAGAATTCGATCAACAACATTCGCAATCTGCGGCGGAAGGTTCGGGACTTCTTCACCTCGCAGCCGGACGCGCCGATCGGACGGTTCTTCGAGGAACAGCATGTGGAGCCGGTGGAGCTGTATGGGCGATCTCCGAAGGTGACCTTGTATAGCTTAGCCCTTGAGGAAGGCGTCGTTGTGTACGAATCTGGACTCGATAAAGAGCGGGAACGGGTACTTGCCAAAGGCTTGGAGCGCCTCACTTTCGCCAACTCCCATCGGTTCCTTCGTACTTCGCTCCGGCTCATCGATGATATTCTCGACTCCGACGGTCAGCCGTTGCAGGGGTTAACGGATGAGGAGTGTAGCTTGCTTCTAATGCTGTACTACACGTTCTGGGGCGTCGGGTTGTCCGATCTGAAGGAGCACTCCTTCCCTTGCGTGGAGTCGGCCCTGCACTGGATCGTTCAGCATCCGCTATGCTACGACGAATTACGCGACATGCTGCAGCGCCAGCTCGACCAAATCGACATCGTCGGCAGACCGATCTCGGAGCTTGGACCTGACGTGCCAATCGACCTGTACTGCAACTACACCGTCGATCAGTTGTTGGCCGCGCTGGGCAAGCACAAGTCATGGAAGCATTCCGAGTTTCGCGAAGGCGTGCTCTACATGCAAGAGCACAACCTGGACGTCTTCTTCATCACGTTGAACAAGTCCGAGAAGGACTACTCGCCGACGACGATGTACCACGACTACGCCATCAACGAGCGCGTCTTCCACTGGCAATCGCAGAGCAGGACATCGGCCACATCGCCTACCGGCCAACGCTACATCCGCCAGCGCGAGACGAAGCATCCAGTCCTGTTCTTCGTCCGGGAGAAGAAGAGCAACAACGGCGTGACGCTGCCGTTCACGTGTGTTGGTTTGGCGGACTATCGGCGCCACCACGGGTCCGCGCCGACTAGTATGGAGTGGACTATGCGTGAGCCGTTGCCGGCGTTTGTATTGCGGGAAGCGGTGAGGGGATGAAAGCATATTTGATATTTTATAAATTTAGATGAAATAATATTAAAGGAGTGTAGTATATATGAACTATGAAGTGGATCGAGAAGATATTAAAAAGATATACGAATTATACGGGTTTGAATTGATTGAAGAAAAACCTGGATATTTAGTATTCGCTTTTAAAGTGGGATATTTTAAGAATGCGGAATTGGTCAATCTATCCAATTCGGACATGACAGAAACAATGGAGCAACTAAGACGACTAGGTTATAATCCCCAAGAAACTCACTTTGTGTCTTTGCAAACTATTCGCGACCGATTATTTAACGGCTTTTTTCAAGTTAACTATTACAGGGAAAGAGTAAAAAAAACGTACAGTGAGTTCGCAGAAAATCAAAAGAAGCTACTAGGTATTCAATATGAGTATATAAAAGGGAATTATTTGTTTGAAAATACCCAAAGGCATGATGACTTAATTAGTCATATACTCTCTCTCTTAGTTGAACAGGGGCCCAGTCTAATAGTTCTGGAGGCAGCTGCGGGATTTGGGAAGACATGCACAGTTTATGAAATTATTAATCAATTTGTCTCACAGGAAAATAACAATAGTGTCCCTGTGATGTCAGAATTATCGCGAAATAGGACAGCCAAAATTTTCCGATATATATTACTAGATGAAATTGATAAGAATTTCCCTAATCTAAATTCTGATTTAGTTAAAATGGAAATATATAATGGTAGAATTCCTTTGATTGTAGATGGTTTTGATGAATTAATGATTAGAAGTCATGCTGAAGCAGATGCTGACTTTGACGAAGTTGAATCAATGCTTGATACCATTGGTGATATGTTAAAGGATAATGCAAAAATAATTCTTACATCAAGAAAGAGCGCACTTTTATCTGGTGACAAATTCTATCAGTGGATTGAGAATAGAGAAAATGATTTCAAGGTTTCAAGATTTATTTTGAACGAGCCTTCAATACGTGACTGGATTGGTGGAGAAAAAAATAGCGTAATCAACAGGTTGGATGGCAGCATTGAGAAATTATTAAATCCTGTTATTCTCGCTTTTATTCGAAGTTTATCAATTGAAGAGTTTGTTCCGATCTGTAATAATGCTGATCAATTAATTGATAAATATTTCTCTCGCCTTTTAGAGAGGGAAAGAGATCGTCAAAATTTGAAGCTAGAAACAGGGGAACAGTTGGAAATATTTCAAGGGCTGGCGTATAAGATGGCCGTATTAGGAATTACTTCTGATTTACGAGAAAATATCAAACGAATTATTTCTACTGACTTTTTGGACGTCCTGGAGATGTCTAGGAAAAGGTACTACAGTGTTGATAGGCCAGATTCCGATCGATTAGCAAATACATTGGCAGGTCATGTATTACTTGACCGGAATGGGTCCTTTGATCAGGTTGCATTCATTAATGAGTTTGTGTTTGGGATTTTGTTGGGTAACGCTATGTGTGAAAAAGATGAACTAGATATTATGGACATTAAATTTATTGACTTAGCATGCACTTCTTATTCAATACGTGACCAGCAACAAAGGGAACTGCTTTATAAAAAAATTCAATCTATTTCCCTGGCTTTTTCCAATGAGGAGAATTTTGATGTTGATGTAAGGTTAATGAACAGATTAACAAGAGATTACAGAGATATGATGCAAAACGAGATCAATCTTAAGGAATTCCAATTCGATTCATATAAGATAGTTAGCAGTGTCTTTTATTCAAGCACTTTTTCAAACATGAATTTCAAGAAATCAACTTTTTCCAAAACTTCTTTCATTGATTGCAAATTTTACAACTGTATATTTGAAAATGACATAAATGAAGAAAGAGAGATTCAATTTATTAATTGTAGTGGAAGTGACTCAGACTCATTCATTGACATTATCGACAAGCAGCATAGTGTTATAACATCAATAGATGAAATCATCGAACTTGAATTTGAGAAAATAGTTATAGAACAATTTTGGCCATCAGGGAAAGCAGGCGGGCAGCCGAAAAGACATTATAGAACATTGTTTTATGGTGTTGACCATAATTTGCACCCATTAATTGAACAAGCCATTCAGCGCTTAAGAAAAAGGGACATTTTACATCGCGAGGGAGAGATTTATTCTCTAAATTACGGAAAATCCTATGAAATAAAACAGATTCGTAACAATAATTAGGGGGAGGTACATACTGTGCAGTTATTGCAACTACCACCAGATTCTCTACTAAAAGATGTTGAGGTGCAAATAAAAAATGAACTGGATAAGATAGGTTTATTTTACCGTATCTTTTCAAGGGTAAAAACAACTGAGTCTTTACTCTATAAGATGGAAGAGAAGGAGTACGGACCAGATAAGAAACTACAAGACCTTTTTGGAGTCAGAATAGTACTATACTTTAACGATGACATTGAAATATGCGAAACAGTCGTAACTAGAAAATTCCAAAAGATTGACGAATCAAGGGATCATCCAGATTCTTCGACCTTCAAACCAACACGTACTAACCTTATTTTTAGGTTGGACGAAAAAACCAGTAACTTAATTGAACCAGTAACGAGGAAGCATTTTATTGACAACACCTTTGAACTGCAATTGAGAACTGTGTTTTCAGAAGGCTGGCATGAGGTAGAACATGATCTTAGATACAAATGTAAAGAAGAGTGGGAAGGTTACGTTGACCACTCGCGTACATTAAACGGGTTGGTAGCAACGCTCGAGACATGTGATTGGTCAATAGTTCAACTCTTTACAGAGCTTTCATACCGGAACTACAAGGATAATAATCTAATCCCAATGATAAGAAATAAATTTAGGCTTCGTTTTGCAAATAAACCACTGGATCACGATATGGAAGAAGTTTTAAAAAGTGACAAGGAACTAGTAAAAAAGTTGTATAGGGTTGACCGCGACACGGTACTTTTTACGTTGTCAAAAATAAGTATTTCGTTACCTCTAACATTTGATAACATTATATACATTTGTAACTATTTATTTATGAAAAATGAAGAGATCTTAGAGTTAACTCCCCTGATATTAAAGGAACAACTTGCGAAAATCCTTGTTGTAGATCATTAAAAAATAGCAGGTACCCTAAAACCACTAATTCTTATCCGAAAAACTTTTAAATGTAATTCTTCTCCGAAAAAACAGGGCTGGTAAAAACGGTATGGATACCTGTAATTGAAACCCTGCATGACACAATTAACATCAATGATTAGATCTGATGAAATCTATTTTGGAGAACAAACTAGATCAACTGTATGGGGCAGTTTAAACTTTTACTCGCGAATTAATTCCATGACCAGGGTACACAGTTTAGGTTGATGGAGAACGATTGGTTATTACTGTAAACTCCGGAATTATTTTGACCCATTAGCGCCAAGGTAATTTTACCCCCCTGTGCGCTTGGTTCAGACTAGATTCCGGTTTTTTGTTTATCTTTTTGCTGGTGGATTTCCCCTTAAATGGGTATTGCGGAGGATGCGATCGAACACGGTTGTCGCTAGAACTGCGTCGCTCATGAGTTCGTCCCACTCCCAGCTCTTGTTACTGGTAATGACCATACTGTCTCTTCCCGTAATGAGCACAGAGGCCGGCGGATCGAGTAGAAGGTATCCTTCCGACTTCCTCGACGATGAGGATTCGATAGCAAAGATAAACCCTCTTTTGCTTGTCCAGACGCTATCACTCAGATTTAATTTAGTATTAAAACCATTTGCCTGGCACTAATCAAACTAAACAAAGCGACAAGGGTTCGGCGTTTATTGAATTGTTGTGTTTAATGGCTGAAAGAAAATGACACTACAAGATAGAAACTTAACAATGTAATAGGTTATAATGTAACTGTTACATTTGCAACGGGAAGGTGATGTCATGACTACGTATAGACTTGAAGTCATGAGGACCATACAGAAGAATCAAGAGATTTTCACTGGTTTTCTGACAAAGGAGTTAGCGCAGTCTTTGACTTTCTGCGACCATTACCCTCCGGCACCAAATCGGTTAGGGTATCAACGCCCGCCCGAGAAGAAAAGGGCTATTGATTTCGCGGCGTATTTAAATAAAAATCCAGCGGGATTTCTTACACCAATTCTACTTAACTCACGCGAAAAGTTGGGATTTTTCCCTTTCAACACATCTACATCATCTTCTTTTGGCTATGTTTCTATAAACGGGGGGCAGAACTTATCAATTATTGATGGACAACATCGGACCATTGGAATACTAGAGCACTTTGAGCAAGGGATTGAGATTCCTTTCTTATTATTTAATTATTTAGATACGGAGTATGAAGAAGACCTATTTATTACTATCAACCGAGAGCAGAAAAAAGTTTCTATGAGTCACGTTTACTTTGTAGGGCATAAAAATGATGTTCTTTCAGAACTTGTAATTAGGCTAGAATCAGATCCAGACAGTCCCTGGTACCATAACGTAAACCTTGTGGGCGCCCGTGGTACAAAACGGCCAGTTTCGCTTCAATCTTTAAGGGCATCGCTAGAGGAATTGTTTCAATCAGGGGAAGTAAAGATGCTTGACCTTGAAAAGCAATATAGATTAGCTATAGATTTTTGGGATGTTGTTGCACAAGTTTGGCCCGAGGCCTGGAGCGCCACAAGAAACTCATTATTAAAAAAGTCAATGGGAACACTAGCCGTAAGTAAACTGGGTAGTTACCTTATCCCGCTTGTGCTTAAGCGGGAATTGGGGGAGATCGATAAAGCTCAACTTCACGAGTATTTAATGCGTGCTAAACACGTTAATTGGATGAGTGATGGTGACTTTAAAGGGTATTCCAGCCGGCAAGCTTCAGACATGGTAAAAACACAATTAGATGCATTGATTTTTTCGCCGACAGGAGCTTGTTGATGGAGTGTACATGGTATGGGAAATTACCAGCATACTGGTCAGTTGCAAACTGGGCGTTGTTGACCGATAAACACATGGTGGTGCTTTCCCGCGAGTTGGAAACAAATCGCCGCAAGTTACAAGTGGTCTCTATAAACGAAAAGAAAGTTCGTGAGACGAATACCATTTATAATGTAATAATTGGAGCGGTGGGCGCTAATGTTTTATTATCCAAAGTACAAGATGCTAGAACCCATGACCAACTTAGTCGCTTTGGCTGGTTTACATTATCCACCTTCCAAATGGAATGGGAAATCAATCAAGTTGCTTTAGTCGAGAAATTCTCAATTCCGTATACATTAGATAATACATCGAGGACCTATAGCTGCGGCCTCTTACAAATTGACTTAACATCGGGTACCGCATCTACATTGGGAAGGGCTTCGCCGATATCTGGGATATGGTCTCTCGGACAAATGCAGATGGTACAAAATTCTGACCAGAAGGGGCTTATCGCCAAGCAAGAAGGAAGAACGGCTTGGCAATTAAACAACTTCTCTGGCAGTCAGTATCGAGGTGCGTTGGGGGACAAGCTTATATTTCTCCTGCCCAATGACGAAATGGTTTGTATCGATAAACGAACTGGAGATTCTTTATGGCAGGTGCAATTAGATAACGTCACAAATGAGGGACGAACCAAGGGGACGTTTGATTCCTATAATGAAACATACGCCAGAAATAGCTTTATTGCAGATATAGTTATTAACCAAGAGATATTGGTATGGTCGACGAAATATGATGAATTCTGTGCATATCATATTCCGACGGGCAGGCAAGCACAGTTCACAAAGCAAAATAATCAGTTTTTAGTAGATATAAACGATAAGTACGTGATGCTATTGACAGTTGATGAGGAACAATGTACAGGAACTCTGGCCTTGTACGCATTGGAGGAGTTATTGAGTGAGCACTTTTGAAACTGATTTGAAGCCCGCACATTCTAACTTGCGATTCGGCGGCATTAGCCCTGTAGTATTACGAGAGTTATCTGGTGTATATCAACCTTTCGTAAAGGCCGTCAAAGAAATGGTATCAAATGCTTATGATGCAGATGCTGATAGCGTTCATTTAGATTTTATCGAGAATTATCGCTTGTTGACCATATCAGACGATGGCTGTGGGATGGACCCTATAGAATTCGTAAGGGATTATATTAGGATCGGAAAAAGCTCCCAAAAGGATGAGTATACTTCGAGAAAGCAAAGGCCTCGGATTGGTGGTAAAGGAATTGGTTTTCTCGCTCCTGCTAGATACTGTGATGAAGTAGAAGTTAGAACAAAGAAAGGGTCAATCTCGCAACATGTGTTTCATTGGGAAGCCAATGGTCAAAGAAGGTTAGATCTGGGAGTTATTGTTCCAGGTGGTCTTGGGCGTGAATTATTGGAACGTATTGAAGTTATTAGTATAACGAATGAAAACGGTGAGCCAGTTGCTTTTGATATTCAAGAGCATGGTGTTGTTACGACTCAGAAATCTCTAAATTACGCACAGGTAGCGTACACCTTAAGAGCTTCTGAAATTGAGCTTGTTGCGACGATAAACTTTAAAGCTTTATTCTCGCTTGAATCTAATCGTAGCCTTGAAGATATTGATAATTTTTGCACGACTACCATTCGAGTAGTTGAGCCGTCGGAACAGCAAGGCTCTTACACAAGAATAACATTAAAAGAGCTAAAAGATTTTGTTGTGAGGGACCTCTCTAAACCTGCGAAAAAACGGGCTAGGAATATTGAGAGTTTTGGCGGAGATGAACAGTTCCTTTGGAATCTTAGTCGTATTATCCCAATAAAGGCAAATCTCCACAATAACATTCCTGAGGGAGTTCGCGATTTTATCCGGGCTGAGATGGACGGGGAGAACTTAGATTACCCCATAACTATCTCATACTCCATTAATGGTGGTTTAACTGAAAATCTGCATCGTAAAGTAATAGAACCGGAACGGCAGCTAGATGAAAATACAGATGCTGACCTAATAAAAATATTACGGTTTACTAATGACGATTTTGAGGCAAAAGGATTTTTAATTGGTCAATCGACAACTATTTTTCCTGCTGAATGCCGTGGGATATTGATCCGAGTAAAAGGGGTGGCAATAGGGGACCCCACATTCCTTGGACTCGACCAATTACTTACGGGCTCATCTAAAGTTGCCTTATCCCAAATATCAGGTGAAATTAATATCACAAAAGGTATTGATGCAATTCATGATATAAACCCCGGGCGTGATGGGTTTTATAAGGAAAGCAAGCAATATAATCGGTTAAAGCAACTGTTGATCGGTGACAATCCGGAAAGATTAGAGGGCCCACTAAAACAGTTGATTGATGCTATTATAAACCGAAGTGATATTAACGCCAGTATGACGAATTTTATAAAACGTCATGAAGCTCAACGTAATGCAATTATTGAAGCTAGTGCCGGCATAATGGAACTCTCTTTTGAGGATCCTGAGGTGATGGACCACTTTTACAAAGGAAGCTTGACGTATGAGCTTCAGTTGGCCCCTGCGGCACCTTTTAAAGCCGAAGGGAAACTAGCATCCTTTACTGTTTCAGTTGAGGAAGAAGTAACAGGTGATTATCAAATTGATTATGTGTCCAAGACATTAAAGTTAAATAAACGTGCTGATATCTGGAAACGTAATATTTCAATTGGTGGAGAAGATTTCGAGATTATCTACAAACAGGGGAAGCATGTGAAAGCATTTTGTGAGGTGAATCCAAGTCAGAATAAAATCTACTTAAATTGGGATCATCCGATTCGAAGCACAATGGGAGATGCGGGGTTCATCAAGCATTGCTTGGCAACAGTTGCTTCTAACCTCCCGCAAGACCAAATGGAGGTTTACATCAAACTTGTAACTAACAAAATTTAGCAGGGGACGAAAAATGGGCATTTGTATACAAGCAAACCAGTGGCTAAAGGAATTTATTTCAAACACGAAGGTATTACTTATAAATCCTCCTGTACAAGAGGTTAGATATGCATGGGTACGTTGGAACCAACCAACAACCCTCCTTATGTTAAGTACACTATTAGACCAAATGCATTGCGATGTTCAACTACTTGATTTTATGCTCCCAACGGAGTCTGGGCGTGTGGCTGTCAGAGATTTAGCAAAGCAAAAAATAATTGATAACACCTCATATAAGGCACGCACATATGGGATGCCTATGGATGAAGCGTCTAAGAACCTTCGTCTCGTTCTTAAAGAATGGGAACCCGATCATATTGTTATAAATACCCTTACCTCATATTGGTACGAAACGTTACGAACGCTGATCCCTTATTTAAAAACCCTGATTCCTGGGGTGAAGATTTCCATTATTGGTCCATATGCGGCGATAGAAACCGAGCATGCTCAAAGAATTGGGGCCACATTCTTGGTTACGGATTTCATTGATTTGAAATCTTGTTTGCCGGATTTTGAGATATACTACAAGGCAATCACTAGAAAATTGAATTCAGAAAAACTCCCCCAGTTTGGGGGGGTAAAGTTTTCCTTGGACCCAGTTCCTGGGCTTTTGGAACAAGTAAACGTATTGAAACGGAATAATATAAAAGATGTGGTTATTTTTGAGGGCAACCTATTCGTAAATAATGGTGAAATACTGAAAGAATTTATTAGGGAACTCAAGAAACAAGAAATACAACTGTCCCTTTACGGATTGTGTGGAGTTGAGATTAAAGATGCTCCACCGGGGATCTTTCAAGACATGTACGAAGCAGGATTTCGTTCATTCTTTCTGGAGTATGAAAAAGAAGGTAATGATCTCGCAATTGATCATTACCTAAGGGTATATAGAGAATTAAAAAGGTATAAAATTAGTTCTGGGAACCTAGCTGGTTTTCTGATGATCGGTACACAAGATGATGACTTAGAGACAATGTTCCGTCATAGTTTTCAGCTGTTACAACTTTGTGGTTCGCTTATACCTAAGCCTTATACGCCATCCTTTAATACGGATGAATATAAATCATACTCCAAAGCCGGTAAGCTTGACCTACTTTCACCTCATGTTTTTCCGTTATCGGAGAAAAACGGAATTTCCAGGGAAGAGTACAAGGAGTTTTACCAGCATACAAGCTTTCTGAATGAGAAGAGATTGGGTCAATCATTTAATTTTTTTGATGATCATTACTGTTCTATTGCTTTAAAGAGAAGTTTAGGGAAAAAGGGTTGATGTTATGGAACGCCGTAAACTTGCGATATTAGTTAACCCACCAATATACGACACGCAATACTGGGCTAGGTGGAGTATGCCTCACGGCTTATTAAAGATTGCGACTTGGCTGCGCGAAAGCAATTTATATGATTTAAAATTATTTGATTGCTTAAATCCATACGGGAAAGAAAGTGGCGTCATTGAAAGTGTAACAGAATTTGAAAGTTTTGATGCAGTAAGAAAGCAAAAGAAAAGTGTCGTAGTCTTAGGTACAAACAAGGAGTACGTTCCTGATAGATTTGGTTATAAGTTGAAACCAAATGAGAAATGGAAATATGAGTTTGGTTGTCCGATTGGAACGTTAGAAAACCAGTTATTCGAGCTTAAAGAAGAGATAAAATATAAAGAGTACGAAGTTATTGAATTTTGGGTAACTTCAATTATGACTTATTGGTGGGAAAGTACTCGTGATGTAATTAAACTTGCTCTGGAAGTATTTCCCCAAGCAAAAATTAGGGTAGGGGGCATTTATCCTACTTTGGCACCTGGGCATGCTGGCTCTAAGCTTGGAATTGAAGCACTTGTAATTAAAGGAGACTATGTAAAACTCTCAGATGAGCATCTGATGTCGCAGCATCTTGTAGTTCGAAATGAGATCCCAGGGGCCTCGAACCTAGCACTAGCGACGGACTTATATGAAGAGGGCGAGCGCCCACCCTACACAATATTAACTACATCCCGTGGATGTCCGCATATTTGCTCGTACTGTGCGTCTAACATTCTTAACGATGGAACAAAAGTACGCAATCGAGACTTTGAGGATGTAATACGGGAGATTAAAGAAAAATTTGTTCAAGGGACACGAGTTTTTTGCTTTTATGAAGATAATTTATTAATGAAAATGAAAGAATTCAAGCGTATTTTGAAAGCTGTTCTTACAGATAAGTCGTTATACGGGATTAAGATTTATGCTCCGGAAGGAATTGAGATTGGAGTAGCATTGAGTGACCATAAGCGTTTTTTACTTAAGTTAAAATCGAATAGGCAGATACTTGCTACACTATCGGTAGATACAGATTTGCCTCCGGAACAGCCAGGTACAGAAGGGATATACGAAAACTATAAAAACCAAAAATCAATGCAGAAACGTTCATTTATAACTTTGGAAGAGGACCTTACACAGGGATCAGTTGAGATTATTGACAAGAGTAATCCCGAGGAGTATCTAAAGCTGCAAATAGGCGGAGAAGAAGTCATCTTACGTAAAGTTCCAAAGGATAACGGCAGGGATGAGATCGTATATGAAAATGAAAGTGACAGTTCACTGGGATTATACCTGGTTGGCGTTCCAGAAATAGTATATTTAATGAAATTAGCCGGATTCGAAAAGATCTACTTGCCCCTTGAAACAATAAAAAAGGAAACCAACGCCCGATGGAATCGATCGTGGAACAGTAATTTACATCGCTTTGAATCGTTGTTAGCAGCTTTGGAGGAAGTCGGGTTCGACACGCGGAGACAGAATGTAAATGCTTTTGTTATGTTTGGACTGCCTGGTGAAGACCTGGAAGAGATCTATGATACCGCTCTATATGCCAGCGAGCGAGTTGGTTCGGTCATCCCCATGTTATTCACACCTGTCCCTTCTACACAGGTATTTGAACAATACCAGGACTATATTATTAGCAAAGGGTTTGATCTTCAACATTTAAACGGAAAGCTGTTCCCGTTTTTTGATATGTTGAAACAAGACTTAATTAACAAACATGGCGAATGCAAAATGGATATAAGCGATTACGTCCGCGTTGAAAGTTTTATGCAACGTATTAATACAAAAGTAAATGGTCAGTCCGTAAATATTTACTCAGACTCTCGCGTTTCCCAAACGTTCCGTAAGGTGTATAGTGAGTATGAATCCCTATTAAGTAGTATGGAATGTGATAATGATGAGCAATTATTAGGTGAGATGGAAGTTGCGGCAGCGTGGCAAGGGGAATAATCATGTTACAAATTAGATAATTTATCGTCAAAAACCTCTAGAATTCACTATTATCGTGAATCTGGGGTTTTTTGTTATTTGTTCCATTTGGGTTTATCTGAAAAGGATGATGCAAAATAGAGGGATCCGCTAGATTTGAGGAGAAATTATTACATAAATTAAAGGTCTTATGAACTAGAAGTATGGAAAAGCATGTATCCTACAAACTAAGGCCTGATGCCTTTGTTAATGCGGACGGTTTTTGTGATTTATCTCAGAAAATTAGGGACACAATGCTCCGGAGAGTATCGAGTAGTTGGTGTTTTTGATAATAGCGCTTGGACTAATCAAATTTTTTGTAACTAATCGTGAAAAAATTCCATCCTAATTCAACAATCTACGGACCGGAGGAATAGATTTTTTCAGAAAATCGTTTCTTAACAATGGGCATTGAAGATAATATAATAATTAAGGTATTTAATTAATTTTTTTTAGGTGTCACGAGTGAAAGGCCTGGGAACAGTTGGGATTTTGTGTGAGGTTAAGCAAGGGAACCTTCGGATAAGTTTTTAAACAAGGTAATTATAAATAGCTCCGTTAGAGTCTTTAGTTAAATACGGAGGAATGCTCTTGGGCTTTTAATTATTGATCCCCGGTCATTTCGTTAAAAGATTCTAAATTGCAAGTATATTAAAAATGGATAATAGACGTGAGCAAGGAAACAGAAGGGTCTGTCAGCAAGGAGGCAAAGGAATGATGAGTAGCACCAACGAACATTTTTCTAAACCAAAGCATGACAAGGTTATGAATATCCTTGCTGAAGTTACTGGTGGTAAGAGCTATAAGGGTCATAAGTATGGGCTTGATCATGCGGATCGTCCGTCAGTCGACTATGGAAATAGCGAGATTATCTGGAAAAGAAGAGCAGAAACGACTCAACATAGGACCTACGTCGACCTGTCAGGACTGTGCAAGAAGCTAGCCTCACGGGATGATCAAATTCTTAGCTATTTCTTGGACGGTTCGCGTAGGGTTTTCAAGGTGGATGACATCGCATACAGACAATCTGGCGGCCGAAGTGTTATATACCCTGTGATTGCCGGACAGATTGGTGTCGGTTGCTGCCGTCGCGTCGATAAGAAAGTAGCTCCGGCCAAGTTTAAGCGTGAGTTTGTTTTATCTATGCCAGATGTAGCTGATGCGGATGGAAAATCTGGTTTTTGGCCTGCCACGACAAAAAAATTAAGCGAGTGTATAGAATTAAAGAAACTGGGGATAGAGTTTTCCACCATTTTGCCGTATAAAACATCTAGAAATGAAGATAAGAAGTTCGAGGATCGTGCTACTGCCTGTGTTCAGGATAGAATGATAGAAGCTGAGAAAGAATTTGTTGCTGAGCTTGTACGCGAGGGAAAGCTTAATCATAACAATTACTTAGTCAAGGACGGGTCGCTAGAGTATCGACCAACAAAAGACGATAAAACCGACAAGAAGAGATACCAAACTTTCAAGAATAACTATAACTGGGTAATAGGCGCGTCAAAGAATTTCAACCCAGAAGTATGCGAGGATATTAATGGGAAACCTAATCCTGGTTTTATCGCGGATATGCCGCTCTATCATCGCACTCCAGTGGCAGAGTACGAGAATCCGATGCTTGGCGATATCAAGTTCGCTGTGTGGTACATCCGCCTAAGAGATAAAAAGCAGACCAGAACGCCGTTCGACGGGATACTAAAGATCGAAAAAATTCTCGTTACGGGTGAAGAAATTGAGGCGGGCATTGACAGCGAACTAGTAGACACACTAAGCGCTTACCTCATAAATGAACGTAATCCTGTATGTTATGGCTCGGACCTCCGGTGGGCGAATCACATATACCCTATATACTTGACAGAGTCTTTTGTGAAATCGCGTTATCTTAGTACTGAGAGTTTCTTGCATCTATTTTAAGGAGAAGAATAATTTATGAGTAAATTGATTGGTCGCGTTCTAGCGACCGAAAAAAGTCCCACAACTATGGATGAGTTTAATTTCTGGACAAACTCGGACTTGAAACTTCATGCTTTCGATATCGTGAAAGTAGAACATATCGAAGGCTCCTATACTTTTGGCGTTATTGAGAACATCTCACACATCACTGATGCACAGAGTTTTTTGACAAACTTTATCTCTAGTGACTTCGGTGATGTAACTATCGATGAGCCGACCCTACGTGTTGGTATGAACTATGCTAAAGCCAAGGTTTCCTTTAATAACAGAAACCTATACACTCCAGTCCATAATAACGCCAAGGTATACCTTGCTACAGCCGATGAAATTACGATGGCACTTGGACTTGATCGTATTGAAAATCCCCTTGTCTGCGGGTCTCTCACGATGTATGAAGGTACCACGGAAGAGGTTACCCTCCCTGTATATCTGAATTCGAAGTTCATTTTGGGACCGGAGGGTGCACACCTCAATATATCAGGTATCTCAGGGCTTGCCGCAAAGACCTCTTATGCGATGTTCCTAATGAAAGCCATACAAGATCAGTATCTTAACGCCGAGATGAACGAAAGCGTTGCTTTTGTCATATTCAATGTTAAGGGAAGAGATTTAATGGCTATAGACCGGCCGAACGACTTTTCAACTGTTGCACCCGGCGAAGAGAAGCGTATTTTCGAGGAATACGAATCATTAGGGTTGTCTACTGATCCTTTCAAAAATGTGAAGTATTATATCCCCTTCGCGAGTAATGCGTCGGCGAAGCAAAGTACATATCTGTCTCCAGAAGATGTGAAGGCGTATATAGAAGACGAGCAATTACAAAAGTTTAAGTACACGTATGAGGACGATAAGGAGAGCCTAGAGATGCTCTTCGCTGATATTGACGATCCTCAGCAGACCATGGAAGCAATCATTAGCAAAATCATCGACGAGACTGACCCGGATTTTGGCAATATTGATACGTGGACTGAGTTTAGGGAAAAAGTCGATGAACTGTCTCAGCGTTCCCAACCCGCGGGGCGAGGTTCCCAGCAACGAGTTTCCAATGAAATTTCTGTACTAAGTTGGAGAAAGTTCAAGCGCATCATTAATAAGGCTACCAAGAACGACGATATGTTTGCTAATCGCACTGATCCAAGCAAGCACGAATGTCGCTTGGCCGACGAGCTGAAGAAAATACGGGAAAACGAGGTATATGTAATTGACATTGCCAAGCTACCTGAAGACAAGCAGGCGTTTGTCTTCGGTGACGCTGTACGGACCATCTATAACTTAAAGTTAGGCGAATACGATGCCGAGTCTGGAGTTGAGCCGCCGACACGTATTGTTATTTTCATTGATGAGCTCAACAAGTATGCGTCAAAGGAGATACCGAAGTCGTCACCTATCCTCCGTGAAATCCTCGATATCACTGAGCGCGGTCGTTCATTAGGGGTTGTCCTTTTCGCGGCGGAGCAGTTCCGTTCTGCAATTCATCCGCGTGTAACAGGCAACTGTGCAACGCATGCTTATGGAAGGACCAACTCTATTGAAACATCGACCGCTGATTATAGAAGCCTTCCTAGCACATACCAAAATATGTTAACACGTTTTAAGCAGGGTGATTATCTAGTTCAGAACCCCATCTTCCGTTCCCTTTTGAAGATACATTTTCCAAAACCCGTTTACAAACAGTTCAAGTAAGTAGGTGATATATAGACATGGCAGACTATATTTTTGGCGCAAACATTCTTGAGAATCTAACAACAGGAATGTACCAAGACTCCAAGGTGATCTACCGCGAATATATTCAGAATGCTTGTGATCAGATCGATAAAGCCGTTAAAGAAGGGCTTCTTAAACATGATGAAGGTACCATTAAAATATGGTTAGATCGTGACAAGCGAACAATCATCATTGAGGATAATGCTACAGGGATTCCTGCCGCTTCTTTTCAAGAAACTCTGGGAAATATCGCTGACTCCGATAAGAAAATCGGTGAAGATAAAGGGTTTAGGGGCATCGGTAGGCTGTGCGGCTTAGCGTACTGCAATGAACTTATTTTCAGCTCTTCAGTCAAAGGTGAGGAAACTGAGTCCATTATGGTATGCGATGCCAAGAAGATGCGCCGGCTTATCGATGAGAATGCACGTGGAAAGAAACACACGGCAAACGAAGTGCTAAATGCCATAAATCGTTTTGAGCGGAAAAAGACAAACAATATTGATTCGCATTTTTTTCGTGTGGAGCTGAACTATATTAATTCGGAGAACACCGACTTGCTCGATTTTCAACAAATCAAGGACTATCTTTCCTTTGTTGCTCCTGTTCCTTATCAAAACAGTTTCATTTACCGAACCGATATATACAATCATGCTAAGGAAATCGGCACGAAAATCGACGAATATAATATTACGCTTGATGGGGAGCCAATCTTTAAGAGATATACGACAATATTGAAAGAGTCGTCAACGGGGAATAAGTACGATGATATATTTGGTGTCCACTTTAAGGATTTCCACAAAAATGGTGAGTTGATTGCGTGGATGTGGGTCGGCATATCTAGATTCCAGAAAGCGATCCCAAAGATTAACCAAATGCGTGGCCTGCGATTGCGAAAAGAGAATATCCAGATCGGTGGTGAAGACGCTCTCCAGAAATTATTCAAAGAAGACCGTGGCAATAGTTATTTTATTGGTGAGGTTTTCGCAGTGAACAGGGACCTTATTCCTAACTCACAACGAGACTATTTTAATGAGAATCCAGCAAGGGCTGATTTCGAGCGTGAGTTGCAAAGGTATTTCAATGATGAGCTTTACAAAATCTACCACGACGGCTCTACTATTAACAGTGCATACAAAAAAATTGATACATATGAAAAAAAGGAAACTGAGTTCAAAGTAAAGGAAACTGCAGGTCTCTTTGTGGATGCATCACATCGCGAACGCGAACTTAAGTCTGTTCTAGAAACAAAAAAGGCAGCAGAAAGTGCACTGGGAAAAATTGATAAAGTGAAAAATAAATCAGATGGGCTAATGCAGAAAGTAATTCAACGGATTGAACTTGAACGCCCCAAGAGAAAGATTACTGCTGCGGTGCCACCTGTAATATCGCCTGAAGAAGATAAGGAGTATGAAGAACCTAAAATGCTACGCCGCACGGACCGGCTTTCACAATACAACAAGGCAGAACGCAAGCTCATTTCAAAAATATTCAGCATCATTACTTTGGCAACTGACAACAAAACTGCTGAGATGATTATTAAAAGGATTGAGGAGGAACTTCAATGAATTGTAAAGGTACTGAACGAAGATGACTACATAATTACCCCGACCGAGTCAATGAGGACTCACCCAAGTTGGTGTCCGACTCCTCTTGATTGTGTAGTCTTTGGATATTTGTTGACGACTTGTTGACGAACACCGTCAGCAAGCAACAAAACGCGAACAAAAAGAATACGCCGCGGATAAAACCCTTATAAATCAAGGGTTTTATCCGACTAATGCAGATCATATCCAACCCCCACATGCTCCCGCATACAGTTGCATGTCTAACAAAAGGGTAGACTTTTTATTCCACCTTCCTTTGACATGAATCAACTGAAGAAAGCAGCATTAATCGTTGCCAAAATGATTGGATAATTGTCGATATAAGATAAGGAGCTTGCTTTAAGAGATGCCACATACTCGCTTTCCCGGGAAATAAGTCGAATAAATGCTGTCGAACTTTTGTTGGATAGGCTGAGAGTGATCTATTCTATGTTTTTTTTTGAATGAGTCCTAAGTCCGATCCAACCGCTCCTTTATTTAACTTAGCTAAACAAATATGGCTGCGTGGTCGCCGCCATCTACACACTTGCCGCGAACGACTGGCGGTGCCGCTTCATCCCGACGGGCGTGAAGATAGCAAGGGGTATGCGCAGACGTTCGGTTCGTATTCGAGCTTCTTGTCCTGGGCGGGCTGTCTGACGGCGGAGGAGCAGGCTGCGTACGAGGCGAGCGAGGCGTGGCTGCGGGATGTCGAAAAGAGGCGATGGCGAAGAGCTATAAGATGGTCTTGCTGCTGTACATGCTGGAGCTGGGCGCGGAACGGTGGGCGGAGCCGGTGACGCCGCAAGAGGTGGCGCCGTTCTTCCATCGTTACTTGATGGAGAAGGAGTATCGGAAGCGGATCGACTTCTCGGATGCGGAGTCGCGGCGGCTGTGGACGTACGACGAGACGGCTGTCAGCGGGTTTATTGCGCGGATGCCGCTGACGAAGTGGGCCGGTGCTCGCGGCAGCATGACGCGGTTCGAGGATGGGATGCTTTCGTTAGTGGATGTACCGGCGGCGGAGCATAGGAGAATCGTGCATCGGTGGACGCGGGATGTGTGCGAGTATCGGCTGCATGTGCATTTCGAGCGGCGGGCGGGGAGGCAGGAGTTATAAAGCTCTCCTCGAGTGATTTATCTCAGGCTGTTTCTTACAGTCATCAATGTTATAATAAAACTTACAAGATCGATCTAAGGAGGGACACCAAGTTGCTTAAAAAACTCGAAGGCAATGATGCGGAGCTCTTCAAGGAATGGATATATGAGCATAAAGACACTATCGTCGATGTCGAGGGTAAGCATTATCTGGTGAAGCCATTAAGCAACATTGTCCAAGAAGAAATCGAAAGCGACAGTGAGCTTAAGGCATTGATTATGCAAGCCAAACGTGATATTGCCGAGGGCACGCTCTATTCAACCGACGATCTCATTGAGGCGATTGAAAAGGGACAGCTGTAATGAATATGAAGTGGACCCCTTCGGCTAGGAAAAGCTTGAGGGATATTCAAAGCATTCATTTTACGGAAGAAGAAACGAAAGAATACCGGATTCGTTTGGTCCGGAGCATCCAAGACAAGATTCTTTCACTCATGGTTTCCATGCCCGCAAGAGAGCCCTCTTGGCAGGGGACATATAGGATTTTAGTCGACCGTTACAAAGTGTATTACTCGTTTTCCGATGATAGACAGACTTGTTTCATAGAAGCCCTCCGACATCAGCATCAAAATGATTGAGACCACAATGCGGCAAGTTCCCGTATTGTGGTTTTTTCGTCAGATGCATATTGGAGCATTGCCGGAGAAGGTTTTTCAGTTGCTGACAGGGTCGAATAAGCAGCTGCATTCGGAAGGCGTACTGGCGATTTATGAGCTGTCACGTCAACTTCGAATCAAGCAGAAACATGTGGGTGAAAGCTTCCGTTGCTGCCGCGACCGCGCCATCCGAATTGCTTCGTCGCTCAGCCGGCATCTCGATTCTGCTGCCTTCCACTGCTGCTCCCGATCCTGCAGCTTCTGTTGACTTGCCGCGCGCCCAGCGTGTACCTTCGGCTTCGCCCAGTGAATCCCGCGAGATCGTAATGTCATTTTCCGTCGCCGGAGCAAGGTGGTACAATGGACGAAAGCGCCAATTCGGGCGCATATGCGAAAAGGACGGTGCAATGTATGGCTTATTCGTTTGCCATCCGGCCGGTTGGCCACCTGACGTTTGCGGACGAGGACGAACAAATCCGAAAATGCAAGGAATGGGGACTGCTGACCGACAAGGCATCTAGGATGAAGACGTTTTATTATAAAGGGAACGGGCTGAACATGGCGTGCACCGTTGTCGGCTACGTCGACGATGTGACGGCTGTCATCAGCTTCGACGATGGGACGTTGCATTGTATCCACCCGTCCTATCTGAAGGAAATGCAAGCGTCCCAGTTCGGCACGAAGCCTGCCGCTCCGTCGGACGAGCCCGCAGAGGCGGCGGACGAGCCGAAGGAGACAGCGGGCGGGCCGGAGGGGGACGCTGCGACAGAAGCGTCACCGAACCGGAAAGATGGCGAAGCGGCAACGGATCAGACGGATGACGAAGCTGCGGCGAAGCGGACTGCCCCGAAGTCGTCAAGAAGTGGGACCGGTAAAATCAAGCTGCCGGAGGACAAGGTGCGCATGCGGGCGGTCGTCGAGCAATTTACGACCGTGCCGAACCATTTCGCCGATGAGGATGACGAAGTGGTCGTATACGGGGATGTCGTCATCGAAGAGCTAGGAGTGGAACTTGGCTCCGCCTGGTCCAGTCACAGCGCCACGCTGAAAAAAATGGAATTGCAAGTTGGCGATGCGCTGACCTTCGAAGCGAAAGTCGCCGCCAAAAAACTGACGCGTCACCCGGTGCCGTACAAAATCAACAACCCGTCCAAAATTCAGAAGCTGTAAGCGGCCGACACATCCTTCCAAACGGGCGTTCATTCCAGACCGATTTCGGGTATGCTCCCATTGGAAGTCTTCACCGGATTGCGAGTAGGCATCGTAATAGACCGCTACTGTCAGAGTGAACTGCACCCCGATGGTTAGACGCTCATCTAACATTGGAGGTGCAGTTTTTTTCATGGTCAAGTTTTACAGCGGGTAGAATGAAATCGCCTTCATTATGTCTTTGGTCAGGAAGGAAAATCCAGTTCTATAACGAAACTAGTGAATATATCATTTCAATGAGTCGTTTCCGAGGTAGATAATCGATTCGGGAGGGCAGGGAATGAAAAATTCTTGGTTTCACCGAATGATCTGGTCATACATCCCCATCTTCCTCATCTTATGCTCCTTTATTTTCTTCATCTTCTTCAACATGCTGTCGGAACAGCAGCGCAAGAACGCGATCTCGGCGAACCGGGTATCCACCTCGCAAATTCTGCAGACCGTCGACGTCTCGTTGAAATCGATCGACACGACGGTTGTTAACGATTTGATGAACGAACCGATCTACTTGGAGTTTTTCTATCAAACCGATCTGCACGACGTCGCGCTACATTACCGGGTATCGAAGCAATTGAAGCTGTTAACGCAGCAGCTGCCGATGGTCGAGTCCATCGATCTCGTGCGATTCGAAGACGAATTGATCTTTAACGGAAATTTGATTCATCCGATCCGCAAGTCGGAGGACCGCGAGTTTATCGGCGCCTTGAAAGAGGGAGTCCGCCTTACGAAGTGGACGGGCCTCAGGAAATACAAGCACTACCCGTTCCAAGAGGATAAAGAGGTACTCAGTCTCGTCTACCCGTACCCGCTCAACATCGGCGGCCAAGGGGGCTTCATCGTGAACGTGCGCGCGTCGGCGCTCGAGCGGATGCTGGAGGACATTACCGGCTCGACGAACGTCTTCGTGACGGTACGCGACGCAGAAGGGAAGCGGCTGTTCGGCAGCGCGGACGACGGCGGGCAGCGCGGCCCCGTGATGTCGAGCATGACCTCCAGGTATACGGGCTGGACGATCGACAGCGGCATGGTCGACGGGACGATCCTGCAGGCGACTTCGCTGTTGTCCGACGTCTGGATGGTCGTCGGGCTGTTCGTGTTCGGCTTAGGCATTGTGTCGATCGTGTACGTGACCCGGCGGAATTATCGTCCGCTGAAGGAGTTAATCGCGAAGATCGACACGTATTTGCATAAGGAGACGGAATCGTTAGGCGATATGCGGAGCGACGAGTTTTTCGTGCTGCAGAGCACGATCGACCGTTATATCGCGAAG
Organism: Paenibacillus antri; assembly: GCF_005765165.1. Lineage (NCBI taxonomy): Bacteria > Bacillati > Bacillota > Bacilli > Caryophanales > Paenibacillaceae > Paenibacillus > Paenibacillus antri. The sequence goes on along the minus strand of NZ_VCIW01000001.1, from coordinate 490,607 downwards.
TCGGAGCATATCGAGAAACAAATCGAGGAGACGGCCGAGCTGAAGAAGAAGAGCTTCTTCGGCGAGCTCCTGAACGGGTGTCGGGACATCGATCCGGACCGGCTGCACCAAGAGCTGGAGAAGCATGGCCTGAATCCCGGCGGCGAGCGGCTTTCCGTCTTCGTCGCGGAGATCGACCGCTACGATGAGGTGTTCCAGAAGTATAAGGAACGTGACCGATATTTGTTTAAGTTTATTGTCCACAGCGTGACGAGGGAAATTATGGGGACGGATCCTTCCCGCGTGTGGGTGGAGTGGATTTCGGAGGATCGGTTCGCAGGCATCTTGTTCGCGGACCGGCCGGACGCGGATCGCAGGGAAGCCTTCGACCGGCTGTGTCGCTGGGTGAACGACAACTTGAAGTTTACGGTAACGGCGGGGCTCGGGCTGGAAAAGTCGGGTTGGGCGGAGGTGGCGCACTCGTACAAGGAAGCCGTCCAAGCGCTTCAATATAAAGCGGTGTTAGGCAGTGACCGGTGGATTGCGTATGCGGACGTCCTCGAGAGGCGAACGACGGATCGCGGGGATTCCTTGGAGGCCGTCGCGCTCATTCACGATTTCGCCGAGTCCTATCGCTTGGACGACCCGGAGTGGGAGAACAAGCTGTCTCTCTTCTTTGCCGATGCCAGGAGCCGTCTGCGGACGAAGGACGACTTGCTGATCCTGGTCCATTACTTCATTTACTATTTGGATTTGCAAATTACGCAGCTGCCGAAGGAGTATGGCCAGCTGTGGAAGGGGAAGGCGCTGCCCGGCTTGTTGGACGCCGCGAAGCGATTGGACACGTGGGCTCGAATGGAGGCCGATCTGACGGACATCCTGCACGACTTCCGGGCGCACACGCTCCGGTTGCGGGAAGAGAAGAGCCATTGCGCCTTGCTGAAGGAAATTCGAACCTACGTGGAGGAGCATTACGCCAATCCGGATTTATCCCTCGATTATTTAAGCGATCGTTTCGAGATCAATTCGAAATATTTAAGTCACCTGTTTAAGGAACAATTCGGCGAAAATTTCATCGACTTCTTGACCCGCAAGCGAGTGGAGGAGGCCAAACGGATGCTGCTGGAGGCGTCGCATTCGATCCAGGAGGTCGGGGATAAGGTCGGGTATCCGAATGCGACGACGTTCCGAAGGGCGTTCAAGAAGGTCGTCGGCTTTTCCCCTGTAGATTTCCGAAGACATGGCGAATCGAGTTAGGGCGTAACCGTCCGGAGGGAAACCTCCGGATTTTTGATTGTCGACTGGAAAATGGATCGCTCCCGCCCGGAACCCCGCGTCCCGCAAGGCTTCCTGGAACGGGAGGAAAATCGACCCGTGTCGGAATAGTGAGAGTTGGATTCCCCGCCGACTCGGCTTACGATAAGACCGTCGAACAAACATCCGAATGGGGGGATCGAGATTCGTGAATCTGAAAGCGGTAACACCTCGGCCGAAGCCGCGGCCGTCGGTGCGGAGGGAATGGCTGCCCGCGAAGAAAATGAAACGAAACTGGGACTTGTATTTCGTCATTGTTCTCCCGCTGCTGTACATCGCGATTTTCAAATACGTACCGATGTACGGCGCGCTGATCGCGTTTAAAGAGTTTAATGTCGTGCAAGGCATCTTGGGCAGCCCTTGGGTGGGCTTCAAGCATTTCGAGGACTTCTTTACGTCGCCGAATTTCTCGAAGCTGATGTGGAATACGCTCGGGATCAGCTTGTACGCCCTATGCGTCGGCTTCCCGGCGCCGATCCTGCTTGCGCTGGCGCTGAACGAGCTGCGGGTCGGCGCGTTCAAGAAGAGCGTGCAGATGGTGACGTTCGCCCCTTACTTCATCTCGACGGTCGTTATGGTTTCCATGATCATCTTGTTTTTGTCTCCGAAGCTCGGCTTCGTCAACCATATCATTACGTGGTTCGGCTTTCCGGAGATCAACTTCATGGGAGAGCCCGGGTACTTCAAGTCGATCTACGTCTGGTCGGAGGTATGGCAGCAGACCGGATACGGGGCGGTCATCTACTTGGCGGCGCTGGCCGGCGTCAATCCGCAGCTGTATGAAGCGGCCAGAGTCGACGGCGCGTCGCGGTTTCAGAAAATGATTCATATCGACATTCCCGGTCTGCTGCCCGCCGCCGTCATCCTGCTCATTCTGAATGTCGGTCAGCTCATGCGCGTCGGCTTCGAGAAAATTTACCTCATGCAAAACCCGCTCAACCTTAGCACGTCGGAGGTCATTCCGACCTTCGTCTATAAGATCGGGCTGCTCGGCGCGAATTTCAGCTTCTCGTCCGCCGTGGGGCTGTTCAATTCCGTGGTCAATCTGCTGCTGCTCGTCTTGGTCAACGCGTTGGCGCGCAAGGTGTCCGACAGCAGTCTATGGTAGAGGAGGGGAACACTTGCGCGGAACTATAAGAGAATCGTTCGGAGATCGCTTATTTCTATACGGCATATACGCCTTTCTCGCCTTGATCGGACTGGCGGTGTTCTATCCGCTGCTCTATATCGTCAGCGCCTCCTTCAGCGCGCCGCAAGCGGTCATTGAGGGCAGGGTGTGGCTGCTGCCGGTCGAACCTACGCTTCTCGGATACAAGACGGTATTCGAGCATCATCAGGTCATCGTCGGGTATATGAACTCGGCGTTTTACACCTTTTTCGGAACGATGATGAATGTCGCGCTAACGATAATGCTGGCCTATCCGTTATCCAAGCGGAACTTCTACGGACGCCAGGCGATCATGATGATCCTCGTGGCGACGATGCTGTTCGAAGGCGGGCTGATCCCGTATTATCTTACAATTAAGAGTCTGGGCATTCTCGATACGCGTTGGGCGATGCTCCTTCCGCAAGCGCTGGCGGTATGGCAAGTCATTATCGCGAGAACGTTCTTCCACACGACGATCCCCGAAGAGCTTACGGAAGCGGCGGAGCTCGACGGCTGCAGCAATATCGGATTCATCTGGAGGGTCGTCGTTCCGCTCTCCAAGCCGATCATCGCCGTGCTGGTGCTCATGTATGCGGTCATGCATTGGAATTCGTATTTCGACGCCTTGATTTTCCTTAAGTCAGCCGACCTGTTTCCGCTGCAGATCGTGCTTCGGAACATTTTGATTCTCAATTCCGTGGACACGACGGCGATGAAGGACGCATCCGAGATGCTGGCCCGGCAAGGGCTGAAGGATTTGTTGAAGTTTTCCTTGATCGTGGTGGCGAGCGCGCCGATCTTGGCGATCTATCCGTTCGTCCAGAAATATTTCGTACAAGGCATCATGATCGGCTCGATCAAAGGGTAGAAGGCGGTACATACGAAGGGAGTTGTGATGATGAAAAGAAGATGGACGGTAACGATTTGCGCGGCGATGGTTCTGCTGCTGATCGCCGGGTGCATGGGCGGAGGGAACGGCGGCGGCGGAGAGGGAGAAGGCGCCGGACAAGGCGAAGGGACGCAAGGCGTCGTCTCCTTCTCTGCCTTCGCTCCGCAGCTGGTCCGGATCGAAAACATGGACACGAACTTGTTCACCAAGTATGTGGAGGAGACGGTCGGGATCGACATTCAGTGGGTGCTGGCGCCTTCCGAAGGCGCGAACGAACGGAAGCAGCTGCTGCTGGCCAGCGGCGATTATCCCGATGTGTTCATCCACGGCGACTTGACGAAGGAGGAACAGCTGAAATACGGCCAGCAAGGCGTATTGATCCCGCTGAACGACTTGATCGAGCAGTACGGTCCGAATATTAAGAACACCATGGATATGATCGAAGAATACACGAGCGAAATTACGGCGCCGGACGGCAACATTTACGCTCTGCCTCAAGTGAACGAATGCTACCACTGCATGTTTTCTCAGAAAATGTGGATCAACGCCGCTTGGCTGGAGGCGCTCGGCATGTCGATGCCGACGACGACGGAGGAGTTTTATCAAGTGTTGAAGGCGTTCAAGGAGAAAGACCCGAACGGCAACGGGGTGGCCGACGAAATTCCGCTCAGCGGATTCCAAAATTCGTGGCACGGCAATATCGACGGCTTCCTCATGAACGCCTTCATCTACAACAATTCGGAGGATTACTTCACGCTCGAGAACGGGAAGGTCGATATCGCGGCGAACAAGGAGCAGTGGCGCGAAGGGCTTCGCTACCTGAACAAGCTGTACGCGGAAGGGTTGATCGATCCGGCCGCCTTCACGCAGGACGAGGACGCGTTGAAGCAGATCGCCAACAACGCGAATGCCCCGATCCTTGGCGCCTACGCCGCCGGGCATGTCGCGATGGGCGTCCAGCTGCTCGAGGACAACAACCACGCCGATTATCACGTCGTTCCGCCGCTCAAAGGTCCGGACGGCACGCAGCTGGCCGCCTATTATCCGTCGATCGGCAGAGGCCAATTCGCGATCACGAATAAGGCGACCGAAGAGCAGCGCATCGCGGCGATCAAGCTGGCCGACCTGATGGCGACCGAGGAGGCGACGATCTTCTCCGTCTTCGGTCCGGAAGGCGATTACTGGAGACCTTCGGAGGCGGGCGAAATCGATTTCCACGGGCGACCGGCGAAATATACGAACGTGAAGGAATTCTCCACGGTCACGACTTGGAACGTCTCTTGGGATCAGCTCGGCCCGTCCGTCCGCACGAGCGAGTTCCGCGAATCGTTCGCCACGCCGGAGGACGAATTCTCGATCGACGGATACGAAAAGCGCTTGTTCCTCGCGACGCAGTTATACGAGCCGCATAAGCCGGCCGAGGTGTACCCGCTGAACATCTTCATGGATCCGGCGGACGCGCAAGAGTCCAATCGACTGCGCACGACGATTAACGACTACATCCAGGAGCACCTGGCGTTGTTCGTTACCGGCAACCGAAATCTCGACACGGATTGGGACGCCTACGTGAAGGGGCTCGACGGCTTAGGCTTGGAGCAGTATCTTGCCATCTATCAGAAAGCTTACGACGCTTTGCCGAAATAAGCGGACGAACACATGCTCCATGACAGTCTACTGTCAGGAGCTTTTTTGTATTATGGGAGCAGGACAATGTAGGAGGGCGTTGTATGCACATTTTCAAGAGGGATGAATTGCTAGATTTGTACACCGCGAATAAGGAAGCGAGAGCGGCCCACTTCGAGAGGCTGTTGCAGCAAGCCGCGAAGGCATCGACAGCGCTGCAAGGGCAAGCCGTGCACGGCTTGAAGGAGGAGCTTCAAGCGTATAAGGACGAGCCAACGATGACGTTGGTGACGTTCGCGGCGCTGCGGCGTTGCGGACCGTCGGCGTGGGAAGGGCTAATGACTTCGACGTTTCCGGAATCGGAGTGGACGGGACTGCCTTCGGAGCTTGCTTTAGAAAAGGCGATCTCTCCCGCAGAAGCGGTGCTGCGATCGCTGCGGGAGGAGGCGGAACGCCACCCGGTGAAGTACGTTCGGGACAGCGCGCAGGGCAAAGATCGGCTGGAGGGGCCGACGAATTTCGACGCTTGGGCGGAATACGGCGGTCGGAGTCTCTTCATCGAGGCGAAGTTCACTTCCGATATTTCCGTCGATACGACGCATTGCACGAACCGGAATCAAATCGCGAGATGCATCGATATCGGGCTGCAGTCCGTCGAAGATAAAGTAGAGCGATTTTTCTTCGTTATGCTGACGCCGGACAGATATCAGAAAGCCCCGGGCAGTCGGCTCTACTATTATAAGATGCTGGAATACCGAAGATATCCGGAGATGCTAGCCGAGGATATTCCGAGGTTGAAAGAGAGCGGGAAAGATATAGAGTTTTATAGAGCCCTTGGGGAGCGGATCGCGTTCCTCAGCTGGGAGGCGTGTGCGAAGGCGATTTTGTCGGAACCGGTGTGGACGCCGGGGGAGCGGGATTGGTTGACGCAGTTTTACAGGGATCGCAGGTGCCTCTTGCAGTATAATGAGTCTAGCGAAGGAACGAGAGGAGTCTAGTCGACGCATGCTGCAATTATCGCATTACCAGACGTTGTTCGACCTGAATGTAACGAGCGAACGCTGTAAGCTAGTACTAGAGCAAGTCGAGGCGACGGTGAAGCCACTAGTAGAGAGCTACTTGAGAAGGCTGAACGATCCCTCCTTACATATCCATACTTACGCAACTACGCTGCAGACGACGTATCATGACGCATTGAAGAAGAAGCATTCGAATATCGGCCGGAAGTATTTCGTTCAGATCATGCGCACCGTGGGCCAATCGCAGGTCAACGAGCTGACGCTGGAATTCAACGGAATGAGCAGAGTGGTGTCGATCCACGTGGAGACGAACTTCTATCCGATGTGGGAAGCGTCGCGCACGAATCGGTTGGGGGACATTCTCGGCGGCTTGGGCGCCGACACCACTGTAATGGCCTCCAGCAGCGGGCAAGACGCGCCGGAACGGGAGATCGTGAAGTTTGATGCGGTACAAGACTTTATCAAGTCCTGTATTAAGCCGCGGAGGCGGCCGTGGTTTTATTTCGCGAAGCTTCACCCTTTGAAAGAGGAATGGTCGGAGTCGCGTCTCTTCGAGGAGCTGGACAAGGCGTACGCGCAGCTGAGCTCGATCCGGAGTTACTTAGCGGATGAGAAGGGATTGAGCGATCGCGCCGGCCGCATTCTCGAGCTGTTTAAGGAAGAGCATGAGAAACAAGAGATCTTGCTGTTCCAGAAGCCGTATCAGCTGCAGCTGTCCGCCGCGGAGAAGGTGCAATCCGGCGTTTCGCGTCAGGCGTTTACGGTGAAGGATGGGGACCAGCTCATCGAGAAAGGGTACGTCGTCTACTACCGTTACCATGAGAAGCAGACGCCGCACGAAGTGCTGGCGATCCAACTGGACGGTCATAACCATATCTACACGAACATTCGCAATCTGCTAGGACCGGGCCTCCAGGAATGGTGGATTCGGAAAACGTTCGCGACGCATAGCCTAGACAATGCCAAGGTGCTTGAGGAAAGTATGACGTTGCTGCGGCAGCACGGCATTGAGGTGCGAGACGCCGATACGTACCTCGCGGGCGTGTTCGATAACGATGCGGCCGCATTCACGGAGCCGGCCGCGGAGGTGAAGAAGCGGCTCATTGCGTCGGCGCTGCTGTTTGCACATGCGAGCGAGAAGCTGCAGTTGCCGACGTCGGAGGAGGGGGGATCGCAACCGCCGAAACCTGCCGGCGCAGGAGACGGAGGCGACGAGGGAGGCGACCCGGAGACGTACACGGCCAGCTTCCGGCTGCCGCCGATTCTCGATACGGTGGTGAGCAGCGGCCTCACCTTCTCCCTGGACATTGTGCGCGACTTCCATTTGAATTTAACGGCGTTGGACGATAAGCACTTCGTCATTCTGAGCGGTATCTCGGGCACGGGAAAAACGCAGCTGGCTCGCTTATATGCGAATGCGGTGTACGGCTTGGAGTATGAAGCGGCTAATCCGTACCTCTCTATTATTCCGGTACGGCCGGATTGGACGGATTCGAGCGCCTTGTTCGGCTACTACAGTTCCTTCGAGCAGCGATACGTCGTGCCGGAGTTTCTGCGCGTCGTATTGCAGGCGCAGCAGGAGCGGGAGAAGCCGCATTTCATCGTGTTGGACGAGATGAATCTGGCTCGCGTCGAGTACTATCTCAGCGATTACTTAAGCGGCGTCGAGTCGCGCAAGGAGATTCCGCTGCATAGTCGCGAGGACGTGGAGGCAGTTCCGAAGACGGTGACGATCCCACCGAACTTGTATGTGATCGGGACGGTGAACGTGGACGAGACGACGCATGCGATCTCAGACAAGGTGCTCGATCGCGCGTTCGTCATGACGCTCAGCGAGGTCGACTTCGATTCATTCTGGGATCGGATCGACGAGGAGACGCAGGGGAGGGTCGCGGGGGAGTTTCATTTTCTGAGGAAGGTGTACGGCATCATGAAAGAGCATCACCTCCACTTCGGTTACCGGTCGATGCAGGAGATGCTTCGTAAGCTGCTGCAGAATAAGGCGCTGGAGGACAGCGTTCGGTTGGACGAGGAGAAGGCGCTGGAACGGGTTGTTATGGAGAAGGTTCTCCCCAAAGTCCGTGGCGACGACTCGATCGCGGACATGCTGTCCGCGCTGAAGGGGACGCTGGCGGAGCGGTTCGGCGCGGGAAGCGAAAGCGTCCGGATCGTCGAGCGCATGGAGAAGGAGATCGTCCGGTATGGCGCCGCTCAGTTCTGGCGATAAGTTCCGCGTCCGGCAGCCGGGCGGGGAGTGGGCGCCGCTGGCCGAGGCGTATCTCCGCGAGGCGACGGAGTACGAGTGGACGTGGGAGACGGAGGAGATGCCCGAGCGGCTCGCCATGGGGGGCGTGCCGCTTGCGTATCGGAGCGGGAAGAACGGCGTAGAAGGCCGGTTTATCACGCCTTTCCAGAGCGGGCACGTCGAATTCGCTTTGAATCGGGAGTCGTACCCCAACTATGTATACCCCGACGAGCGTAAGCTGACGACAGCGCAATTCGAGCTCATGATGACCGACATTCTGGAAGAAGCCGACGTGTGCTTCCAATATGCGGGGCTGACGCTACCTATGGAATCGGAGGGGAAGGATCGGCGCATCTCCTGGGCGCAGTGGAATTACGTCGACTACGGTTTTCAGGAGCTGGCCGGCATCGTTCGGCGTATTTTGGAACGGCCCCTGCGACGGCTGCGGAATGAGGAGGTGCTCATGCGCCGGGAGCAGGTGAAGTCGGTCTCCGTCGCCACGACGCGATGGTTGGAACGCCATTACGGGGATGACGAAGGCGGTGCTGCGATTCCGCCCCATGTGGTAACCTCGATTCGGCGCGAGCATTACGGGATCTATGAGAATGCCTTGCTGAAGCGGTTCCTGTCGGAGCTGCAAGGGCTGCTCTTACAGTACATGGTCTGCGGCTTGCCCGAGGTGCAGGAGAAAGCGCGGACATACATGGACCGCGTACAATACTGGTTGCGACAGGAGTTGTTTCAAGGCATTGCGGCTCATCGCGGACCGATTCAGGTCAGCACGATCCTTCGGAAGCATCCCGTGTATCGGTTGGGCTATCTTTGGTTCGAACGTCTGTATCGACATGGGAAGGCACGATGGGGGTTTGGGGTTCCTTTTCCACTGAAAGATACGTTCGCGCTCTATGAGATTTGGTGTTATATGCAGCTGGTGCGATTGTTCCGTCGGAAAGGGCTGCTCCAGGAGACGCAAGCGTTATATCGAACGGCGGGGGAGCGGCTGTTCCTATCTCTTGCGAAGCATCGGGAGAGCCGGGTGTCTCTGGTGGAGGGGTATGCGCTGTATTACCAACGCGTATTTCGATGGAACTCGCCGACGCTCTATTCGTTCACGCAGCAAATGGAGCCGGATATTACGATCGAAGACGGCAAGCGCGTGCTGGTGTTCGATCCGAAGTATCGCGTTCCGGCGAATGTCGGTACGGCGCTAGGGGAGATGCATAAGTATCGCGACGGCATCGTGTCGAGGGAGAACGACAGCCCGGCGGTGGAGGCGGTGTTTATCTTGACGCCGTCCCGCGGGGGACCGGAGGATGAGCTTCGTTATTTCCAGGAGTGGTATCACGAGCGGTATCGCATGGGGGCGATCGAGCTGGCTCCGGGGAAGGGCGAGAGCGAGGCGCTGGAGCGGGCTGTGGATCGGTTTTTCCGTTCCGGGCTGTAGGGAGGGTTCATGTATGCAGCTTGATTTAATACGAGTGTTCGAAGGGTATGTTCGGAACTACCATACGTTCAATCTGTCCGTGCATCACGGGAAGCATTCGTTCACGATGACGGAGATCGAATATTTCTCGCGACTCGGTTCGATGTTGGGTTATTATCCGTTCACGGAGGACACATGCAACGGAAAACGGCGCGCCATGGATCTGACGTGGTGGGGGAGCTACAGCTACGAGGATGACTACTGGCACGACTTCGCCTTGCACTTGGAGCGGGAAAATTACTTCAAGAAAGATGAGGAAACCTTGGACAAGCTGTTCGCCGATGCGGAGGTTACGCCGCGGCATGCGATCGGGATCTTGAACGTTCGGAACGGCGCTAGGGCTGACGAGCTCTTAAAGATAGCAAAGTCGATGTGCAAGTTGGACGAAGCGTTACTGGTGTTCCGGACCTATTCGAGCGGGAAGCGTCAGCCCTTCTTCGATGAGGTTCGCGCCTACCGGCTTCGAAAATCGAAATTGGTGGACGAGAGACGCGCCTCGGTTACGTCGATCGACGGGACGTTGTTTATGAAGTTGGCGGAATGACGAATTAGTTCCGAACGAAACGACTCGAAAAGGCCGTTGCCCTTTCGAGTCGTTGGAATTGCGTCCAAGCGCACTAGCCGCTCTTCCCAGCGCTTCCCTTCGTGATACTGTACACCGCGCTGAAGGCGCCGAACAACAATGCCGTCACCGGGAACACGAGCCAACTGACGTGCCAAGCCTTGAACAGAAACCCGCCGAGCAAAAACACCACCGTAGCCAACGGCCAGATGAACGCTGCGACCGCCCCGATCACCTTGTTCTGCTCCTGGTTTACCTTGGAGTACTCCCCGAGCTTCAGCAGTACGCTGAAGCTCTGTTTCATGTTCCCGGCGTAGACGAACAAGAACGCGGCTGCGGCGATCATGAGCAGCATGCCGACGACGCCATAGGTCGTAATGTCGTCGCTCGCCAGCATGGTAGCGAACAGCAGCACCGGCGACAGGACGCACAATCCTACGCCGACGATTATCGCGAATGTGTAGGTCGGCATGAACGCTTGCCGCTGCCGCTGAAGCGAAGCGCGCAAGTCCCCGGGCAGGATGAAATCGGACTGCAAATATTTGAACGCTTCCGACTGCATGCCGCTATAGATGAATAAGCCGACAGCGGCTGCTACCAAGAGGAACATAGTAATCATTCCGACCATCATTCCTACGTCGCTGAGCAGATTGCTTAAAGCGATGAGCAACGAGGCTCCCGTTATGCATAACATGACGCCGAGCCCGACGAGCAAGCCGACTCTCTTCTTATGAGCAAGATACTGCTCTGTTTCCGGCATGCTTAGTACCGGGCCGAAGGTGTGCTCCGCTTCCGGCGCGACTCCCACTTCGCGCATCAGCTCTTCGACGTTGCCGAATTCGGAGATGACGATGCCGACCGCTTCATTTTCCGACTTGCCCTCGCGCTTCAACTCGAAATATTTCTCCTCCATCGTCGTCAGCAATTCCTCTTTCAGCTTGAGGATTTGGCTCGTTCGGGGGAATGCCGCAAACATGTTGTCGAGGTAACTGATAATGGTCTCCATCCGGTCACAGCTCCCTTACAAATTTATTGATCACGTGCTGGGTTACGTTCCACTCGATGCATTTCTCACGGTAATACTCTATTCCCGCAGGCGTAATGCGATAGTACGTACGCCGCCTTCCATGCGTCTCCTCTTCCTTATAAAAGGAAACGATATAGCCGTTCTTCTCCAATCGCGTAAAGGCCGAGTACAACGTCGTCTCCTTCATTACGTACTTGCCTTCCGACAACAGCTTGATCTTCTTGGAAATCTCATAACCGTAAGATTCGTTGTCCAACAACAGGCATAAGATGATCGTGTCGTTGTACCCGCGAATCACGTCGCTGCTGATCAACTCGTCGCCCCCTACTTCATCTGTCGTAGTAGTCCCCATTGTAGCATCAATACTACGACAGGTAAAGTAGTGGGGTGCGGAAAAATCCTGAGATGCTCTCGGAGGACATTCCATGATTGAAGGACTCTGTGAAGAATGTGGAGTTCTATAGAACCCTGGGGGAAGGATCGCGTTCTTCAGATGGGGGAAGTGCGCAAGAGAAAATATGTATAGTCAGTTGGTTTAACGGTAAGAGGGGATATCGGACAATTCGAGACGTTGAATCGGAGCGGTATTGCAAACAACAGACGTTGCAGGTATCTCTACGCTGAGGTATGATTAAACTAATTGAAAGGGAGCCGCTGCTACGGCCCCCAGTGGTACAGCAAGCCGCTGTAAGAGCGGTTGGCTTGTTCCCTAGATTGACGCAGGAATAGACCGCGACCTTGTCAGGGTGGGCGGTCTATTTCCGTTGCGACGTGTTCAGGATCAACACAACCAATGTAGCGAAGGCTATCATTAAGTATAGTGATTCGAATACGTCCACGGGCATCACCTCCCTTCCGGGAGATTAGCCGACCGCCCTTACAAGCCAAGCTAGTACCTCTTACAGTATATCAAAATTCAAAAAAACATGCGAACATTAGTTCTGTTTTTTTTATAACCGACCAAACAAGCAATACACAAGAATCGCCTGCTGCACAAGCAGGAGGTCCTTCTTGAAGCCATAGCCGACGAAGAATTCCGAATCGATCGCGTCCTCGCTGACTTCCTCCGAGCGAAAGAAGGGAGGACAAGGATTGAGCATCGCGCGAGGCTTCGCGGTGCGCAGCTTCTCCAGCGTAATCTGGTAAGCATCGATATATTCGGAGTTTCGGTAAGAGTCCGGCAGCGAATCCGTTAGGATGACATCGCTCTGCGGCAAGATGTCGTCCAGATCGGAATGAAAGCGATAGTTGGCGTCAGGCTCCCTGTATTCGTTATCCGGCGTACACACGTGATGGAAGCGGAGGTTCATCACTTCCGCAAGGTCGGCCCACGCCTTGAAGATGTTGCCGACGGGACCGACGTACGTATAAACAAGGTCAAGATAGTCCTCTCTCCGCTGTCGCAACGCGTAGAAGTCGGCGACGACCTCGCACGGATGGTTTTCGGAGGTCATCGCGTTGATAATCGGGATCGCGGCATGCTCCGCAAGAAGCTTCACTTTGGCGGCGTCCGGGTGTCGGACCACGATGCCGTCCGCCCAATTTTCCAAATACTTGACGGTATCGATCAGCTCTTCCCTTCGGTCCAACGTCTCCGGCGGGAAGAGAATACAGTCCCCTCCCAGCTGCCGAATGCCGCTCTCGAACGTCGTTCTCGTTCGAAGGCTAGTCTGCGGAAAGAAGAGAATGAACGTCTTTCCTTCCAACGGCCTGCACGGATTTGTCCTCAGGGTGTCGGCAATCGCATAGATATCCTGGATTTGCCCGCTTGCGAAATGCTTCAGATCAATAAAATGCATGAATCAAGCCCCCTTCCGATCGTTAAACAACGACTGCACTTCGCGGTCGGCGAGCGTCTCCTCGATCTCGGCGAAGTCGTAAATACGGCGCTGCAAGCAATACCCGACGATAACATCCCGCAAAATCGTAGGGCTGAGCGAGTACCCCGCCTTTTCCAACATCTCCTCGGCTTCCTCGCAGCTCAACTGCAGCAGCACCGCCACCCGCAGCAGCTTCTCCTTCGAGGCGTTGACCTCGTCGTTCAGCAAGCGACTCCAGTAATCCCGGCTGATTTGGCCCGACTCGAACCGCGCCGCCCGGTAGGTCAGCATGTCGCGCGAGAGGGCGAGCTGCCGGATGTACGTCCCTAGCGTCCCGGACGCCTTCGCTTGGTTCAGCAGATCGTCCAGCTGGAGCTCCGGCGGCGGCGCCTGCGCGGGCAGGGCGATTTCGTTGTAGGAGATCTCCCGATAGCTGAGCAGCTCGGGAGCCTCGCCCGGGAATATATGCTCGTGTTGCAAATAGTGCATGAACGCTTCCTTCATCATCATCGCTTCCGCTTCGCTCCTCCATGTTGCGTGGCTTGCAACCCGCATCCGTTCGGACTCTCTTATACTCGAATCATACCAGAATTGAGTACAGGAGGGTTTCGGAAAATGCTTGAATCCATTCGCACCGTATCCGTGAAAACAACCTGGGAGCGGCCCTACATCCCCGTCGGCGGGCTCGAGAGAGCGTACCTGCTCGTCGAGGTCCGCGGCAGCGGCACCCGCCGCGGCGAGCGGCCGCCTCTCAACTTGGCGCTTGTCCTCGACCGCAGCGGGTCGATGGCCGGCGCGCCGATCGAATATAGCAAGAGAGCATGCCGATTCGTGGCGGACCAGATGCGGGAGGGGGACCGGCTGCGTCTGGTCGCGTTCGACGACGAGGTGCAGACGATCGATCCTCCGACGAAGGAGCGGATCGCGGCCATTCAACCGGGAGGCAGCACGAACCTTAGCGGAGGTCTGATGGAAGGGGCGCAGCAGGTGCGGAGGTCCGTCGCGAGCGGGACGACGAACCGCGTCATCCTGTTGTCGGACGGCCATGCCAACCATGGGATTACGAGCAAGCCGAAGCTCGGCGCGATCGCGAAGGAGTACTTGGCCGCCGGCGTGTCCGTGACGACGATGGGCGTCGGGGACGGCTTCGACGAGGAGCTGCTCGAGACGATCGCCGAACTGGGCGGGGGAAGGTTCTATTATATCGGGACGGCGGAGGAGATTCCGAGCATTTTCGAGAGGGAACTGGACGGTCTTCTCTCTACGGTCGCGCACAACCTGAAGCTGACGCTGCGGCCGGCGGAGGGGACGAGCGTGACGAACGTGTACGGGGCAGCGTCGGAGTCGGACTCGCGGGGAACGATTGTTTCGTTAGGCGACCTCGGCGACGGGGCGGTGAAGACGTTGCTGGTAGAACTGTCGATAGAGTCCGGGCGACCGGGGCGGCGGACGGCGCTCGCGCTGGCTTGGGAGTACGCGGATGTGACGGACGGCGCCGAGCATTGCCGATTCGCCGCGGAGCTTCCGGTAGAGTTTACGAATGACGGCGCGTTGCTGAGCCTTCCGCGGGACCCGGAGGTGACGAAGCAGGCGGAGCTGACGCGGTCGGCGCTGGCGATCGAGTCCGCCATGGCGGCGCTGGACGGCGGGCGGAGCGAGGAGGGACAGCGGCTGCTGCGGGAACAGGCGGAGCGCCTGAGGGAGATGGCGTCCGCGCTGAACGCGCCGTCGCTGGCGGCGGAATCGGAGCTCCTGTCGGAGCAGCTCGAGAGCTTCTCTTATGACCGCGCGGCCCGCAAGAAGCTGCACGCGCAGAAGTACCGGCAGATGAAGGGGAAGTAGATGGATCTTTACACGTCCTGCGGCTCTCATCGGGGGCCGCTTTTTTGCATGCTTCAAGAGAGGAACGAACGATCCCTGACAATGAGAGTGTCTGATGGGTCTGTAGAACTAATAAATATGTAGATAAATCTATGAAACTTACTGTAAAATGGGAAAGTTGGAACTGTTTTTTTGCAAGAATGAATTCGAAGAGGCAGAAGGTGCGGTCTTTGGGCTTTTTCAGAGAGATGTTCGATCTGGGCAAGGAGTTCGGTCAAATCCTTAGCGACGGAAGAAAAGAATTGACCGAGATCATGACGGACGGCTTCAAGGAAATGGTGATACAGGGGAAGAGCGACTATAAGACGTCGTTCGAAAAACGGGAGGAAGCGAGCGGTATTATTTCCAGTGCTAGATCCCGCTACAATGATACCTTTAAGGAAGTCGAGGCGAAGATCAAGCAGACGGAGAAGCTCGTCGAGGCCCATTATGCGTATAAAGGCGAAAAGTACGATAAGCTGAAAAGCGATTACGCCCCGACAGTGAAGAAGTACATCGCCAGAATGGAATTCGAGCGCCGCGAACGCGGAGCGAATACCGCAACCGTCGTCGGGACGTTGTTTGCGGCGTCGGTCGCCTCGTCTGCCCTAACCATGGCAACCCGCGTGAATCCGGTCGCGTTCCTAGGCGGCGTGTTACTGACCGACTTGATCAGTCAGCGCAAGCGGGTGCGGGAAGCCAATGAAATGTTGGACGAGGCAAGAGAGTACCGGGCCCGAATCGATGCCGAATGCGAGAAGCTTCGGAAAGTCAAGAGCAACTTGACTTATATCGAGATGTCGGTGAACGAGGAGCGCAAGCTTATCGACCGGTTGCTGAAGCCGCTGGAGCTGAAGATGAGGGAGACGGCCAAGATTCTTGGATCGAAGAATCCGTCACAACGGGAGCTCGAAGAAGCGACGCAGGCGATCGCGATCATTCAACTGCTTGAGCAGACGTTAACGACGCAGTTCTTGCAGGGCAATGCGGAAATCACGCGACAGTATAAGGACCTGACGAAGCGATTGGTCGAGATGGAGCAGAAACTATCACAAGGGAGACTATAAAACGATATGAGCAATCCGATCACGAACCTAGTAACTATGGATGTAGCCAATATGGTTTCGAACGCGATCGATTCTTTCACAAGCTACTATAAGGCTAAGGAAGTTGAAAAGACGGAGCGGGAACGCATCATCGCCTGCCTGAATGCTATTACGAAGAAGATGGAGACCGACCGGAGTAACTTCGAAACGTTCTTGAAAACCAGCTTCGCGGAGCGCGAGCGCTTGTACAAGTCGATGGACGCCGTCATTCAGAAGGGGCTCGAAACCAACGACCTCGAAACGGTCAAGTTCGCCTCCCAGGTCATGTTAAACGTGTACAACAAGAATCCTCTCGATGGATTTAAGGACGTATCGCAAGGCATCCAGATGGATGTGCTTAAGCCGATTCGTACCTTCATCGAAGATTAATAGGCGGTGTAGTTTCATGAGCGAGTCGAATAAGGAACAGGAAGCCGAGACAGCGAAGAAGCTCATTCAAGAGAGTCTGCAGCACGCGGCCGAGGAAGTCTCGAAGACCGACTTCGAAGAAGGGCTGGAACGGGACCGCATCCATCGGACCGAGCAACAAGTCATTCAAGCGTTGGATCGGGAGCGGGAACGGTTCGAGGCGCAGGCCGCGCAGCGCATTCGAGAGAGTCACGGCTCGCTGAACGAGTTGAACGAACGTCTGCAGGAAGCGATGGCGAACAACGATCAGGAGCGGATTCAAGAGCTGCTGCGGAAGATGAGCCAAGCAAGTTCGTAAAATAAATCATAGACCGCGACGTGGGGAAGATTCGGTCGCGGTCTATTTGTCGTAACTTCGTGCTTACTGAATCATATTCCGATGAAGCACGCACTCGATCAGCTTGACGGTCTGGTACGTCGCGAGGTAATCGACGGTTTCGCTGGACGTGTGCTCGTGGCGGTACCCCGCCGAGAGATTGACGGACGGGATGCCGAACTCCGTTGCCAGCACCTTGGCGTCGCTGGAGCCGCCCGGCGTGACGCGCCAGTCGGGCATGCCGGCGAGGGCGCCGGCCGCTTCGAACAATCGGCCGTACGCTTCGCTGCAGAACGGAATTACCCGGCCGCACGAGGTGACGATGTCTCGGGTGCCGCGGCGGTCGACGACGATCGCGCCACGCACGTCCTCCAGCCATGCCGCGTCCAACGCTTGGGAACCTTCCAGTCCGATCTCCTCCCGAACGGTGAGCGCTACCTTCAATGTCCCGTTGAAGTTCGTCCGGTGCACGCGGCGGCACAGCTCCAGGATGACGGCCATCCCGGCCCGGTCGTCGGCGCCGAGGATCCCCTCGGAGCTGGACAGCTCCGTCCCGCGGCGAACGATACGCCGCTCCGGCTCGATCTCGCTGAAGACGTCCATATGAGCGGACAGCAGCACGGTCGGACCTTCGCCGCAGAGGATCGCGGCGCATACGTTCCCCGCGCGATCGACGAACAGATCGTCGGCATGCCGACGCAGCTTCGCGATCGCCGCGCGTCGAATCCGCTCCTCGGAGCCGCTCTCCCCCGGAATCTCCAACAGCTCCACCAAGCCTTCCGCGAACCGATCCGCCTCGTAGCGAAACAGCGTGGCGGGTTCGGAGACGATGCAGTATAATCGTTCTGCGAATTGAAGCAGCCGCTCGGGCTCGGAGGGATTCATCTCCCATTGGACCCGGCGCCCCTGCGCGCGCAGCGACATCCCTTCCGGAGCGCTAACCTGCAGGATGTGTTTTTGCTGGGTGCCGAGATACGAGATCATATTCGCGTGAGGCAGCCGCTTGCCGTGCCCGTCGCAGCAGGAGTAGGTATGAATGCCGAGCTCGTTCATCCAGCGGACGACGCCCGCCATGTAGAAGTCGATGCTCGACAATGGGAGCGGGGCGCGGCGCGGGTCGACGAGCGTCTCGCCGCCGGGGCCGTCGAAACGGTCGCGGGCCTTGCGGAGGGCGAGCTGCCAGTCCTGTTCCGAAATCGAAGGAAGTTCATCCAAGCCGATACCGGCTTCGTGCAGCGCGCGGTCGAGCAGTGCACCGTAAGAAGAGTCCGGTGTTACCAGGTCGGAGGCGCGGAAGCCGTAACGGGATAAGAGCGTGTTTACTGGAACTGCGGCTGTAACTGTGTTCATAGAAGATTTGCCCCTTTCGGATGATATGCACCTAGCATACAAACCGAAGCGTGAAAGGCTGTCACGGCGAAGAAGAGGAGCGGGATCGGAAATGTGGGAAGAAGTAGAGGAATCGTTCATTCCCTCGAATGAGGCGAGGGTATATAAGCAACGGCGGAAGGAGGCGCTCGCGAAGCGCGACTTCGCGGAGGCCGACCGATGGCGGGAGCGGTTGGTTTCCTTGTATGTCCACCACGGGGAGACATACAAGTTCGGCGACCGTCCGGACCCCTCGCTGGCGATGACCTGCCTCAGGGAAGCGCTGCGTCTGCAGCCCGAGCATCCGGTCGCGAATTACCGCTACGCGCATCTCCTCTATAAAGAGAAGGCATACGCGGAGGCGGCGATGCATTTCCACAAGTCGCTTACGCCTACGCTGACGCTGCAGTTGAACGATCAGCAGTCGTATATCGCGAACATTTTCCTAGTTAACTGCGGGGTACTGATCGCGAGAGAAGCGATGCGGGAAATCGAGTATCTGAGCGGGAACGAACACGCGGATTACGACTTGGATGTGGTCGAACGGTATGAGGAGCGGATGCTGATCGAGAGCGAACAGATGCTCCAACGTCACATGTTCCTCAAGACGACGGAAGGCGCGACGGAATATCTCTCAAGGGACCAATATGACGAGTATCGGGTGAAGGCGCCGCGGGACGAAGTGCTCTTATGCGCGGAGGAGGAAGCGTTCGAACTGCAGTTCGGGTCCATGCGGCCGGTGCAGCTCGACAAGCTGTCGTTCCTCGTGCTGCGGAAGCTGTTCTCATCGGACAAGTTCCTGCAGGGCGGCGAGCTCGCCGAAGGGCTCCCGGCGACCTCGCGAGGGAGTCCGGTCACTTCCGTCTACGTACGACAGATCTTCTCGCGGCTTCATCGGGAGATTCCGTATTGGGACGAGTTGGTGGACACAATCGCGACGGGCAACCGAACTGAACGGAAGCTGCGCGACGGGCTGCGGTTTACGCTGCTGTACCATGCAAGCGTCGTGCTGCCTTAGGATGGAATTGATCGGCGGCGGGAATGGGTTGTGTCGAGATTTTTCGAATGATGTAGAAATAGGAAGGATTTTCTTGATTTGGGTCGAAAAAGACTCGAATCATGGAAACAGGAGATGCTTGCGTACAAGTGCTAAAGGGTGAGGTCGTCTGCGCGGTTTATTTCGCCCGCCGCCGAATCCGCGTGCGTTGCCGCCGTCCTCGCCGGTTCCTTATTCTCGGTAGAATCGGTCCGAAACAAGACTTCCGAGCGAAATAGGGACATTGCTGTTCCCTATGGCGGGTTACGCATCGGACTTGACGATATAATGCTGCAGCGCTGTATTGTAGTAGCCCTCGCTGTATTCCACCGTCTGCCCGGACGCGTCGACGGCGAACCGAAGCCGCTTTAGCACCGGCGAGCGGGCGTCCTCAAGCGCGAGCGTCGCGGCGACGTCGGCGGGGGCGAACGCCGCGGCGAACTCGTCTCGGAACGCAATGAGCGCGACGTCCTGCTCCTCGAGCCACTCGTACAGCGATTGCGCGTCGAGAATGGAAGACTCCGCGTTCGCGAACCGGGAGGGAAGGTAATGAAAGTAATGGATATACGGAACGTCGTCGAGAAAGTACAACCGTTCCACGCGGAGGCACTCCGGCCCGAAGCGCCGGTACGGCTCGGTTCCTTCCTCGCAGCGGATCGTCTTGACGCCGAGCAGCCGCTTGCGCATCCGATGGCCTTCCTCCACGAGCACCTCCGTGAACCGCTGCCAGGTGGAGCGTTTCGTCGTCGCCGTATTGCGGACGACTCGCGTCCCTCGGCCGCTGCTCGGCTCGAGGTAGCCCTCCTGAACGAGCTCCTTGACGGCGTTGCGGACGGTGATCTTGCTGACGCCGAACTCCTCCTCGAGCCGCGGCTCGGAAGGGATGTTCGTATCGAGCGGGTAGACGCCGTGCAGGATGCGATCCTTTAAGATGTTCTTGATTTGCAAATACAACGGGCGCTTGTTCCGGGAGAGAGTCATCTCGGCAGCAGCTACCTTTCTATATCGTCTGTCGCTTCCGCGAGGGCGCGCTCGACTTCGGGCTCCGACGCCATCGGCGAATCGCCCGAGACGGTATGCGCGAGCATCGCGGCCGCGGCGGCGAAATTCACGATGCGCTCGGGCGCGCGGTCTTCCAATACGCCGTGCAGGATGCCCGAGGCGAACGCATCGCCTGCACCGATTCTATCATAGACGGGGAAGGAGAGCTTTTTGGAAAAGGCGAAGGCCTCCTCCTTGTACAAATACCCTTGCAGCGAATGCGTGGAATCCGGATGAACGGTCCGATGCGTTCCGGCGATGACGGGAATGTCGTACGTCCGCGCGACGGCGGGGATGAGCTCGAGCAGACGCTCTCGCCGGTCTTGCCGCGACGTAGTCATCCCCAGAATATGCATGGCGTCCTTCTCGTTCATGAAGACGAGGTCGGCGAGACGCAGCATGTCGGCATAGTGAGGCTTTGCCGAGGCATAACCGTCCTCCCCCCAGAGCGAAGGACGGTAGTTGCAGTCGAACGACACGAGGCGGCCCGCCGCCTTGGCCGCGGCCGCGAGCGCCTTCGTCTGCGCCCGGACGACGTCGTTCATCGCGAGGGAGATGCCGCAGAAGTGGACGACGTCCGCTGCCTGGACGATGCTCTCGACGTCATAGGCATCCGATGGCGCCGTGTTAAAGCTGCTCTCCGCGCGGTTCGCGTACGTGACGCGGCTCGGCCGCGGACCGAAGCCCGTCTCGAGGAAATACATACCGAGCCAGCGGCCGCCGCGCCTCACTAGCGATGTGGCGACGCCGAGCTTGCGAATATGGGCGAGCGCGGCGTCGCCGAGCGGGCTTGCGGGCAGCGTGGTGACAATGTGCGCCGTATGGCCGAAGCGGGACAGCGCAGAAGCGACGTTGACGTTCGTGCCCGAGAACGAATACCGCAGCGTGTCGGCCTGCGTCAGCAGATCATGCCCTGGCACCTGCAGTCGCATCATCACTTCGCCGAAGCAAGCAATTGTCTTAGGCATAGCGATCCACCAAAGCCATCATCGTATCCGCGAGCTTCCTGACGTCTTCCGGCTTCGTGCGGCCGGTCGCGCCGTCGACGATCGACGAATAGACGTGCGGAATGACTTGAGGCACGCCGGCCTCCAACGCGATGCGGAGGATCGCTTCGAAGTTGTCCGGGTCGATGCCGCCGGTCGGCTCGAGCGCGAACCGTTCTTCGCCGCACGCTCTCGCTACGGCGCGCAGCTCGTCTTCGATCGCGAGACCCCCCATCGGGAAAAACTTCAACGCGTTGCCGCCCATGTCGCGGACGAGCGCGATGGCCGCCTTGACCGGGACGACGGCGGGCTCGGGGTGCGCGGCGCTCGCCGGTCCGGTCGACAAGTTGACATAACCGGGCCGGCCCGACGGCGACACTAACGCGTTGATCCAGCCTTCCCGTCCGCCGAGGTTGGCGCGCGTCGCGCCGACGGAGGGGAACACCTGGTTAATATGGGCGCCCGCGTAGTGCTTCGCGATCTCCGCGACGACGCCGGCCTGCCGATTGTCTCCCGCGCCGAGACCGATGGACACCGCACCGTCGATGCGGCGCCCGGTTTCGCGCATGGCGGCGACGGCGTCCTCGACGGTTGCGTAGTTCTTAGACAACATGCCGACCAACACGAAGCCGTCCCCGGCGAGGAACACTTCTTCGGCGTTGTCCGGGCCGTTCGCGAGCACATTGAGCGCCGCCCGGTTTCTATACAATCGCTTTCCGATATCCGCCATGTCAGCGTCCTCCTGCCAGCTCGCGGATCCGCGCCGCGATCACTTGAATGTCGTCCCCTTGCAAGGACCGGGGATCCAGATCAAAGTACCCTTGCTTGACGCCGTAATCGCGCGTGTAGACGGCGACCGGTCCGGTCCGCAACGCGAAGGCCATGCGTTCGGCCGTCGTGCCCGCAGACTCCGGATCGATCCGCACCCGCGCCCGGAAAATGGAGCGGCCCGAATCGTCCTGCACGATCGTCACGCCGACGCCCGGCAGCTCGTTCAGCGGGAGGAACGCTTGCAGCGCCTCCTTTTCCCGCTCGCTTGTGTCTTCCTTGGCGACGTACTCCTCGAGCGCCTGAAGCAGGCCGAAGATCGCTTCCTTCCCGACCTTCATGCCTCGGCCGATGCCGTACAGCTGCGTCTTGACCCACTCGACGTAAGTCCGCTTCCCGCAGACGATGCCGGACGTCGGACCTTCGATCGCTTTCGAACCGCTGTAGATGACGAGATCCGAGCACGCCGGATACTTGCGGAGATCCTCCTCCGCCGCGGCGTCGACGATGAGCGGCACGCCGCGCCGGCTTGCGACTTCCCAAGCTTCCTCGACGGAGAGCATGTTCTTCTGGACGCAATGATGCGACCTCACGTACAGGACGGCGGCCGTCTCCTCCGAGATCGCCTCTTCCAGATGCTCCGCTCGGCCTTCGTTGGCGTACCCGATCTCTCTCACGCGCCCGCCGCCGAGGTACACCATCGTCTCGATAGGAGCGCCGTACTGCACGTTATGCCCCTTGAACAAGAGGATTTCGTTCCGGGCGAGCGGCTCTTGGTGCAGGCGCAAGCTCTTCCGCCGGTCCCCCCGCGTGACGACGGCCGCGACGCACAGCGCGATGCCGCTCGACGCCGAGTTGACGACGACGGCCGATTCCGCCCCGAGCGTTCGGGCGATATGCTCCCCGGACGCCTCGATCAGCTCGGCC
This sequence comes from Paenibacillus antri, assembly GCF_005765165.1. NCBI lineage: Bacteria > Bacillati > Bacillota > Bacilli > Caryophanales > Paenibacillaceae > Paenibacillus > Paenibacillus antri. The sequence goes on along the minus strand of NZ_VCIW01000001.1, from coordinate 467,683 downwards.
ATCTCCACGTACTGCCGCCCGCCGAGTTTCATAGCGTCCATCACCGTGTCGGAGGGCGCCGACACGCCGATGACGCTCATGCGGCCGCTGGCGTTCACGACACGCTTAAGCCCGTATTTCGCAAGGAAAGAATGATCCATAAATGACAACTCCTTTGGGTTCGATTCGATGCTCCGCCTTTCTAACGGCGCCTTCGGAATCGTATAAGGTGATCGATTCCCGCTTGACCTCGAACAGGGTGAGCATCGAGGCGTCCCCCTCGCGGATCCGGCCGAGCTCGGGTCGTCCGAGACTTGCGGCAGCGCGCGAAGTGACGGCCGCGACGATGTCCCGAAGCGGGTACCCGAGCGCAAGAAACTTCGTCATCACGTTCGCGAGACTGTACACCGGGCCATTGATCCGATTGCCTCGGTAAATGTCCGAGCTGATCGTATCGGGCACGATGCCGTGGCGAAGGGCGGCTTCGGCGACCGCGAAGGAGAAGCTCGCGGTACCGTGGCCGACGTCCAGCCGCACGCCGCGTTCGACCGCCTCCCGCAGCGCGTGCAGAGGCCCGGACAGAGCGTCGAACGGACGGTTCGGCTTGCCGTGCAAATAATGGGTCAGGATATCGCCTTGGCGAAGCAGCGGCAGGATGTCTCCGATTGCCGGCGGTCCCGAGCCGATGTGCACCATGAGCGGCAGACGCGTCGCGTCCGACAGCTTGCGCGCGAGGCGAAGCGGCTGGATGCCGTTGCCGCCAACGACGCTTCGGCTGATGCGCGCCTTCAGCCCGACGACGAAGTCCGGGTGCCGTCGAACGGCTTCGACCGCGGCTGCCTCATCGATCCAGGCGAGATCGGACAGCTCGTCGATCCGCGCGAGCCCTATGCGGGAGACGTTCAGGAACGCGAGCAGATTCGTTCGCGCATGCGTGCCGCTGGCGGCGAGCTCCGCGATCCGGTTCGCCCCGCAGCTTCCGGCGTCTACGACCGTGGCGACGCCTTGGCGAACGCCGATTTCATCGATCTCATCCCCGTACGGATCGAATTCGGGGAAGGTGTGCGCGTGCAGGTCGATCCAGCCGCTAGAGACGTACAACCCCGATCCGTCGAACGCCGGCGCCCCGCGGACGATCCCTGGCGCCGTTGCCGTTACGGCGGAGATCCGACCGTCTTCGATCGCGATATCGACGACGCGATCGTCCATCGTTTTCAAGTTATGTAATAGAAGTTTCTCCCCCACGCGCCCCCCCCGCTTCCCTTCGATTCTACTCTTACGATACCATACCATTCTGATTAATCAATATAACGTTATAATGTTTTATTTATTAATCTAAGGTTCGTCCGGATCGAAGACAGCCGTTCCATCCGGGGGTTAGGCTTCCGAGGTCGGCTTGCGCGTCGCATACCGAGACAGAGGGAACTGAATGTACGGTTGCCCGAGCGCCTCTCCCGTACGAGGCAAGGCGCTTATTCTCGATTGTGGGGAAAAAATTGGTAGGATTGCCGCGGATCATGGAGCAGGTTTTTTATGTTTTTATGTTGAATCATAGTTAAGATGTACCATTTTTCGGGTGGTGCTTTCATACTATCGAATGTAATGATAGGACAAATTGTTCACGCGGAAGGGATTCGGGATGAAACAGAACAACAATCTCTTACTTTTGTTGCAGCGAGTAGAGCTTCATGCGAAGGAAGCGAAAGAAGCGCTTGCGGCGGCGCTGGAACGGTTAGAGGCGGGCTTCTTGCCCGACGATGCGGCGGCTCGTGCGCTGCCGGCGTTGAAGGAGTCGTATCAAGCGGTGCTGGACGCGGCGAAAGCCGTCCCTACTTGGAACGATAAGTACGAAGGTACGATCGGGGCGTTGACCGGGTGGCTTACGGTCGAACTGGAAGAAGCGAAGAAATTCGAGGAAGCTTATAAGTTACTTCGACAGGTACGTTTGCTTGCCGATCCCGAGCCCGAGTGGTGGGCGCCTCTGCTGGAGGAATCCAAGCGGAAATTGGATGCCTTCCGCGTCGAGCCGGAACCGGCTGCGCTAACGGCCTCGTTTTGGTCGGCCGTGTACCGGTTAACGATCCCCGAGGTGCTGGACAACGAGGAGCTGACGGACGAGCTTCGGGACGAAGTGCAGCGGTACAATCGAGACGTCGAAAAGGCGTTGTTTCGCAATAAAATTCAATTCGTCCCCGTCGCGGAGACGGTCGAGGAAGCGAAGGTTTCGGTCGGGGAAGCTCCGGCCTCCGAAGCGTCGACGGAGCGGCGTCCCGATGCCGATCTCGTACCGGCGTCGAAGCCCAAGAAGCCTTCTCAAGAGCAGGAACAGGAGCCGAAGTCGAAGAGGGAGTCACATTCGCGTTCCGGGCGGGACGAGGAAGACGAGGCTCGGCTCGAGCCGGCCTTAGTGCGGGATCCGCTTCGAACGTTCAAAGAACAATTAAAGCAACGTCCTCTCGACATCTCGCTTCGGCTGCCGAAGGGGGAAGAGCTCCTTCTGCCGAAAGCGTCGGGTCCGGCGGCGGAAGTGAAAGCTACGTTCAAGAAGCAAGCCTACCCGACGAAGGCCGTGCCGTCGGTCGCGGCGGGCGAGGGCGGAACCGATCGGCCTGAACCGGAGCACGAGTCTGAGCCTGCGGTAGAATTTGAACCTGAACCTAAGCCTGAGCCAGAGCTTGTGGCTGACCCGCAGCCTGTTCGACAAGGGAAGGCGGACATCGCCTCGGTCGCTTCGACGGCGGAGGCGGAGGCCGCGTACAAGGAAACCGCCGCCGGCTCGTCCGAGACGCTCCCTCCTAAGCCGCCCGTGACGCCGAAGAAGTCGGCGCCGGCGCCGGACAAACCGATGGCTGCGGTCGAGAAGGTCGTTCCGCTGCGAAAAGCCGGGACGGCCGACGCGGCGCGATTTAACGACCGAATTTGGAGCTTAATGAAAGAAGGGCACCTGGAAGCGGCGTACCGCATGGCGAGCTTGGCCGAAGCGGAGTGCGGCCCGGGCTCGATTCGACCGAACTCGGCTCTGCTTCGAGCCGTCTTGATCGGCGCCCCGTTGCGCTCGGCTACAGGGGAGCTTTCCCGCGCGTTGCGGAACGAGTTGAACGATCAGTTCCCTGTACTGCAGCAGGCGATCGAAGAGGATTCGGCCATGCGGCTGTTGCTCGCGGCCGCCACGCTCGCCCCGACGCTCTTCGCTCCGACGACTGGCGCGCCGATGCTGCTGCAGCAAATCCCTCTGTACGGGCTGGAACGACTAGAGACGATTCGAGACAAGGTAGTGCGGTTCTCCAGCGAAAATATGGGACTTAGCTCGTACGCGATCTCCCAGATCCAATCCGCGTCCTCCTGGGAGGACGAGTTGGCAAGGCTTCGGAAAGAAGTTCAGGCTTGGCTCCAACAGGCTTATATCGCGACGACGTGCTTCCAGCCGGCGACGGACGTCTGGCGGTACTGGGTACGCGAGCCGCAAGGGGCCGTATTCCAATTGCTTCAACCGATCCTGCATGAAGAAGTCGACATCGACGAGGAGGCGTTGTTCGCTTTCGCCGAGCGGTTCGCGGACCAGGGCGGCTTCGTCGTCGAGGTAGATAAGACCGACTCCCAGATCTTAGGCCGAACGCGGGGAAGCAACATCCGGAGCAAGGCGATCGTGCAGCTCCGGAACAAGTCTGATGCCGCGCTCCAGTTCTACCATCGTTGGTACGAGCTGGCCTCAAGGCGTACGAACGGCGCGAGCGGCTATCGACAGAAGCAAATCGACGATCTGCGAAGCAATCTTAACACGCTGCTTCCGGCCGCATGCGAGGAGGTCGTCGCCTACGCCGCCGCGCAAAGCACGGAACGGGCTTCGATCGCTGCGACGATCCTGACGAACGCCCTAGACGGCTTACATCAGCTGATTCGGAACTCGGACGCGCGACACATCAACGAACCGCAGCTTCACGCGGCCTTGAACGCCTCGCTGGTCCGGTCCGACGCCCCGCTCGATCCGGATTCGTGGGAGCCGCTCGCCCCGGTAGAGGAGGCCCACATCGACCAGATCGTGTCGCGAAGCGAATGGGGCTGGCAAGAGCTCTTCGAATATTTCTTAGAGTTCCAGGACCTCGGCGCGGCCCGCCGGGTGTTGGACAACGTTCCGCAAGAAGAGAAGGATGAAGCCGGCGCGATCGATGCGGCGATGCAGGCGCTCCAGGAGCGTTTGTACCAGCATCGCGAAGCGATGCAGCGCACGCACGATTATTCCGTGAAGCAGATTGAACAAGCGTACGGATTCACGTGGATTTCGGAAAACGAGCGATTCAACCTCATCGACGAGCTGGAGGAGCTGCAGGGACGCATCAAGGAAATGGAGCGATTCGTCGAGCCACGTGCACGTCTTCGGGACATCGATGTTCATCTGAACGCGAAGCGGGAGGAGAAGGTCGAGCATTTCCTCCAGACGCTCGGCGAGGCCGGCATCGACGTATCGAACGAGAGGTTCGGCCGGTTCCGCGCCGTGCTCGACAAGGGCGACATTCCGACCGCGGACGAATATTTGAACTACTTCCGGGAAAACAACGAGCTGCCCGAAATCGAGGAGAGGCACAACTATTTCTCGGACTTCTTCGAAGATAAATACGAAGCACTGTATAAGTTTTCGGTAGAGGGGAACGGCCGCAGCGCCAACTACGTCATCGAAAACGTAAAGAATCGCGGCTCCCTCGGTCCGATCTCGCTCAACCTGAATCAAGTGTCGAGCAAGCAGGCGCAGAACGCCTCGAATATGATGGCCGCTTGGTACGCGATGAAGACGAAGAAGACGACGAGTCCGCAGACGGCCGCTCAAGCCAAGATCATTCTTGAGCAATTGGGCTTTATCGTCAAGTCGGTGACGGTCAAGCAGCGGGCCAACGTCCACTATTTCGAAGCGGAGTGCAATCCGATCATCGACGCGATTCGTTGTCCGTTGCCGGCGTTCGGGTCGGAGGCGAACGGGAAATATCGAATCTTCTGCTTCTGGGATCGCGAGACGAGCGATCATATCCTCGAGTCGATCGGGGAGACGCACGGCCAAGCGGCGACGATCGCGTTCCACTTCGGTCGGATGACCGCCGCGAAAGCCCGAGAGCTTGCGAACAAGTGCCGGGAACGACGGCGGACGGCGCTGATCGTCGACGAGCTGCTAATGTTTTACTTATGCGGCGTGCGGAACGACAGGATGCCGGTTCTGTTCCAGTGCGCGCTGCCGTTCACGTATATCGAGCCGTACACGTCGCAGCCGGGCGTGGTCGCGCCGGAGATGTTCTTCGGTCGGAAGCGGGAAATCCAGTTAATCATGAACCGCCAAGCCGGCTTTATTTACGGCGGCCGCCAACTCGGCAAGACGGCCTTGCTTCGGGAGGCGGAGCGGCAGTTTCATCGTCCCGAAGATGGAAACCATGCCTATTGGATCGACCTTCAGGGGACGGATCTTACGGAGATCGACTATATTTGGAATGTCGTCGGGGAGAGGTTATCGTCGGCCGGCATCCTGCAGCGGAAGTCCAAGTGGAATCACAAAGTGCTCGAAGAAATCAAGCAATGGCTCGATGCGGACGACCAAAGGAATATTTTGCTGCTGCTCGACGAATCCGACCGGTTCCTGGAGCTGGACGGGAAGGACTTCTTAGGTGGCGGCAACAAGGCCGGCGACGATCGCGTCGGTTTCCATCGTTGCCGCTTACTGAAGAACCTGATGGACGTGACTCGCCGCCGATTCCACGTCGTCTTTGCCGGATTGCATAACGTTCAGCGGACGACGCGCAACGAGAACAATCCGCTTGCCCACTTCGGCGCGGCGCTGTGCATCGGTCCGCTCCACGAGGAGTGGACGACGGCGCGTGATTTAGTCACGCTTCCGATGCAGCTCGGCGGATACGGATTCGAGTCCGAGGATCTGGTCACGCGGATATTGTCGCAGACGAATTACTATCCGAGTTTGATCCAGCTGTACTGCAAACAGCTCTTATATCATGTGTTGGACCGTCGGGCGGGCTTCGACCCGAAGCGGTGCCCGCCGTTCAAGTTAAACGGGAAGCATATCGACCGCGCATACGAGGACAAGGACTTAAGGCGCGAAATCTCGCAGCGGATCAACTGGACGCTCCAACTGGACGACCGCTACGAAGTCATCGCGTATTCCATCGCTCACGAAGCTCTCGACAAGCGCTGGGTGTACAACGAAGGCTTCAAGGTGGCGCAAATTCGAGAGTTCGCAACGGCATGGTGGCCGGAAGGGCTAGCCGAGCTCAACATGGACGACTTCCGCATTCTGCTCGGCGAGATGGTCGGACTAGGCATCCTTCGCGAGACGTCGAGCGGGGGCTTCACGCTGCGCAGCCTCAGCTTGGCTTCGTTGATGGGCTCCGAGGAGATCATCGAGGAGAAGCTGACGCGAAGCCGTACGAAAGCGACGGTATACGAGCCTGCCCTCTACCGGCCAACGATCGGCGCCGAGGCGGATGGGATTCCTTATAAGCGAAGCGTCCTTACGGTCCAACAAGCGGAGCTGCTTCGGAACCATTTGATTTCGATCGTTCACGGCACCGCGGCGTCCGGACTGGACGATATGAAGGACAGCTTGCCGAAGGCGGGCGTCTCCTCTTCCGTCGTCATCGGGGAGGAAACGACGACCCTGCAAGATTTCGATAAGCAGCTGCAAAAAATTGCGAAGAAAACGACGGACACTCCGGTCTACGTTCTGGTTTCCCATACGAGCTGTTGGTCGGAGAAGTGGATCGAGGCCGCCCAGAAGCTGATGGCGAAACAAAAGCCGTTACAGAAGCTGCTCCATATCGTCTTCGTCAGCGATCCGGGCCAGACGTGGTCGCTGGAGAAGGACGAGGCGGTCCTAGAGCTGCTGGATAGCGTTCCGCAATTGTCGTTGAGCCCGTGGCACGACAGCATGGTCAAAAAGTGGATGGACGAACAGAACCTCGACACGGTGTCGGATACGAATATGGCGAAGTTGATGGACACCACGGGCTACTGGCCTAAGCTGTTGTACGATTACCGCGCCGCGAAGCGTTCGAAGGCTCGCTCTTCGATGACGCAGCTGGAAGAACGGTTCCAGGATAAGGAGTGGGTCGTCCGAACATGGCAGGACTTCGGCCTGAGGGAAGAAATCAAAACCATGATGCAGCTACTCGCCGCGGATGGCAACGCGACTTTGTCTCAGCTCGCGGACGACGAGTTCCCGAAGGAGATGGTGCGCCGGTACATGCGCTGGGCGGAGAAGATTTGCTTGGTGCGCATGAACGGCAAGGATGCCTGGGTAATGGATCCGTTCGTCCGGCGCCTGGTTAACGCGGAGGAGCGAATGGGATGAAGGAGCATTGGTGGAACTTGCCGGGTCCGTCTCGGTTCGTGGATCGAGTGGAACGGGACGTTCGGGACGGCCATTCGGTGTTTCTGGAGCTGCCTCTGGAGCGTCCGAGCGGGTTGCGGGAAGCCGTCGCGGAACGGTTCTCGGAGTCGTCGCTGCACTGGGAAGACCTGTTTGCGTCCGACGACAAGCCGCTCGATCTTATGTACGACCTGTTCCTTCCGGATCACCCGCCGTCCGCGCTTCGCACAATGGAAAGCTTGCCGACCGGGGACCGATTCAGCATGTTGATCGTATGGGTTGAGGAAATCGCGGAGGGGGATGCCCCCGCATGGGCGGATTTCTTCGAAAAGTACGGCACGCTCTGCCGTTCGAACCCCGACTGGCACCATCCGGTATTCCTGGTGCCGGACGCCGCCGCTTGGGGCGCGCATCGAAAAATGAAAAACACGCCCTACGCCTCGACCGTGCGCTGGAACGATACGGTGGAACGCTTGGATATGCAGATGTATATCGGCTCTCTACAGCTAGCGTACGGGGAGTCGAAGCTGGAGCAGCAGGTAGCCCGTCACTTGATGGCGGAATTATCGTTATGGGATCGGGACTTGGCCTTGTTTTTGGCTGGCCGGTCGGAGCAGGAGCTGTTTCATCCGGAACGCGCGCTCGTCGAGTACGCGGGCGAGAGGGGCTGGCAGCCGCGCGCGGTCGACCTCGAGCTGGCCTGGTCTAAGGGAATGGCTTTCCGCGTGGAAGAGCGCCTGGAATGGCACTCGGCGTGGCTTGCGATGAACGGCGACCTGGCTCAGCTGAGGCGAAGAATGTGGGCCGCGCAAGTAGCCGTGTTGTTCCCGCACTTGGAGCTGCTCCGTCATAAGCTGTTGGAGCTGATCGGTCCGCAAATTGCGCTTCCGGTTTACGACGAGAAGGGCTATGCGGTGAACGATTTGTTCGAGTTGGAGTTTCGGCATATCTATTATTTCCTGAGCCGAGGCGGCGCTCACCACCCGCCGCAGCTGGTATCGTACGTCAACGAACTAAGGCGCATTCGGAATTGGCTCGCCCACTTGAACGTGCTAGGCGCCGAAAACATTCGAACGCTAGCAAACCCTCCGCGAATGATCGCGGAGTTGGAGGAGTTCGCGTCGTAGAACGAAGTGTTTCTTCATAATGAGCCCATCCCCTGAGTCGGTGATGGGCTGCTTTCATGTTGCAACTATTTGAAGGGGGAGCGGCTCGCATGAATCTGCTGATTTCTCCGGCTCTATCGATAGCGTCATACTATCGAGAGGCAAAGAATATGCGGTAGAAGGTCGCGTAAAAATCTTGAGGGCGTAAAGCGATAATAAATACACTGCGGTTGCCGAGAAGGGGAACAAAGCGTTCGATCAAGAGCAATGGTTGCGAGGATTGGACATTCACTGCTGCGTGATCGAAGAGATGACCGAATTGCTGTAATCGGCAGGCGATTCGGACGGCGGCGTAGGCATGGTGATCGAGTCTTGACTGGAGTACGTAGACGAGAGAGTCGCCGTGCTTCGGTACGATCGGATTACGGAAACCGTCGGCGCAGAACAAGCGAGAACGTATCTAAACGAGCATCTGCACGCCCGGAGCTTCGAGAGGTTGCGATCCGAGCGGCGCTGGAGCGCGGCGATACGGAGGAAGCGATTCGATTGGCGGAGTCGGGGGAAGCCCAGGACTTAGCGAGGGGGCTGCCAGGACTTGTCCATCGCTGGAGGAAGCATCAATTCGAAGCTTATCATCTCGCAGGACAAGTCAAGCATCTGCGGCAGCTGGGTCTATTGGAAGAGAGGCTGTTCGCTCGCCTTTTGGATTTCGTCCGCACGGAGCCTTATCGTATCGAATCGTTCTACGGCACATTGCTGCCGCATTACCCCGATGAGGTCAGAGCGCTACTCCTGATCCTTATCGAGCATCGGGCGGATGAATCCAAGGAAAGGAAAGCTTACGTGAACGTATGCCGAATCATTCCGTTGCTGCAAAAGGCCGGAGGGCAGGAGGAAGCTCTCGAGGTCGTGAAACGACTCTTGTTCAAGTTTCCGAGAAAACCTGCCTTTCGGGAGGAACTGGAAAAGATCCGTCGTTAGTAGGCAAGGTCGATGGCCGGTTTGCGGCGGAGCATACCGGCCATTCTAAACTACGCGCGGAATTGAACGTTCCACGCGGGACCGTGTTTCATAATCATCGCTACTTCCAGCTCTTTGACTAGGCCGACTTCCTTTTCTGATGTGCCCACGACTAGGATCGATAACGTGATACGGTCCGCATATTGGTTCATCTTTCCCCCGGAGGTATGGGTGCGACCGCTGTCGCTGCTTCTGAGATAATCCCTCAGCCGTTTCCTGAAGCCGCCGTTATTATATTCGACCGCTCTGCCGATGTAGACGGTTTTTCCGCCTAACTCCGCTTTATATAGCCCTATGCTTTGATTGTATCTACTTAGATCGCTTAAAGTAAGACTTCCCAGTATTCCAAGTCTCTGCCATCGGGAATCCCATTGATCCACCGATAAACCGCCTATTAAGGTAACGCCATCCTTAACTACAGTATTAGGTGAGGAAACACCATAAAACTTTTGCTTCCCGGCCTCAAACTTCTGCCTAGCGGCCTCGACCTTCTTGGCGTATTCAGGGTCTCTCATTCGCGATGATCCTTCGGCTTGGGCAAGCTTCCGTTCATAATCGCGAATTTTCTCGCCCGCATTCCTCTGAAAGTCTGCATGCGATCTTGCTCCGATTTCTATAACGGTAGAAGCCACTTTGCCGACAATATCCCAAAATCCCATGGATTTCATCCCCCAATTCAATGATCAACGATATTTATGGAAGGGCAACAAACGCGGGCTATACGAGGTCGTTAGGAAAGACTTCCCCGATAGGCTTCAACACCATCTCGTTCAACTCTCGAAAGCTGTTGCTCATTCGTTTGGGGAGCAGGGGCAGCAATTCGTCGATCAACTGCAAGAGATAGTCGAACTCATGAGAATCGTCGCGCTTCTCCATTGCGATTCGCCGCTGCGATCGTCCGTTGGCGTATTTGGTAAAGAACGTTAATACGGTATTCGTACTGGTAACTCGCTTGCGGTCGGTTCGGATGTGACCGGACTGGAAGTTGGAAAATGCCTCTGGATCGACGCGCGCGAGCAAAGTGTAGGTACAAGCGGCGACGAGGATAAAGCGAGTCTTGAGCGTTCCGTGATATAACAAGTGCATAGACTCGATCGTATCATCGAGCGCTTTCACGACATGTCGCTCGTACTCGGCTAACTTCGTTTGGATCTCTTCGATAGTGTGTTGTATCAATTCATCGTCGTTGAACAGGTTCTCCAATGCCACCCGTTTCTCGTCGGCTTGAATGGATGCTATCAATTTCTCTACATTCGGCTCTCGTTCCATTCCTAATACCTCCAACTGTACTTCGACGGCAGCGGCTGATGATAGGTATGATGATAAAAGATCGTTAATTCGGACTGGGAATGCCGCTCTAGGAACTGTTGGAACACCAGATCGCAATTCAGACAGGGTTCTTTATGCGAATAAATGTATACTTTGTAATCATGTAATCGTTGGTGGTGGATGAATTCGCTAATATTTTCGAGAATGATGCATTCGCTGTCATGAACTCTTCTCTTTGCCCCCGGCGTACGAACGCCTCTTGAACGATCGACTTCTATGTATTGGTAAAACTCGGGCGTCTTATAATACAGATCGGCGAGCATCCCCTCCCACCAGGAGGCATATGCTTTACTTCCTTTCACCCGGTTGATGAAAGCATTGTATTTGCCTTCGGTCTTCACCATGGTGGTCGAATAATAAAATTTCCGACGCCCCAGGGTCTTGTCTTCGAGCAGCCCCACTGCATAGTTTCCTCTTATATGTTCGTGGAGCTTCGGCCCCGTCAGATCTCCGGCTTTGGCCATGGCTTCTAGCATTACGATCCAATCCAAGTATTTTCTGTACAACAAATAGCCTTCCAAACTTTGCTTGTAATGTTTTACGTGTAATGTAGCCCTCATGCTTACCCCCTAAGAAGAGACTTTGCTGTGCACCTTCCGTCCCGTTCCATTCTCGCAGGTACAGAGCGGCAGAATCATCTGCGGATGCCGCTTGAACATGTCGGACATCCCCTTCCTATACAAATATTACTATTGTACCAGGAATAAGGCGAGTAGGGGGCCGCATGCCTACATAAAATATGAATCGGATGGCCTACGTCGAGGTTTTGTTTGTTGATCGTCCTACGGACACATATTTCCTGGGCCATAAACATTGCCACCTTCCCCTAACTCCTTTACACTGTTAAGTAAACGGTTTCACTTCTTCGGCATTCCGAACACCTATGGAGATGAACACACATATGCTTACTAGAAAAGGGTCATTCCGAAGCAGCCGCAAGGATCTAAAGGTGCTGCTTCATTTCTTTATCCCCTACGCCCTGTTGCTTGTAGGGTTCTTGAGCGTGGGCTATTACGCGTATGAACGAACGTCGCAGCTCATCGAAAGCCAAACGAAAGAGACGGCCTTCACCGTCATGGAACAGACGAAGGACATTCTGGATCGGCGCTTCGAGGAGATCGAGACGATCGCGGAGCAGGTGGCCGGCGGCACGAAGGCGCGGTCGTTCCAATACGTCGAGCAGCCGTTCGCGGGGACGAACCCGGTGCGCATTCTCGAGCTTCATAAGGATTTGTTCGACTACCCGCTGTTCAACCACTTCATCTTGGACTATTTCGTCGTTTACCCGGACAGCGAGATGATCGTATCGCCGAACGCGATGTACAAGCTGCGGCAGTTTTACGATTTGAAATTCCGATACGAGGGACAATCGTACGAGACGTGGGTCGGCGCGCTCGCCGATCGGTACCGCTCGAAGGCGTTCCTGCAGGGGCAGATCGTCACGTACGAGGGGAAGCAGCACTCCGTCGTGACGTACCTGCGTTCCTTCGGCACGAAGGAGCACCCGGCGCTCGTTCTGTTTCTGATCGATAACACGCAAATCCAGAACATGCTGCGCCGATTGAGCTCGGGCGACGGCGGCTTCGCGTTCATCCAGGACGAGCACGGGCAGACGATCAGCCAATCCGGCGTCGTCGGCGATACGTCGTGGTCCGAAGCTTTAAGCGACGGCTTCTCCGAGGCGGACATCGACGGGCGGCGCATGCTGGTCACCCGGTCGACGTCGGACTACAACGGCTGGACGTACGTGTCCGCGCAGCCGGAGGCGGCCGTGCTGGAGAAGGTGCAGTACTTAAGACGCCTCCTCTCGACGATTCTGGCGTTGGGACTGCTCGCGGGAATGGCGGCCGCCCTCTTGTTCGCGTACCGCAACAGCCGGCCGCTCTGGATGCTGCTGCGGACGCTGCCGACGGCCGGACGGACGGCGGGCTCGGAAACCGCGGCGCCGGCGCGGAACGCCTGGGACGAGATTCGCTCCTCCGTGACGAATCTCGTGCATCGCAACGGCGATCTCGAGGAGAAGCTCGAGCTGCAGATGCCGCTGCTCCGCAGCGGATTTTACGACAGATTGCTGCGAGGCTACTACGCCTCGAATCAAGATATCGCCGTCGCGATGGAGCATGCGCGCGTCTCCTGGGAAGGGGAGTTCCACGCCGTCGGACTGCTGGAGATCTCCGGTTACGACGGCGGCTACAACGAGGAGATGCTGCGAGAGCTCGATATTCGCAAGCTCGGCGTACGGGACGTGCTGGCGAAGAGCTACGGCCGGACGATCGCGGCTCACGACCTAAGCGAAAACCAGATCGCGCTGCTCATGAACGGGGACGCCGATTCCGCGGCGGCGTTCATGGACAAGCTGCGCCGCATTCTCGGCGAGCTCCGCGAACGGTTCGCGAACGAGCTTCACGTCGCCGTGCACGTCTCGGTCGGCGGCTGCTGCCGCCGACTGACGGACATCAGCCGTTCGTTCGAGGAAGCGCGGCTGCTGATGCAGCGGGAGAGCTGGTCGAGCGAGCGCGCGATCGTCTTCCAGGACGATGCGAGCCCGGCGATGCCGACGTATTTCTACCCGCCCGACGTGGAGCTTCGGCTCGTCAATCTGGTCGCCTCCGGCAACGTGACGGAGACGGACGCGTTGTTAGAACAAATCCGCGACAACAACCTAGTGCGGCAGAGCCTGCCCGCGGCGGTCGGCCGCATCCTGCTCGGCGAGCTGTCCGGGACGCTGCTCAAGTGCATCGGGGAGGCCGGCTCCGGCCTCGATCCGCACCGCGAGGAGATCGAGCGCGCGCTGCTGGCGGTGGAAACCGGCAAGCCGCCGAAGGCCGCGTTCGACGAGATCGCGGGCGCCTTCCTCTCGATCTGCCGGAGTCAGAACGACCGGAAGAAGAGCCACAACCTGCAGCTGAAGGACGATCTGATCCGGTACATCGAAGAGAATTACCACCGTACGGATCTAAGTCTCGGCAAGCTGGCGGAGCATACGCAGACGTCGGAGGCGTATATTTCTTACTTTTTCAAAGAACAAACCGGGGTGAACTTCTCCGATTATCTCGAGCGGCTGCGCATGACGCACGCCCGTACCCTCCTCGAAGGGAGCGACGCGCCGGTCAACGAGATCGCCGTCGCGGTCGGCTATTATTCGCTGAACACGTTCAGCCGCGCTTTCAAACGGGCGAACGGCCTCAGCGCCACCGAATACCGCAAATCCCGGAAACCCCAAGACGGAAGCGGCTTCTAAAGCATTGCACAATGCATAATTCGTGCATAATGCGCCGAACTCCCCCGATCTAAACTTCGGCATAACGCCGGAATTTATCATATTTACGGACGCCCCTCATCGATCCTATACTTCGAATCACACCGGCCGGGTGAGGAGAGATACGAGAGGGGGGCGTCGCCTGAGAACGCTGCAAGATCTAAGGAAGGGCTGGCAGCTGTACGCATTGTTCGCATTGCCGCTGATCTACGTCCTTCTGTTCAAGTATGTTCCTATGTTAGGAAATGTGATCGCTTTCAAACAGTTTTCGGTAACGAAAGGGTTGTTCGGCAGTCCGTGGGTCGGGTTCGATCAATTCGAGCGGTTCTTCGGCTCGTACGAATTCTGGCGGCTGTTGGGCAATACGTTGTCGATCAGCTTCTATACGTTGATCGCCAGCTTCCCTTTCCCCATCCTGTTAGCCATCGGACTGCATTACGCCAAGAACGAACGATTCAAGAAGACGGTGCAGATGGTCACGTACGCGCCTTATTTCATCTCGCTCGTCGTCTTGGTCGGCTTGCTCCTGCAATTTTTGGATCCGCGGACCGGCATTCTGAACGCGATGCTCGGATGGTTCGGGGTCGAACCGATCAACTTCATGGCCGAAGCGTCGATGTTCCAGTCGATCTACGTATGGTCGCATGTGTGGCAGAACGTCGGGTTCGCCTGCATCATCTATTTGGCGGCGCTGGCGGGTATCGATCCTTCCCTGCACGAGGCGGGCGTCATGGACGGCGCAAGCAAGCTGCAGCGGATCTGGCATATCGACATTCCGAGCATTATGCCGATCGCGGTCATCCTGCTCATTCTGAACACGGGGACGGTTATGGAAACCGGGTTCGAGAAAATATTGCTCATGCAAAATTCGCTCAATCTGCGGACGTCCGAAGTGATCGACACGTACGTGTACAAGGTCGGCCTCATCTCGCAGGCGCTTAACTTCTCTTACGCGACCGCCATCGGGTTGTTCAAAGCCGTCATCGGCTTCGTCTTGATCGTCGTCGTCAACGGAGCCGCGAAGAAGATGGGTCAGGAGAGCTTATGGTGAGGGGGGCGCAACGATGAGTCGTACCGTCATGAAAGAATCCGGCGGCGACCGGTGGTTCAACGTCGCCAACACGCTGCTGTTAACGCTCGTTCTGATCATCGTGGCGTACCCGCTCGTTTACGTGGTCAGCGCCTCCTTCAGCTCCACGTATGCGGTCATGTCCGGCAAGGTATGGTTATGGCCGGTCGAGCCGTCGCTGGAAGGATATAAGGCGATTTTCAAAAACAACAACGTCCTGACCGGGTTCGCCAACACGTTCCTGTACACGGCCGCGGGCACGCTGTTGAACGTCATCATGACGATTCTGGCGGCATACCCGCTGTCACGCCGCGACTTCCGCGGGAGGGCCGGCTTCATGCTGCTGCTCGTGTTCACGATGATGTTCAACGGGGGCCTCATTCCGACGTATTTGCTTGTCAAAGAGCTGTCAATGCTCGACACGATATGGTCCTTGATCGTGCCGACGGCGCTGTCGGTGTGGAACGTGATCATCATGCGAACGTACTTCCAGACCACGATTCCCCACGAGCTGTTGGAGGCTTCGCAGCTGGACGGCTGCAACGACTTCCGCTTCCTGCTCCGGATCGTGCTTCCGTTATCCGGGCCGATTGTGGCGGTCATCGCCCTGTTCTACGGGGTCGGGCATTGGAATCAATATTTCAACGCGATGATTTATTTGAAAAACCCAGATTTGTATCCGCTTCAACTCGTACTGCGGGACATTCTCATTCAGAACGAGGTCAACATCGAGATGCTGGGCGACGCGAAGACGGCGGCCGCGCGGCAAGGTCTCAGGGAGCTGCTCAAGTATTCGCTTATCGTGGTGACGTCGGTCCCGCTGTTGATCGTCTACCCGTTCGTGCAGAAGTTCTTCGTGAAGGGCGTTATGATCGGTTCGATTAAAGGTTAGGTACAAGAAGGTACATGACATACGCATGATTCAATAAGGGGGATATCCATCCATGAAGAGAAGATATGGGATCGGCATACTCGCGTTAACGTTGTTTGCGACCGCGGTGCTGGCGGGCTGCGCCGGCACGGCGAGCGAAGAGGGCGGCGCCGAGCCGGCGTCGAGCGAATCGGCGGGAGCGCCTCAAGAGCTGCTGACCGAGCCGGGCACGTACCCGATCGTGAACGAGAAGACGACGCTGAAGGTGATGGTGCGCGGCAACCCGCTCGTCGAAGACTTCGCCACGAACGAATTCACCAAGTGGTACGAAGAGAAGACGAACGTGCATATCGAGTGGGAGGTCGTGCCGGAGCAGAGCATGCAGGAGAAGCTGAACCTCGTGCTCGCGAGCGGCGATTACCCGGACGTCATCATGGGGCTGAACGTATCGCCCGCGCAAGAGATGATTTACGGCTCGGAGGGCGTCTTCCTCCCGCTGAACGAACTGATCGAGAAGCAAGGGTCCCAGACCAAGAAGCTGTTCGCAGACCGCCCGGACATCCAAGAGGCGATCACGGCGCCGGACGGCAACATCTATTCGCTGCCGGAAATCAACGAGTGCTATCACTGCTCGCAGAGCCAGAAGATGTGGATCTACGAGCCGTGGCTGACGAAGCTCGGCTTGTCGATGCCGACGACGACGGACGAGTTCTACGAAGTGTTGAAAGCGTTCAAGACGCAGGACCCGAACGGCAACGGCCAAGCGGACGAAATTGCGCTCTCGATCTCGCCGAAGTCGTGGCGCTCTTCGATCGACGCCTTCTTGATGAACGCCTTCATCTACAACCCGGCCTACGGCAATACGAAGCGCCTGTACGTGAAGGATGGCAAGCTCGACGCCGCGTTCAACAAGCCGGAGTGGAAGGAAGGGCTGAAGTATCTGAACAAGCTGTACGCCGAAGGGCTGCTGACGCCGGAGTCGTTCACGCAGGACGATAATCAGCTGATCCAAGTCGGGGAAAATCCGGACACGGTTCTCCTCGGCGCGTCGACGGGCGGTCACCAAGGGGTGTTCACGCAGCTGCTCGGCGAGAGCGGACGCTGGGCCGAATACGTGACGGTGCCGGCGCTTAAAGGGCCGAACGGCGTGCAGTACGCGCCGAACGATCCGACGGGCATGACGACGGGCACCTTCATCATTACGAACAAAGCGCAAAACCCGGAGGTCGCGCTCCGCTGGGCGGACGGCTTGTACGAATACGAGCATACGCTGCGCAGTAACTACGGCCGCCCGGACTCGGAATGGCGCGACGCGAAGGACGGCGAGCTCGGCATTAACGGCCAGCCGGCGAAGTGGTCGGAGCTGAAGTCGTTCGGCGAGGTGCAGAACGTGCATTGGGCGCAGACCGGCCCGGCGCTCCGCTCCAACGACTTCCGCCTTAGCGCGGTCAGCAAGGGCGAAGACGATCTGGAGGTAATCCTGTACAATGAAACGAAGAACAACTACGAGCCGTACCTGCCGAAGGACGTCGCGACCGTGCCGCCGCTGTTCATGACGAACGAGCAAGCGACGGAATCGGCCGATATCGCGAAGACGGTGAACGACTACGTCGACGAGATGCTCGCGCGGTTCATTATCGGCGACGCCGACATCGAAGCGGAGTGGGACACGTACGTGAAGACGCTCGAGACGATGAATTTGAACCGCTTGCTGGAGATTTACCAAGAAGCTTATACGGCGATGCAGTAATTCGTGGGCTCGCAGGGCGGACCCGTTCTTTCGAACGGGTCCTTCCATTATGAATAGGGAGGCGTTTCGACGATGAGTACGAGGGAAGAGCGCGTGGAGCATTTTCTGCAAGACCGGTTCGGCATGTTCATTCACTGGGGGCTGTATGCGATTCCCGCGCGGGGAGAATGGGTTCGAAGCGTGGAGAAGATCAGCAACGAAGCGTATCAGCCTTACTTCGAGGAGTTCGACGCGAGCCGGTACGACCCGAAGGCGTGGGCGCGCGCGGCGAAGCAAGCGGGGCAGAAATATGCGGTGCTGACGACGAAGCATCACGACGGCTTCTGTCTGTTCGACAGCGCGCTGACGGACTACAAGGCGACGAATACGCCGGCGGGGCGCGATCTAGTGCGAGAATACGTGGACGCGTTCCGGGCGGAGGGGCTCGGCGTCGGGTTTTATTATTCGATCATCGACTGGCATCACGACGATTACCCGGCGTACGGCGACCGCATCCATCCGGAGCGGGACAATCCGGCGTTCAAGGATAAGCCGATCGACTTCGAACGGTATTTGACCTACATGCACGGCCAAGTCCGCGAGCTGCTGACGAACTACGGCCCGATCGACATTATGTGGTTCGATTTCTCTTACGACGACATGACCGGGGAAAAGTGGAAAGCGACGGAGCTCGTGCAGATGATCCGATCGATTCAGCCGAACATCATTATCGACAATCGGCTCGGAGGCAACATCAAGGCGGCGGAGCCGGAAGTGTACGCGGGGGATTTCTACTCGCCGGAGCAGATCATTCCGCCGGGCGGCATCGTCGACGAGAACGGCAAGTCGATCCCGTGGGAGGCTTGCATTACGCTGAACGACAACTGGGGGTATCATTCGGAGGACCGCGCGTACAAGTCGCCGAAGCAGGTCGTTCGGACGCTCGTGGAATGCGTGAGCAAGAACGGAAACCTGCTGCTCAACGTCGGCCCGGACGCCAAGGGGGAAATTCCGAAGCCTTCGCTCGACATCCTCGAGGGCGTCGGCGAATGGCTGCGCCGGAACGGCGACAGCATCTACGGCTGCGGGGCGTCGGCGCTGCCGAAGCCGGAGTGGGGACGGTACACGCAGAACGGGAACAAGCTGTACGCGCATGTGTTCGACCGGGGCGTCGGGCCGATCTACTTCCAAGGGCTGAAGGGGAAGATCAAGAAAGCCCGGCTGCTGCAGGACGGCAGCGAGCTGATCGTGTCGGTGCCGTGGATGGCGGATCACTATTCCGATATCGAGAGCGGCGCGTTCATTACGCTGAAGGGAGCGGAGCTGCCGGACGATTGGGATACGGTCATCGAGCTGGAGCTGCTGCCATGACGGAGGCGTTAGTCCAAGAGTTTCGAGGCGGGATGCTGGAAAATGTCCACTACGGCCACATCTGCGGCGTAGACGAAACCGGGCGTGTGCGCTATGCGGTCGGCGACCCGGCGTACGCGACGTTCCTGCGCTCCGCCGCGAAGCCGATCCAGGCGCTGCCCTTCTTCCTGGAGCGGCTGGACGAGAAGCTCGGCTTCGCGGACGAGGAACTGACGGTCATGACGGCGTCGCACCGGGCGCTGCCGTACCATGTGACGGCGCTGGACGGGATGCTGCGGAAGCTCGGGCTAAGCGAGGAGTCGCTCGTCTGCAAGCCGACGTACCCGCTCGACGCTTCGGCCCGAGATGCGCTCGTCGCGGGCGGCTCCGGGCCGCGGCGCGTCTACCATAACTGCTCGGGCAAGCATCTCGGCGTGCTGGCGTACTGCATCGCGACGGGGCTGCCGACGGACGGCTACGAGCGGTCGGAGCATCCGGCGCAGCAGCGGATATTGCGGCTGGCCGCCGAGCTGTCGGGGTGCCGCGTCGAGGACATCGTCATCGGCACGGACGGCTGCGGCTTCCCCGTCTTCGGGATGCCGCTCTCCGCGATGGCGAACGCGTTCTTGAGGCTCGCTTGCCCGGACTTGATCGCCGACGCGGCGCTGCGGCGCGCGGCGGAGCGGGTCGGCGCGCTCATGAACGCGAACCCGGATCTGATCTCGGCCGACTATCTCATCTGTCCGAACTTATTGAAGGACCCGAACATCGTCGCGAAGGGCGGCGCCAAGGGCATCTACTGCTTCGGACTGCGCAAGGAGCGGCTCGCGTTCGCGCTGAAGGTGACGGACGGCTCCGAGGAGGAGTGGCCTTCGATCGTCGCGTCGATTCTCGAGCAAATCGGCTACGGCAACGAAGAGACGATTCGAAGGATGCGGCGCATCGGACCGAAGGACATTTTCAATGACAATGGGGTTGTTATCGGAGAAAATCGCAGCGTCTTCCGGCTGCGGACGACGGGGGAGGAAGCTTCGTGCTCTTAGAGGTGATCGCGGTGAGCGTCTCGGACGTTCGGGATGCCGTAAGGTTCGGGGCGGACCGGATCGAGCTGGTGACGGGCATCGGCGAAGGCGGGCTGACGCCGAGCGCCGGCCTCGTCGAGGGGGCGGTGAAGGTGGCCGGCGCGGTTCCCGTGAACGTCATGATCCGGCCCCACGCTCGCTCCTTCGTCTACGACGAATTCGACCTCGCCGTCATGGAACGGGACATCGAGCTCGTGCGCCGCGCCGGGGCCGCGGGGGTCGTGTTCGGGGCGCTGACGCCGGGGGGCGAGGTCGACGCGTATGCGGTGAAGCGGCTCGTAGCGGCCAGCGCCGGATTGGACGCGACGTTCCACCGGGCGTTCGACGAGGCGAGGGACCTCTTCGAAGCGTTGGAGGCGTTATCCGCGTTCCCTTCGATTTCCCGCATCTTGACGTCGGGAGGCTTAGCGCCGGCCCCGCGGGCGATGCCTCGCATCCGCGAGCTCGTCGACGCGGCCGCTCGGACCCATCTGCGGATTCTTGCAGGGCACGGCCTGACGCCGGAAGGGCTGGAGGCGTTCGTGCGGGAGACCGGGGCGGCCGAGGTTCATTTCGGGTCGGGGGTTCGGGAGGACGGCACGTTCCGAACCCGGATCGACGCAAGGAAGATGGCCGTCGTGCGGGGCGCGCTGCGGTGATTCGTTTTCATTTTCGAGGAAGGGGCGATTGTAGGCGATGAAAGTAGGGTTAAGCACGTACAGCTTGTTGAACGCGTTGAAGTCCGGCGAGATGACGGTGCTGGACGCGATCGAGTGGATCGCGGACAACGGCGGCGAACATATGGAGATGGTTCCTTACGGGTACACGGTGGAGGACAACCCCGAGCTGGCGGACGCGATTCGCGAGAAGGCGAAGGCGGTCGGCATCGAGCTGTCCAACTATTCCATGCCCGCGAATTTCGTGCAGGATACCGAGGAGGCGTTCGAGGCGGAGATGGCGCGGGTGAAGCGGCATGTCGACGTCGTGTTTCGGATGGGCGTGAAGCATATGCGGCACGACGTGACGGCGTTCACGCTGCCGAAGGAACAGATGACGATCCGCTGGTTCGAGGAGAGCTTGCCCTTGATCGTCAAGGGCAGTCGGATCATCGCCGATTACGCCGCGCAGTACGGCATTACGACGACGATCGAAAACCACGGCTTCAGCGTGCAGTCGAGCGATCGCGTGCAGCGCGTGCTGCAGGCGGTCGACCGTCCGAACTTCAAGACGACGCTCGATATCGGCAACTTCCTGTGCGTGGACGAGGATCCGGTCATCGGCGTCAAGAAGAACCTGCCTTACGCGTCTTTGGTTCACTTCAAGGATTTCTACATTCGTCCGTTCGACGAGCCTCCGGGCGACGGCGTCTGGTTCCGAACGGCGAACGACAACTTCCTGCGGGGCGCGATCGTCGGGCACGGCGATCTCCCGATCCGCAAGATCGTGAGGCTCGTGAAGGCGTCGGGCTACGACGGGAACATTACCGTGGAGTTCGAAGGTATGGAGGAGTGCAAATCCGCCTCCAAGATCGCCATGGACAACTTGCGCCGATTGTGGGAGGAAGCTTAAGCGTAGGAAGCGGAGGAGGCGGAGGAATGACTCGACTCGGGGATTCCCCTTCGGTACAATGATGGAAAGCATTCCGTTTCTTGTGAATTTCCAACGCGAAAAGGAAATCCTCCCTCTTATCGGTTCGTTCGGGCCGGCATCCGCCTCATGGACGGGAAAACCTCCGGCTTATTGGCGGGAAATGGCAGAAAACCGTCGAATGCGGCGAAATAAACGGGAGGATTTCCCGTTCGAGGATCGTTTCGGACGTCTGGGGCGGGAGTGAGCGGGAGGTTTTCCCGTTCGCACGCGTTCGGGCCGAGGATGCGAGCAAGGTTCCAGTCGGGACGGGATGCAAACCAAGGGATCGGGGGATGCCCATGTCTGCGTTGACCGAGCGTTCGTACCGGCAGCGGATCGTCTTCCTGCTGCTTCATCTCGTTTCCGTCGGACTGGCGACGTTGTGGCTGCTGCAGGACGCGCCCGCGCAAGGCGCGGCGCCGATCAGAGCCGGGCTGCTGACGGCCTGCTTATGGCTGTATTTCTTCCGGATTTGCTTTACGACGTTGTATTTGCTGCGGCGCGCGATGCCTTGGAAGGAAGTATTCGGGGTGTCGGCTTGGGTGTTCCTCATTCATGCCACGTTCGCCGTCCTCGGCGCCGCGAATCCGGCGGAAGCGGACGGATGGGTATGGGCCGGGGCGTTGCTCTACCTGGTCGGCTCGGATCTCAATACCGGCTCGGAATGGTTGAGGCATCGGTGGAAGCGCCGGGAGGAAAACAAGGGGCGGCTGTATACCGGGGGACTGTTCCGCTATTCCATGCACATCAATTATTTCGGCGATCTGGCGCTCTTCGCGGGCATGTGCCTGATCGCGGGGCAGTGGCTGACCGGTTGGGTTCCCTTGGCGATGGCGATTATGTTTATAGGGGTTCACATTCCCTCGATGGATCGATACTTGGAAGCGAAGTACGGCGCGGAGTTTCGGGCGTACGCGGCTCGGACGAAGAAGCTGATTCCGTTCTTGTATTAGGGATGTAGTTTGTGCAGGGGAAGACCGTGACCGACTGGCTTGGCGGGCGGTCTTTTTCGCTGAAGGAGTGGAAAGATGGAGAAGATCGCCGTCAAGCGAATCTACGATGCTGTCGATGCCGCCGACGGGCGGCGCATTCTCGTCGACCGTCTCTGGCCGAGAGGCGTGTCGAAGGACCGTGCGCAGCTGACGCTCTGGATGAAGGAGGTCGCTCCGAGCGCGGAACTGCGCGAATGGTACCACCGGCAGCCGGAGGACATGGCGGATCGGTTCGAGACGTTCAAGGCGCGGTACGAGGCGGAATTAGCGGACGCATCGATGCGCGGCTCGCTGGAGCGGCTGCGGACATGGGCCGAGGAAGGGAAGGTCACGCTGCTCTATGCCGCCAATACCGGCGAGTGGAATCACGCGCGGGTGCTGAAGGAATTTCTGGACAAGTCGCAGCGGACGCACCTTGTTTCGAATCGCAGGGAATGATATTCTGAAATTAGCTAAATTAGCTAATCGGTCGATTCGTTTCCGGGGGTGAGGCCATGGAGGTCAGTTCGACGGAGGTACAGAACAACTTCGGGAAATATTTACTCCTCGCTGCGCAGGAAGACGTCATCGTGACGCGGAACGGTCGGGCGATCGCGAAGTTGACGGCGGTGGAAGAACGGAGCCGAGCGGGCATCGTCGCGGAACGCGGGGTGCCGTACGATCTTATCGGCAACTATGGCGGACGGAAGGCGTCGTTCGAGGAGTTTCTATCGCTTAGGAAGGGCAAGGGAGACGAACGGTTCGAGTATATCGACGGCGAAATATACAACCTCGCGTCGCCGAAGACCGACCACCAGGTAGCATTAATGGAGTTGGCCGTCATGTTCCACCGTTGGTCCGAAGGTCGGCCGTGCCGGCCGTTCGTCGCGCCATACGATATCGAACTGCGCCGTTCGGAGCGGCAAGATCAGGCGAACGTCGTACAGCCCGACTTGATGATGATTTGCGATCTAGAAGAGCACCTCTCCGACGACGGGTATTACAAGGGTGTGCCGTCTTTGCTCGTAGAGATTTTGTCCGAGAGCACGAGGGGCAAGGATATGATTCGCAAGTGCGACCTATATATGAAGTGCGGCGTGAGAGAATACTGGATCGTGAACCCGTTCGCGAAGGAAGTGACCGTGTTCCGGTTCGCCGACGAGGAAATCGCGGACAACGCGACGTACAGGCTCGGCGAGTCGGCTCGCTCTTTCATTTTCGAAGGACTGATTGCGGAAGTGAGCCGTCTATTTCGTTAGCATGAATATGCCGCTCGCGCCCGATAATGTTGTATACTAGGCGTAATGAATAAAACTGCCAAGAGGATGAGCATACATGAGCCAAGATATGAGCGGGGTAGGCCGCCGTCACCTGCAGAACGATTCTTACGGAGTTGCAGCATTTTGTATGTACCGGGCGATCCAGGAGCAACCGGCGAACCCGGGCGCATGGAACGGGCTGGTGCTCGCGTTGAGCCTGATGCGCAGGGAACACGACACGCAGACGATCTTGGCGAGGTATGCGCTGCAGCCGCAGCTTCCCTACGACAAGCAGATGGTGCCGATCGCGTTCATGATGTTCCGCAACAGTCCGCCGGCGATGGTCGGATGGACGCGTGCGATCGCGAACCGCCCCGGCGTCACCCCGCAGGAGCGGCAGTCGTTCGAGGCGATGGCGCAGGATATCGAGGAATCTTATCGGAAGATGGTCGAGGAGCGCGGGGAAGACGTCCTGAAGAGTCAAGGGATGCTGACGCTCGAGGAGTTCGCCGCAAGGGTCATCGAGTTGGACCTGGCGCTGAAGGGAGCGGCGGACGCGCTCTTCGCCCAAGCGGAGGAATGGCTCAAGGACGAGAGCACGGTGCTGTCGGCCGTCCGCATGCTCTGCCTGCTGCCCGATCCGCGGAGCGAACGGCTGCTGCGCCGGGTATGTCGAGACGAAGGAATCCCGGGGAAAATGAGAACGCATGCGCTGCTCGCCTTGCGATGGCTCGGCGTGCGCGGCAATGTGCGCCTTCAGAAGATGGGCGAATCGTTCGTCGTCGACCTGAACGCGCCGAAGCCGGAGCTTACGATCTCGGTTCCTGCGTCGTACAAGCCCGCCTTGGATCGCATGCTTCTGTGGATGGCCAAGGAGCAAGGCGCGGTGGCGGCGGAGGAGTACGAACGCTTCGCCGCTACCGAGGAGAAGGAGCTGCCGGAAGCGCTGGCCGCGAAGGTGAAGGAAGCCGATCTTCCCGGCATTCTGCAGGAAGTCGTGCACACCGTCATCCGAAGCGCTTACGACGAGTATTACCCCCTCGTACCCGCGGTCAAGGAATACCGCTCTTGGAGCAACGCCTTCCTGATCATTATGAAGGAATATGTGGAAGGTTCGGGGGGGAGCTGGAGCTACGGTCCGTTGGAGCAGGACGATACCGCCGTGCTTCACCGGAATTGGCTGCTGAGCGCGACGCCGGATTTCCATCAACAGATCGCCGCCGCCCGCAAGAACGGATAAGGCTGTAAGAGCAAATGCTCTGCGACAATTTTCTGTCCGGAGCATTTGCTGTTTTGCAAGCAGTTTCGATCGCGTCGATTCGCTCGACAACTCCCAAGAACAAGGTATTGCCAACTCTTATGTAAGCGCTTTAAGCTAAGAGAACGAATGTTTCGGGAGGGTAGCCATGAAGAAAAAAGGGTTTTACCGGATGCTGCTGACGTACCTTCCGGTGTTTATCGTCGTACTCTCCTTCCTGTGCTTCGCCTTCTTCCAAGTGCTAAGCTTCCACAGCCAACGGCAGGCGGTGACGATGAGCGAGACGTTAGCCAGGCAAGCGATCCGGGCGGTCGAATTCTCCTTGAAGTCGATCGACGAACGGCTGACCCGCGAGCTGTTAACGAACGAAGAGTATCGGCTCTTCTTCGAGGAGAACGACCCGAATCATGTGTATACCGACATTCGCTCGGTCAAGCTGATGCAAGACTTAACCGTCAGCTATCCGTTGATCGATTCCATCTATTTCGTACGCTACCGGGACGGGCATGTCCTTAGCAACAGAACCTCCAGCCCGCTCGGAACGTACCCGGATCGCGCGTTCCTGGGGGATGAACTCCCGATCAAGGACAGCCAATGGTCCGACGTTCGAACGTTCCAAGAGTTTCCGGCCAAGCCGGGCAGAGAGGTCGTAAGTCTCGTTCGAGGCTTTCCCTTCTCGAGAGGCACTCATGGCCTGGTGGTCATTAACGTGAACGTCGAACGACTGCGGATGCAGATTAACGAGCTGTATCACGCCGAGGTCAGCTTCGTCAACTTGTACGATCGTAATGGCGCGAACCTGATGAATGCGGCGGACGGGAGCGCGTTACGGGAGAAACCTACGCTGCAGAAGGAGAGAATGGCGACCTACGTATCCGGCTATACCGGTTGGACGGTAGAGAGCGGCATGATGCTGCAGCCGGTGATCGGCTTGCTGCTGGAGTTCAATCAAGCGTGGACCTATATCGGCGTCGTCATCGTGTTGCTCGGGCTGCTCTCCCTCGTCTTCATTACTTGGAAGCACTACGAGCCCATCGACCATATCGTCTCGAACATTAAGCGCTATGCGGCGGAGCGCAGGAGCCACATGTTCGGCAGTCAGCACCGGAATGAATTCGACTTCATCGGAGCCGCGCTCGACCATCTGATCGAACAATCGAACCGCAACCAGACGCAATTCGAAGAGGACGTCGGGTTACGCAAGAAGTATTGGTTTCGGGAGCTGCTCGCCGGAGAGCGCGGCATCGGCGCCGAGCAGTGGCGGGAGATGATGACCAAGCTCGGCCAGCCCGAGGAGTTTCGGCAAGGCATCGTATTTATGCTGGAGATCGACCATTACGCCGACTTCCAGTCGAGGTACGACGATCGGGATCAATTCCTGTTGAAGTTTATATTAAGCAGCGTGGCGCAAGAAGTCGCAGGCAAATCGGAGGCGTGGGCGTGGCCGGAATGGACGGAACGAAATCGGCTGACCGGCATCGTGCACTTCCCGTCGGACGCCGAGCTCACGCATCAAGCCGTCTTCGCGCTGTTCGAATCGTACCGGGAATGGGTGGCGAAGCATCTCAAGTTTACCGTAACGATCGGCGCCGGAGGGATCGCGAGCGAGGTCGGCGGATTAGCCCGTTCGTATCGACAATCGATCGAGGCGCTTCATTATAAAGCCGTCATCGGGAGCAATCGATTCATCAGCGTCGAGGAGACCGAAGGAGCGGAATACGAGAGGCAGCCCCATATCGAACACATTCATTCTCTCGTCGATGCGTTGCGGATGGGCGACGACGAGGCGGCGGAACGGCTGCGAACGCTATTCGAGCAGATGCGCATGACGATGATGCGCCGCGAGGATATCGTCAACCTGGCGAATTATTTGGCGTATCAAATCGATCGCGTCATGATGGAAATCTCGCCCGAGCTGTACCAGGGGTGGCGGCAGGAAGGCGCCGCGGGCTGGAGCGCGGCGCTTGCGAGCTTCGATACGATCGACGAGCTGGAGCAGCACGTGTCGCTGACGATCGCCGTCCTGCTGGAGAGGATGAAGGAGCAGCGCAGCAAGCGGGCGAGCCATGAGCTGATGCGGAACGTGAGAGAGTACATCGAGCGACATGCGACCGAGCCGGATATGTCGCTGCAGCGGTTAAGCGAGCAATTCGGCTTGAATTCCAAATATGTAAGCAAGCTGTTCAAAGAAGCGCTCGGCATGAATTTCATCGACTTCCTCGTCGAGCTGCGCATGCGCCGCGCCAAGACGCTCCTGTTGGAGGAGCCGGGCATGAGCGTGAAGGAGATCGGGGAGCGGGTCGGATACGCGAATATGAATTCGTTCAATCGGGCGTTCCGTCAATCCGTCGGCGTGCCCCCGGGCGAATATCGGAATCGGCAGAGGTACGACGCGGTGAAAAATGCGTCACGCTAGAAAATTGAATATTGCCCGAAACGGAAATCCGTGCGGCGCATTCCCGATCCGGGAGCGCCGCGCTTTCTTTTTGCGCGACGACGGGGAAGAGAAAATCGTACATCCGATGATTTTTGCGTGTGGCGCGCGCCGGCGGAGACGATTACGCTGAAGGGGCATCGAAGCCTCGCGACAAGCCCGGAGAAGAGGAGGAACGAGATTGTCTGTTGCGGTGAAAAAAATAAAGAAGCATTGGCAGCTGTACTTGGTCGTCTTGCCGTCGATGATCTACATCTTGCTATTCAAGTACTACCCGATGATCGGCGTCCAAATCGCGTTCAAGGAATTTAATGTCATCCAAGGGATTTGGGGAAGCGAGTGGGTCGGGCTGGAGCATTTCCGAAGCTTCGTTCAGAATCCGAACTTCTGGCTGCTGATCAAAAATACGCTCGGCATCAGCCTATACGGCATCGCCGTCGGCTTCCCGGCGCCGATCCTGCTCGCGTTGGCGCTCAACGAGATTCGCAACGGGCTGTTTAAGAAGTCTGTGCAAATGGTTACGTACGCCCCGTACTTTATCTCTACGGTCATTATGGTATCGATCCTGATCGTGAACTTGTCGCCGAATGTCGGGGTGGTCAGTAAGCTGTATACGGCGTTCGGCTGGGAAACCGTCAATTTCATGGGGATTCCCGCTTTCTTCAAATCGATCTACGTGTGGTCGGACGTCTGGCAGCATACGGGGTACGGAGCGATCATCTACTTGGCCGCCCTCAGCGGCGTGAATCCGGAGTTGTACGAGGCGGCTAGGGTGGATGGAGCGTCGCGCATTCAGAAAATCGTGAACGTCGACCTTCCGTCGATCGTTCCGGTCACGGTCGTGCTGCTCGTCCTGAACGTCGGCAACGTCATGAAGCTCGGCTTCGAGAAAATTTACTTGATGCAAAATCCGTTGAACTTAAGCACCTCGGAGGTCATCTCCACTTATGTGTACAAGGTCGGGCTCATCGGCGCGGACTTCAGCTTCTCCGCCGCCGTCGGATTGTTCAACTCGGTCATCAATCTCGTCTTGCTGCTTCTTGTCAACGCATTAGCCAAGCGGTTGTCCGGAAGCAGTCTATGGTAGCAGGGAAGGAGCGAAAAACATGCTGTCCGTAAGAGGAATCCGGGAATCGGCCGGCGACCGGTTGTTTTTACTAGGAGTCTACACATTTCTTGTCTTCGTGCTTCTCGCCGTGCTGCTTCCGCTGCTGCATATCGTCAGCTCGTCCTTCAGCTCGCCGCAAGCGGTCGTATCCGGGAAGGTGTGGATCCTCCCCGTCGAGTTTTCGCTAGAGGGGTATAAAGCGGTGTTCGACAGCAAGAGCATCTGGAGCGGCTTCGCGAATTCCGTCTACTACACGGTCGTCGGGACGTTCGTGAACGTGCTGCTCACCGTGCTGATCGCGTACCCGCTGTCGCGCCGCACGTTCTACGGGCGGAATCTGATCATGATGCTGCTCGTGTTCACGATGTTGTTCGACGGCGGAATCATCCCGTTCTACTTGCTCGTCAAGGATTTGGGCATGATCGATTCGCGTTGGGCGTTAATCGTTCCGGGCGCCTTGGCCGTATTTCAGGTCATCATCGCGAAGACGTTCTTCCAAAGCTCCCTCCCGGAGGAAATCTGGGAGGCGGCGTCCCTCGACGGGTGCTCGGATATCCGATTCATGACTAGTGTCGTCCTGCCGTTATCCAAGCCGATCCTGGCCGTCATGACGTTGATGTACGCGGTCGGGCACTGGAACGCCTACTTCGACGCCTTGATTTTTCTGAAGTCCCAGGAGCTGTTCCCGCTTCAGATCGTCCTGCGGAACATCCTGATTTTGAATACGGTCGATCCGACGATGCTGTCGAACGCGGATCAGATGCTGGCGCAGACGGGGCTTAAGGATTTGCTGAAATATTCGTTGATCGTCGTCGCGAGTCTTCCGATCTTAATGATTTATCCGTTCGTGCAGAAGCACTTCGTCAAAGGGGTGATGATCGGTTCGTTGAAGGGCTGACCGGCCTCTAGGACTGGATATATGAAGACTCTTAGTTGGAACACGGAAAAGGATGCGAATCAAACGGGAGGGGTTTATGTGATTCAGAAGAAATGGTCGATTCGTACGATGGCGTTGCCGCTTCTTGCGGCGATGCTGGCGCTTAGCGCTTGCTCGACGGGCGGGGACAGCGGTTCGAATGAAGAGCCGAGCGTCGTAAGCGAGTCCGGCGAGAGCGGGAACGGAGATCAAGGCAAGGGCGCGGCCGAGGGGCCGGCCGTCTCGCCGCCGGGACAATACCCGATCGTCGCCGAGAAGCTGAAGTTGAAGGTATTCGCGCCGCAATATCCGTCCATCGAAGATATGGAGACGAACCTGTACACGAAGTGGATCGAAGAGAAGACGAATATCGACCTTGACTTCGAACTGGCGCCGAACGACGCGCTGAACGAGCGGAAGCAGCTCATGATGGCCAGCGGCGACTATCCGGAGGTCATTCTGCACGGCAATCTGACGAAGGAAGAGCAGATGAAATACGGCCAGCAAGGCGTATTCCTTCCGTTGAACGACTTGATCGAGAAGTACGCGCCGAACGTAAAGAAGGCGATGGAAGACATTCCGTACTTGAAGCAGTCGATCACGGCGCCGGACGGAAATATTTATGCGATTCCGCAAATTAACGAATGCTTCCACTGCACCTATGCCCAGAAATACTGGATTAACGAAAAGTGGATCGAGAAGGTCGGCCTGCAGATGCCGACGACGCCGGATGAGCTGTATACCGTGCTTAAGGCGTTCAAGGAGAAGGATCCGAACGGGAACGGACAGGCGGATGAAATTCCGCTGACCGGCGCGACGCTGGAGACGATGTGGGAGGGCAATATCGACGGCTATCTCATGGCGCCGTTCATCTATAACGACGGGACCAAGTATTTGATGGTGAAGGACGGCAAGGTCGAGCTGGCGGCGAATAAGGACGAATGGCGCCAAGGGCTTGAATACATGAACAAGCTGTTCTCGGAAGGCTTGATCGACAAGGCGGCGTTCACGCAAAACGCCGACGCCGTATCCCAGCTGGCGAACCGCGATCCGAACGTCTTGGGCTCCATTACGACGGCGTTGATCAGCTACGCGTACTCCCCGGACGACAAGCATCCCGTCCACAAGGAATATGCGACCGTTCCGCCGCTGAAGGGGCCGAACGGCGTGCAGCAAGCCGGCTATTACGGCGGGGTGAGCAACTCGCAATTCGCGATTACGAATAAGGCGTCGGAGCTGCAGCAGGCGGCCGCGATGCGCTTGGTCGATCTGTTGTTTACGGAAGAAGCCGTGGCGCGGCAGGAATTCGGCCCCAAGGACGAGAAGTGGCGGGAAGCGCAAGCGGGAGAGCTCGGCCTTGACGGGCAGCCTGCGAAGTACGCGCGCATCACGAGCGATCAACCGGCGCCGCCGACGCACAACGACGGCTGGGAGCAGATCGGTCCGTCCCTCCGGACCGCGGAATACCGCGCTTCGTGGGCCGTGCCGCAGGATCCGCTGGCGGAAGGCGGCTATGAGCTTAGATTGTATTTGGAGTCGAAGAAATACGAGCCGTACAAATCTACTCAAGTGTATCCGAGCAGTGTGTTCATCGATTCGAAGGACGCGAGCGAAGCGGCGCAGCTCCAGACGAACATCGCCAGCTACGTGCGTTCGAATATGGCCCAATTCATTACGGGAAGCAAGAATATCGAGAAGGATTGGGACGCGTACGTGAAGGGGTTCGAAGGTTTGAACGCGGCTCGATACTTGGAAATTCATCAGAAGGCGATCGACGCGAACCAATAAGTTCGACGGGGCTGTCCCGCGGCGCGAAGCCCGAGGACAGCCCTCGCTTTGAACAGGATTATTTTAGCAGGGGGGATTACCTATGACCGATCCGATCCGAGTCAAACCGACGGCCCGGCAGCTGGAGTACCAGCAATGGGAGTTCGGATTGTTTTTGCATTTCGGACTGCGCACTTTCTATGAAGGCTACGTCGACTTCGACGAGCGGCCGATGTCGCCCTCCGCGTTCCGACCGGCGCTTCTGGACTGCGAACAATGGATTCGCACGGCGAAGGAAGCGGGCATGAACTATGCGGTGCTTACCGCCAAGCACCACGACGGTTTTTCCAATTGGCCGACCCGTTACTCGACCTTCTCCGTGGAGCATTCTCCGTGGAAGGACGGCAAGGGGGACGTCATCCGCGAATTTACGGACGCTTGCCGGAAATACGGCGTGAAGCCCGGACTCTACTATTCGCCTTACGACGGTTCGGCGGATTTCTATACGCAGGACGCTAAGGCGTACGACGACTACTTCGTCAATCAGATTACGGAGCTGCTGACGAATTACGGAGATATCGATATTTTATGGTTCGACGGCTGCGGCTCGGAGGATCACGAGTACGACTGGCCGCGGATCATCGGCGAAATCCGCCGGATGCAGCCGAACATCCTCATTTTCAATATGGGCGATCCCGACTTCCGATGGGTCGGGAACGAGGACGGGATCGCGCCGGATCCGTGCTGGAACACGGTGGACGCCACCGAATTTTCCATCCTGACGGACGAAGCGGATCGGTTGGCCGAGCGGCTGTGGCTGCCGGCCGAATGCGACGTGCAGCTGCGGTCGAATTGGTTTTACAGCGACAACGACCTGCATACGCTCAAGAGCTTGAGAGAGCTGATGGGTCTCTATTCCCTCTCGGTCGGGCGCGGAGCGAACCTGCTGCTCAATATCGGACCGGACCGGGAAGGGCGTCTGCCGCCCGCCGATACCGACCGTCTCCTTGCGTTCGGCGCGGAAATTCGCCGCCGATTCGGAGCTCCGATCGCCGCGCTGCCCGACTTCGCGGAGAGCGACGGGAAGTGGGAGGTCACGCTGCGCGAACCGCGGCTCATCGAGCATATCGTCATCGGGGAAGATTTGACGGACGGGGAGTGCGTGCGGAGCTTCGTATTGACCGTAGTAACCGCGAAGACGAGGCGGCGGATTCGCTTGTACGAAGGCCGAAGCATCGGACACAAGCGGATCATACGCCTTCCGGCCGTGAAGGTTCGGGGCGTGGCGTTGGAGATCCTGGAAAGCGAAGGAGAGCCGAAAATTCGGGAGCTGTCGGTGTTTCCGGCAGGGGACGAGGAAAACTGAACCGAAAAATATGAAATGCGCCGTCTTTGCCGCCCGAAATGAGACCGAGACCTTGGGCGGCAACGACGGCTTTTTCTTTGAACGCTTGCGGCAGCTGCCGTCGAAACGCGGTTAGTTTGCGGCCGACCGCTGCCTTTTCTGAATCGCATGCATGCCCAGAATGACCGCCACGAGTTCGTAGGAATCCAAGTCGACGCATCGGTTGTTCAGAAGAAACGCCCCCGAGGAAAACCAACCGTTCACCTGCTCGAAGCGGGCGACCATGCCGGATCCGTCGGTAATGTCGTACTCCCTCGAGAATGCCGGCGACACAATCTCATAGCTGCCCCGACCGGCTGTGTCATAGGTGTATTTCTTCGAAAAAAACGTAAGTCTGCTCTTCAGTACGCCTACCTGCCCGCCGTTGGCATCGGTGACCTGCCATTTGTTCGAGAATATCGGAAAACTCCCTTGATACAGCAGCCGGCCGTCCTGTCCATATACTTCAATAGATGAGCCGAAGGCGCTCTTCAAATCTACATGACCGACGCGTTGTTCCCGTTCGTTCAAAATTTCCGTCATGCCCGCACTGAAAAAGTTATCCCGAAAGTAAAGATTCATTTCCGCCACCTCGCTTTCGCTTTCGATGAACTTTCTTCATCACTTACTAAAGTAGACGACGACAAAGGAAAAGAAGTTCCATCCGGCGCCCCGGCTCCGTGCGGCGAGACAGAGGGTTTCCTCCCCCGAAAGTTGGAGAAACTTGGGGATGAAGGCACATTGGTGAACCGTCGCGAAACATGTCGAAAACGCGCAGAAATCAATTGACATGAAAGCGCAACCGCAACTAGAATTGTGAGTATTGTCACACTATTATTCGACAGGGGCGAAACGGAATTGAAAAAATGGACCATCCTTGCGGTCGTTTCTCTGCTGATGACCGGCTTGCTGGCGGCATGCGGCGGCGGCGGAGACAACGCCGCGAATGAAGGCGCGACGGGCGGCGAAGCGGCTTCCGGCGAGAAGCAGCGCGTTGTCCTGGTTACGCCGGAGAAGATCGGCGTCAACCAATTTTTCACCCAGATGCAAGAAGGCTTAGAGAAAGCGGGACAAGAGTTTAACCTGGAGACGAAGGTGATCGAGTCCGCGGATCCGACGCAGGTCGAGCAAAACCTTCGCGCAGCCATCGCAGAAGATTACGACCTCATCATCACGGCCGCGTTCAGCGCCGCCGACGCCTTGACGAAGGTCGCGGCGGAGAACCCGGACCAAGCGTTCGCGATCATCGACGTCGTCGTCGACGCGCCGAACGTGCGCAGCATCGAGTTCCGCGAGCACGAGGCGGCGTACCTGATGGGCGCGGCCGCAGGCCTCTCGACGAAGACGAACACGGTCGGCGCCGTCGTGGCGATGGACGTGCCGTTGCTGTCGAAGTATACGAAGGGCTTCGAGCAAGGCCTCAAGTCGGTGAACCCGGACGCGAAGTTCTTGGTGAACTACGTCGGCGGCTTTACGGACCCGGCGAAGGCGAAGGAGCTCGCGCTGCTGCAGCAGTCGCAAGGCGCGGACTTCGTAGCGGGCATGGCGGCGGTCGGCGACAACGGCGTCTTCGAAGCGGCGAAGGAGAAGGGCTTCTACACGGCGGGCCAGGATACGGACCGCACGGTGGAAGATCCGGAACACGTCGTCCTCTCCCAATTGAAAGAGACGGATACGGTCGCCTACGAGACGGCGAAGGACTTCGCGGAAGGCAACTTCACGTACGGTCCGGTCAGCTACGGTCTTAAAGAGAACGGCGTCGGCCTGACGTTCGTTACGGCGGAATCGACATCCCCGTTGAGCGACTTCATCGGTCAAGACAACGTGGACAAGCTGAAGAAAATTCGCGACGACATCGTCTCGGGCGCGATCGAAGTAGTTAACCCGTTGGCGCAATAAGCGAAAAGAACGAAAAACCGGTTGCCTTCCCGCAGCCGGTTTCTCTTGTTTCCGCCTTCCATAAGGCAGGGGCGGGGAAATAGCGAGGAGGCGGAGCAGTTGCTGCTGCAGATGGAACACATTACGAAACGCTACGGCGCCCTGACCGCGAACGACGATGTGAGCTTCTCGTTGGCCGAGGGCGAAGTGCATGCGCTCGTCGGCGAGAACGGGGCCGGGAAGTCGACGCTGATGAAGATGCTGTACGGGGAAGAGCAGCCGACTTCGGGCCGTATCGTCCTGAACGGACAGGAGAAGAAATTCGCCTCCCCGTCGGACGCGATCGAAGCGGGGATCGGCATGGTCCACCAGCATTTCATGTTGTTCCCGGCGTTCACCGTCGCCGAGAACATCGTCATCGGACGCGAACCGACAGCCGGCCTCTCCTTCGATCGGAAGGCGGCCGCCGAACGAGTCAAGCGGTTATCGGAACAATACGGCATGCCCGTAGACCCGTGGCAGAAAATTTCGGATTGTCCGGTAGGCATTCAGCAGCGCGTGGAAATTTTGAAGGTGCTGGGGCAAGGGGCGAAGATCGTCATATTGGACGAGCCGACCGGCGCTTTGACGCCGCTCGAGGTGGAATGGCTGCTGAAGGCGATCCGGGACCTTGCGAAGCAAGGGATCAGCTTTATTTTGATCAGCCATAAGCTGCAGGAGGTCATGGAAGCGGCCGACCGGATCACGGTGCTCCGCGACGGCCGCATTACGGGCGTGATGAACGCCGGCGAGACCGACGTCGAGCAGCTGTCTCGGCTGATGGTCGGCCGGGAGCTGAAGCGGAGGACGAAGACGGACATCGAACCGGGCCGGGACATCTTGGACGTTCGGAACGTCACCGTGCGCGGGGAGAAGGGGGCCAAGCCGCTCCTGGACCGGGTCGACTTCCGCGTCAGAGCCGGGGAGATCGTCGGCATCGCCGGGATCTCGGGGAACGGCCAATCCGAGCTGTTGCAAGCGATCTCGGGACTTCGACGCGTCGATGACGGCAGCATCTCCATTCAGGGCAACGACGTTACGAACGCGCCGCCGCTCGACGTCCGGAGAGCCGGCTTCGCCCACATTCCGGAGGACCGGTACATGTGGGGCTCCGCCAAGGAAGAGAGCGTCGCGGACAACGGCATTATGGGGCACGCGCGCTCGCACAGCGGCAGAGGGATTCTCCGGGAAGGGAAAATCCGGGAGACGGTGGAGCGATTCATCGCCTCGTTCCAGATCAAAGCGGGCTCGCTCGAGACGAAGGCGAAACATTTGTCGGGCGGCAACATGCAGAAGCTGATCGTCGCCCGCGAGATGGCGCACGGCACGCCCTTCCTCATAGCGGCGGAGCCGACGCGCGGCGTCGACATCGGCGCGATGGAGGCGATCCACGAAGCGCTGCTCCGCCGGCGCAACGAAGGCGGCGCCGTCCTGCTCGTCTCGTCCGAGCTGACGGAAATTCTGCAGCTGTCGGATCGCATCCTCGTCATGTACGAGGGTAAGATCGCCGGCGAATTGACGGCGGACGAGGCGACGGAAGAGCGGATCAGCATGCTGATGTCGGGAGGAGTTACGCGTAATGAGCCGTCTTAAGAGAACCTTATTTCTTCAAGCGCTGCTGCAGCCGTTGACGGCCATCGTACTCGGTCTCCTCGTCGGCGCCGTGCTGATCGCCGCGATCGGCGGCTCCGTCGCGGAGACGTATGCGGAGATGTGGAAGGGCGCGTTCGGCAATTCGTTCTTCGCCGCCAGCACGCTGGCCCGGGCGACGCCGATCATCTTGATCGGCCTCGGCGTCTCGCTGGCGTTCCGCGCCGGCGTGTTCAACCTCGGCGCCGAAGGGCAGATGGTTCTCGGCGCGTTGTCCGCGGCGCTCGTGGCGCTGCATGCGCCCGGACCCGCCGCGCTGAAGCTGCTGCTTGCGCTCTTGTCCGGCATGCTCGTCGGCGGACTGTGGTCGGCGTTCGCCGGCTGGCTGGATACGCGGTTCCGGATGAACCTGCTCATCACGACGCTGCTGTTCAACTATATCGCCGTGCTGTTCGCCGGGTACATGGTGTCGTTCCCGTTCAAGGAGAAGGGCGGCTCGGGCGGGGCCCAGACGGCGATGATCGCAAGCGACGTGTGGCTGCCGAAGCTCCTCTCCGGCTCGACGCTGCACGTCGGGTTCGCCGTCGCGGCCTTGGCCGCGATGTTGCTGGCGTTGTTTCTGCGCTACACGGTTAAGGGCTACGAAATTCGCATGCTCGGCAGCAATCCGCTCTTCGCCGCCTACGGCGGGGTTCGCCGCGGCCGAGTCATGCTGCTGAGCATGATCACGAGCGGCGCGTTCGCCGGCCTCGCGGGCACGTTCGAGGTGTTGGGCACGCAGTACCGATACATCGACAACATGTTAAGCTCGCCGGGCTTCGCATGGTCAGGCATTATGGCCGCGCTCATCGCCGGCTCGAATCCGATCGGAACCGCGATCACGGCTATCCTGCTCGCCGCGCTGCAAACCGGCGGCATGGGCGTCGAGCGGAACACGGAGATTCCGCTGGAAATTTCCAACATTATTCAAGCGGCATTGATTTTGTTCGTCTCGGCGAAAATTACGTTCACATTCATCCGACGCAGGAAAGCGAGGGACGCCGATGGAAACGCTGTTTGACCTCAATCTGCTCAGCTCGACGCTCCGCATCGTCGCGCCGCTCTTGCTGGCGGCGCTCGGCGGCGCGCTCTGCGCCCGCGTCGGACTGTTCAACGTCGCGCTGGAGGGCATGATGCTGATCGGCGCCTTCAGCGCGATCCTAGGCAACTACTTGTTCGGCAACGTGCTTGTCGCGGTGCTGTTCTCTTGTCTATGCGTCGGCGTCGTCGCGCTGCTGTTCGCTTACTTAAGCGTCCATCTGCAGGCGAACGCGATTATCGTCGGAATCGCGATTAACTTCTTAGCGCTCGGATTGACGGCGTTCGCGCTGTTCGTCATTTTCGGCAACAAGGGCCAATATTACGACCCGAACATGAAGGGATTGCCGGTATGGCATATCCCGATCGTGAAGGACATTCCGGTACTCGGCGACTTGCTCTCCGGGCATTCGCCGCTCGTATACCTCGCCTTCCTGCTCGCGATCGCGCTGCAATACGTCGTGTACCGCACGGTGCCGGGCTTCCGGCTGACCGCCGTCGGCGAGAACCCGTCCGCGGCCGGCAGCCTCGGCCTTCGCGTCAAGCGGTACCAGTACGGCGCGGTGCTGGCGAGCGGCGTGCTGTGCGCCTTGGCCGGCGCCCAGCTGTCCTTGGGGCAAGTGACGTTGTTCGCGGAAAACATGACGTCCGGCCGCGGCTTCATCGCCCTCGTCGCCGCGATGCTCGGACAGAACAATCCGCTCGGCGTCGCCGCCTCGAGTCTGCTGTTCGGCTTCACGGACGCGATCAGCATTCGGCTGCAGGGGCTGGCGCTGCCGACCCATTTCACGATGATGCTCCCGTACGTCATGACGATTATCGTCATGTTCTTGTTTAAGGACAAAGCATACTTACGTCAATCCGGCCGGATCGGCGGACAGTAAGAGAGGAAGATGGCTATGCACGACAAGGCGGAGAAGCTGAAGAAGTCGAAAATTCCGCAAGTCGCCGTCAGCGACGAATTAAAGCACCGGCTGCCGCCCGGTCAGATGTTGACCGATCGATTTCCCATTTTACATGAGGGCGAGGTTCCGGAATACGACTTGAGCGCGTGGCGCCTGAACGTGTTCGGTCTCGTCGGCGCGGAGCGATCCTTCGCGCTGGAGGAGCTGCAGGCGCTGCCCCGAACCCGCGTCGTGTGCGACATTCACTGCGTGACGCGGTGGTCCAAGTTCGATACGGCTTGGGAGGGGGTTCGTTTTCGAGATTTCTTAGCGTTGTTGGATGTGAAGCCGGAGGCCCGGTATGTCATGTTCCACGCAGACGAGAACTACGAAACGAACGTTCCGCTCGAGGATTTGCTCCGCGACGACGTGCTGTTGGCGTGGGGGTACGACGGCAAGCCGCTGACGGACAAGCACGGATTCCCGCTGCGGGCGGTCGTGCCGCATCTGTATTTTTGGAAGAGCGCGAAGTGGATTCGCGGCATCGAGTTTATGAGCGAGGATCGCCCGGGGTTCTGGGAACGGAACGGCTTCCACAACGTGGCGGATCCGTTCCGCGAGGAGCGGTTTTCCGGCGAGGCGCTGCCGATTCCCGAAGACGAGTGGGTACGGAAGGAGTTCGATTAGAAAATGAATCTACTGCCGATTTTGCGCGTCGACCCGGCCGATATGCCGGATCGCGCGATCGTATGCGGAGACCCGTTCCGAGCGGCGGCGATCGCCGCGAAGCTGACCGATGCGGTCGAGCTGGCGCATGCGAGAGAGTACCGTACGTTCGTAGGAACATACGAAGGGGTTCGGCTGGCCGTCGTCAGCCACGGCGTCGGCTCCCCCGGCGCGGCCGTCTGCTTCGAGGAGCTGGCGAAGGCCGGCGTCAAGACGATTATTCGCGTCGGCACGGCCGGCTCGCTGTCGCCGGAGCATAAGACGGGGAGCCTCATCATTAGCACGGCAGCGGTCCGGGAAGAGGGGCTGACGAAGCAGCTGGTGCCGATCGCGTTCCCGGCGGTGGCGGACAGCGCCGTAACCGAGGCGCTGTATCAAGCGGCTTTGGAGTCCGGCGCGCCCGGCTCGATCGGGAAGGGCGTCACGCTGACGATGGACGCGTTCTTCAGCGGCGTCGTGGAGCTTCCGCACGAGACGTACCGCCGCGCGGGCGTGCTCGCGGTGGAGATGGAGATCGCCGCGCTGTACGTCGTGGCGATGCTGCGCGGGATGCGCGCGGGCGCCATCCTGGCGCTGGACGGCGACTCGACGGCGGTCGACGAGGGCTACGACCCGCACCGCGACATCGTGGGCGAGGCGGTCGAAGCGGAAATTCGTGCTGCGCTGCTGGCGATGGCGAGACTGTAATCCGGCGCTCGCGGCGCGAACGGGAAAACCTCCCGCTTATGTCCGACCACAAACGAACAATCGACGATTGAACGGGAAAACCTCCTGCTTATTCGGGGTCAAACGCGAAAGATGCGCTTGATGACCGAAATAGACGGGAGGTTTTCCGGTTTAGGCTGCGGTTTGCCGGGGGGCTTATTCTTCCTTATTCATTAAGTACTTCGATAAGCAACAACAAATTACGCATAATATGGTAAGGATCCTTCACGGGAAGCGCGACCACGGCATCGACAGGGTTGCCCTTCCGGTCGCGGATTTGCACCCACTCTCCGACCGAAGGATCAGGATGCGGAAACGTGCGGAACGTATAGTCTTTCAATCGGGAATACAAATCTAAGAATGCGGAATCGCCTGTAACGCGATGGCAAAGCAATGTGGTGTAGAGCGCCTCCGAATGCGGCCACCACAGCTTCATGTCCCAGGTTTCGGCGACCAGCTTCTCGAACCGCCGATCCCCCTCCGTCAATGAGCCCTTAGGCGCGCCGCCCTCGCGATCGACATATCGGAACAACCCGCCGTACTCCCGGTCCCAGCCGATCTCCATCGCCTTCGCCGTTACGGTCGTCGCCCGGGCGATGATATCTTCCCGCTGCAGCTTCTTCGCCGCCGTCAGGACGAACCACATGCACTCCAAGGTATGGCCTGGGTTGACGTGTCTGGCAAGCAGCGAATCGGATGCCGAAGGAACCTTGTCGTCGCTTGGGATCAGTTCCATGACGAGATCGTTCGCGCCGCAAAACCGCTCCAGAATGTCGTCCATGAACTGTAGGCTTCGGCCGCGGATGACCGCATGCCTTGCGTCGCCGATCTCCTCCAATGCATCGGCCAGCTCCTGACTGACGTTCAGCATGATCATGGAGAAGCCGTGCGCCTCGTAACCCGGCGGGATCGGATACGGTTCGCTGCGAACGCTCCCCGACTGTAATCTACCTTCGACATGACGATATAGAGCGAGAGCTTTTTCTAAGACGTCTGCATCCCGCGTAACTCGAGCAAACTCCGTATACCCCAAAATGACGAAGCAATCCGCGTAGAAGCTTATATCATAGCCTAAGCCCGGAATAGCTTCCTTGTGTTTCCCTTCTCGCGTCAGCAGGAAGCTGCAGCTCCCGTCCGGCAAGAACGCATGGC
Source organism: Paenibacillus antri (assembly GCF_005765165.1). Classification (NCBI taxonomy): domain Bacteria; kingdom Bacillati; phylum Bacillota; class Bacilli; order Caryophanales; family Paenibacillaceae; genus Paenibacillus; species Paenibacillus antri. Next base: position 426,773 of record NZ_VCIW01000001.1, on the reverse strand, counting down.
GGTCGATGAAGCCAAACGTCTTCGCGGCGATTGCCTTGTACTCCTCGGCGTCCCCTCCGACAAGTCCTCGCGAACAGCATGAGGCCAATCTGGACCATAACCACAGAAATCTCCCCTGCGACCATGTGAACTTATCCGTGCTGATCCGCCGTTCGCCGGAATTGGAGAAACAGGTAAATACGCCACCGTACACGCTGTCGATCGCCCGATTCCAGAACGGGAGAATTCGGGCTTCGAGGTGCCGCTTATAGAAGGTGAGTTCAGCGCTCGACCATTCCGCGCGAAAGCCGTCCATCCCGTTCACTCCGCTTCCCGGTTTAGTACTTGTTCAAGGTTCTTGGCCAACGATTCCTTGCTCCGTAATCCCGACCAGTACAGCTTACACTCGGCGAGCACATCGTCCAGCTGCTTCAAGGTGAGATTCGTCTCCGTAAATAATCGGAAGCTTGGAATGATTTCTTTATACATCTGATAACGGGAAGGCCGGTTCAGCTCCATCTCTTCCAGCCGTTGGGACATCTGCTTGTTTGCGGGGATCGTGTACGTTTTTCTTCGAATCACCCTCTGGGCCTCTTCGGAGACGAGAAACTCCACGAGCTGTTTGGCCGCCGACTTGACCTTCGATTGTCTGTGAATGGACAAGCCGATCGTTACGAGAAGCGTACTGACATTATGCAAGTAGGGAATCGGCGCGACGTCGAATTCGAATTTTACGTCCTTCAACTGATTCATAGCAAAATACGTCGTTAAAATGACGGAAACCTGTTCGTCCCGGAACAGTCGCTCGGCATCCGCATTGCTTGCGGAAAGCATGAGCGGATACACCTCGGGAGTATACAGGATCTCCCTTACTTTCTCGATTCCGTCCAGCAGCTTGGTTCCTTGAACTCGATAACGTCCCTTCTCGTCCTTCTCGAAAGCGGCTCCGCTCTGAAGCAAGAAGATGACCCAACGGTTCTGATTCACCAGATGGAAGTAAAACCCGAACTGTTCATTCTTAATGGCGAGCTTAGACGAATTATGAAGCAAATCATCCCACGTCCAGCTGCTGTCCGGTTCCGGGACCTGCTGCCGGGAGAAATGCTCGCGATTGTAACATAGGACGACAGGCGAAAAAACGAACGGCTGGGCGTACATCACCCCATCCTGAACGAACCCTCTCCGCAGAAAAGGATACATCTCCTCGAACGGTTCCTGGGGTTCTAGCAAATCTAGCGCATTCTCTACGAGATCCTGGAACAAATAATAATTCACCGTGAAGAGATCGATCAGCTCGTTCTCCAAGAAATTCCGGACATATCCTTGGGAGTTGTTGATTTGTACGGTTTGAACCCGGATATGCGGATGTTTTCTTTGGAACTCGGCCAACAAGGAAGGCAGCTCCGTCTGAGAATCCAAAATCGGATGATACCCGAACCGAATGACGGTCTGCGCATCTTCGTCGGGAGCCTTCACCCGATTGCCGACTCTCGGGATTTTCTCGACGAGACCTTCGGCTACCAACACGTCTAATCCTTTGCGTATGGAATTGTTGCTCAGCTGGAAGGCTGTGCTAAGGTCCAATTCGGAAGGCAAGTAATCGCCGACGGCGTAATGGCCAGACAGAATCTGTTCCCGTATTTTGCTGATCATTTCTTCCAATCGATGGCGAAACGTTTTCCGGCTTTGCTTATCGGACACCTTAGCTTGCCTCCATTCCTTTGTTCAATTAGCATCGTACACAATCCTGATCTCATTTTCAATAAACAGGAAAGAGGCGCCGAACGTAAGACGCCTCTTTCGAATAGGGGGCGGTACTTACGGTCCGTCGAAGGAAATGACGCCCCCCAAAATTTGCTGCGGTCTATCTACAAAATCGCGGTACATTTCCGCTACGTCAATCAAGGAGGCCTGCCTCGTAATTAACGAACTTACGCTTATCCGCCGTTCGGATAAGAGGCGGACGTATTCCTGCGTATTTCTTCCTTCCGTCCATCGAACATAGCCGATCGGGTAATCGCGGCATTCCTTCTCATAGGAGGCGTCATATCGACCCGGACCCCCGGCCCGGGAGATGATGACGTCGGCTTCCTTCTTGAACATCTGCGACCGGGTAAATTCCATGACCATGTCGCCGACGATCACGATCTTGCCTCGATCTCGAATCCAGTCGAAGCTGCCGTCAAGGAGCTCTTTCTGCCGGCCCGCCGCGCAATGAAATACGGCGTCCGCACCGATATTGCCCGTCATCCGGGCAACGGCTTCCTCCAATTCGGAATTGGTGGAGCATACGGCGATCCCTGACACCTCCCGAAGCGCATTCCTGCGTTCTTCGATCAGGTCAAGCGCAATCACTTTCATGGCGGCCGCATGCGCAATGCGGGCGAGAAGCTGACCGATGATTCCGAGTCCGATCACGACTGCGACTTCGCCGAAGACTAACCCGGACTGTCGCAATGCGTGAATGGCGATGGCTCCGAGCCCGGCCGACGCCGCTTCTTTGAGATGGACGTGATCCGGCACCGGGGTGACCAGGTGCTTAGGAACCAACAAATATTCGGAGTGATTCACATAAGGAGCTCCGTAACATGCAACGGGCTGACCGATTCGAATATGGTCGACCTGTTCTCCGACCTCCACTGCAATCCCTGCCGCGCTGTACCCGAGGGAAGAAGGAACCGATCCGCTTCTTCGGATCGAGGTCAATTCGGTTCCCGGGCTGACCATGGAGTACCGGGTATGCATTAAGACGTAGTTAGGCTGAATGACAGGGCGTTCCTTATCAATCACCTTGACCTGTTGCTCATGACTTACGACGCTCCGCATCAATAAAAACTCCTCCGATCCGATCCAACTTGTTCTGTACATGACATCTAATTTACATAAGCTATTATATTTACTTATTTCGAGTACTGTCAACACATTATAAACTCTATTCTAATTCACTATTGATTCAAAAGGTATATTCCGTTGCGAATCAGAATCTCCGCTTCCTCGGTCGCGATATGCTTGCCTCTCAGCGCGTTCGCCTCATTCACGAACGACTGCAAGGATTCCGCCTCCAGCTTCTGAAGCAGGCTGACGGCAATGCCTCTATTCTCGATCGCGCCGGTTTCGGCAAAGCGCTCGACGAGCTCCTTCAAAGCCTGTAGACTCGTCTCCGTATAGAAGGTAACGGCGCCGCTTGACGTGTTCCCGGCGCGATCGCTCGCGCTGACGGTAAGCGTATGCGCCCCCGGCGGAAGACGGTACAGCGGGATCGCCGCATCCGGCTCCGCCGGCAGGCCGTCCAGCATGATTACGGTTTGCCCGGCATCCGCACCGGATCCTTGATCCGTTACGGAGACTTGCAACGTAAGTTCTCCCGTATTGGAATAGACCGCATTCGGAATGATACCGAAGTCGATTTCCGGGGCGGTACGGTCCAGCTTCCATGCGATCGAGCGCTCCTCCTCCACATTGCCCGCTTTATCGGCCGCCCGATAGGCCAGCGTGTATTCGCCGTCTTGGGCGAAGAGGAGATGGACCGAATCGGCGCGATACACATCCCATGTAACGCCGCCGTTCAACCGGATTTCAATCCGGTCGGGTCCCGACAAGTCGTCGACCGCTTCAAGACGGACGCTCATCGGAACGGTGTACCATCCGTCTCCTCCGTTCGGGGATTCGGGAGAAAGCGTCGCGGAAGACACCGGCGCCGTCGTATCTCTCAAGACGTTGACGGTGGCGTCATCATGGCCCGTACGTATGGAAGCTCCTTCGGCGAGCAGATATAACTCGGAGGCAAACAACCGGATGCTTCCCGCTTCCGCCGCCGCTCCTTCGTTCACCTTGAAATTCAGTCGCGTCAGCGGCTCGTTCGCGGCGAAAGCAGCCGCGTCGAGCCAAGTGAAAGCAATGTACCCCGGGGTACTGTCATTGATGTCGTAGACCGAAGACGATACCGTCTCGTCAAGGCCTTCATAGGTAAATACCCCTGGATCATAAGCGAGAATCGCTCGCTCCGGTCGAACCTCATAACCTCTGTTCTCCATATTCAATTGCACGTGGAACGCTTCGCCGATCGGCGCTTCCTCCGGCGCCTGCAGCGTCAGTGCGGGAACTTCCGCAGGATTCGGGCCTGCCGACAGGTCCGCCTCCGAGATCACCCGAACATTATCGAGGTGCAGCGCTCCCGCCGTTGCATTGCTAAAGAACTGGAGCCTGCCGATTCCCGCGCTGCTTGCGTTCCGGAAAGCGAAGTCATCGGCGGCCGGCATTCCGTTAATAAACAAATCATACGTTTTCGAATCGGTATCGAGGACCAGCCTCATATGGTACCACTCGTCGGCTTGGTACGACATCAGGACCGTCGCGGAAGGCGCGCTCCCGTTAAACGCCTGAATCGTGCCGTTGTTAAGAAACAGAATCACGGCATTATCGCGCCCTGCGGCGTCCTTCGCATACGGCGCGCCGAACGTCTGGTTCCGCTGCGCCGGCTTCACCCAATACTCCACCGTCACTTCCCCGGTAAGCGAATCGAACTCCCGGATCGCCGCCGTTTGGCCGGATCGAGCGTTGACGATGCTCAAGCTGCGGTTCGCGCCGTTCGGCATATCGGACAGACGAACGGTCCCGCCTGCTTCGTTATACAGCCAGCTTGTCGGCAATTCCGATCCGTTAAAATCGTCGTTAACCGTGTAAAACGACGTTACGTCGGCATGAATGGAAATAACCGCCTCTTCCCGCGGCGTCCTTACCGATACCCCGTCCGGAAGCAAGAACATCTCGGCCGTAAACAATTCGATTCTCGCGCGCTCCGCGTCAGGCTGATCCTTCACCCTGAAATTCAAGCGGGGGAGATCCGCGCTATCCGCAATAGGTACGCTTTCCGTCCAAGTCAGCGCGAGCCGGCCGGGATTCTCGGCGGCGACGACGTAGGAAGCTTCCGGCGCTCCGCCTTCCAAGCCTTCGAAAGACAGGACGCCTTCGTCGTAGGCGACGACGATCCGCTCCGGCCGGACTTCGTATCCCATGCTTTGCAGGTCCAGCCGAACTTGAACCGCTTCCTTCGGACGCGCCTCCTCCGGCGCCTGAAGCGTAATGGAGGGAGTCGTTCCGGGAGCCGGGGACGCCATCTCGTCTTCCTCGGAGACGACCCGGACGTTATCGATCTGCAGCGCGCCGGACGTTGCGTTGCTAAAGAAGAGCAGCCTGCTCACACCCGAAGCGGAGGCATTCCGGTACGCGTAATTGTCCGCCGCCAGCTTGCCGTTGATATAAAGGTCGTACATCTTCCCGATTGGGTCGATCTCAAGCCTCATATGGTACCATTCGCCGGCTTGATAAGGCATAATGCTAACGCCGGACGATCCGTGAAATGCAGTGATGTTGCCGTTATTACCGAATAGAACGATGGCGATGTCCCGGTTGCCCGCGTCTCTGACATACGGCGCGCCGAACGTTTGATCGGTCTGCTCCGGCCTTAGCCAAAATTCAACGGCGGTTTTTCCGCCTAACGCTCCGAAGGACTTCGTGGCTGCCGTCTGCCCGGTCCCCGACTTGACGATGCTTAGGCTTTTGTTCACCCCGTTCGGCTGGTCGGTCAGACGCACCGTACCGCCCGCTTGGTTGAACGCCCACCCGACAAGCGAGTCCGTACCGGAAACGTTGAAATGATCGTTAACGGTGTACTGAGGCAGAACGGCGTCGGCGGCGTCGCGGTTCAGAATGTCCCGCTCCGTCGGCGCGGGCTCCATAGCGTCTGCGATTCCCGCCGTCGCATCGTCAACGTAGAAGCGACCGGTCGGCGCGGCCGCGAATCGGATCGCGCTTAAGGCTTCCGAGGGCCGCGTCAGTTCCAATCGGGCCCCTTTCCTGGCCTCGTCGATGTAGATATCGTACGCGTCCGTCTGCGTATCCAATACCAGCTTGATCTTGTACCAGACGTTCGCGGCATACGATTGAAGATAAGAGACGGAGCCTCCGTCCGTTGCGGTGATTCGCCCTTTGCCGTTCAGCGCGATCTTGACCGCCGCTTCTTCGCCGGCGGATTCCAGAAGGGCGATCTCGAACGGTACCGCGGAGGATTGCGCCTTCACCCGGAATTCGGCAAAAACCAAACCTTGCTGCGGCTCGAACGGGAAGGAGGCGGTCAATCCTTCTGCGTCGGAAGTCAGCAGCAGTTCCCGGTCATTCATCGAGCCGGGCTGCTCATATACGGCCGCCTGCCCGCCGATCGGCCGGACGGACCACCCTTCCGGCATACTGCCGGTCGCGTCGCCGTCAAAGCTTTCATCGGCCGCGACGGTCGTTGCGTTCCCGTAGGATGGCGAGTCGGGAACCGCGACCGGCGTCCCCGATGCGAAGGTTCCTTCGATCGCAAGCTGCGGTCCGCGGTAAGAATGTTCCCTGCTGTGCAACGCGAGATTGACGTCTTCATAATCCGTTCCCGCCACCATCAACGTCGCCGTCCCGACGTCGGCGGCTTTCCCCCGGACATATTCCGTGACGTCCAACTCGTAATATCGCTCCATGCCGTTCACGAACGTCCAATCGAGCGCTCCGGTTTCGGCGGCCGGCGCGTTGTCCCAACGGATGTCCTGCTCGGTCCAACCGTTCCCGGCCCCGTATGCGTTCAATACGGCGAAGGCGCCGGACGGATGGAAGGTATTGACCCGCAGTACGGCGCGGTCGACCGTCTCCACAGACGCCAAATCGAATTTTACGTACGATTTCCGGTTTTTCGAGGCATCCCCGGCATCTCTCGCCGACATGGTCGTAGAGGCGCCGAACGTCTCGGTCGCCGCGTCGCCGCCGTGAACGGAAGCGTCCGCGACCGGCGACAGAATGAGAGCGGACGGCTTCTCTTCGTTGACCAGATCGAAGAGAATGCTCTGCGTCCGGCCCAGGCTGCCGTTCGTCTGCACCGCCAACCGGATCGTCGGCTCAAGCCGCAGCACCTTAATCGAAGCGTCCGATTCGACCACGCCGGCGGCGCTTCTATGGATTTCGACCTCGATGATCCCGCGGTTTTCATGCGTCGGATCGGAAACCGCCACTTCCAGCCGGCCGTCCGTTTCGCGAACCGCAACCGCCGCCTTTTTGTCCGCCGTGATCAGTCGATCCACCGTACGCTTTACGTCGCTCCAGAATAAAGCCGCAGTCACGTTCAAGTCGTTCTCTCTAACGGCATGAACGTATTCGTTCTGTTCGAGGATCGTCACATCCGGCTGCGCGGAGTATCGGGAAACCTCTTCCGCCGTTCGGTCCGGGAGCAGGATGTAAGAATACTTCGCGTTTGCCGGGCTCTTGCCGTGATCGAACCATAGATTCAAGAAGCGGTTCGAATATACCTTGGGATCCGTCGCCAGTCTGGATACGTCGCTCCATGTTCCGCTTCTTACCTCCTGAAGCGCTTGGACCGTTGCGCCGCCGTCCGGGAACACGTAGCCGATATCGGAGCCTTCCGTCCGGCCTTCGAGATGAATGTCGCGTACGCCGCCCAGCTCCGCGCTCCACCCGTCGGACGTCGGCAGGACTTCCCCGTTTACGGTGAGCCGATGTTCTCCTTCGGCCTTCAATCTGCGGTTCTCGATGATCGTCTCGATCGTCCGGTCGTCCGTACTGTCGATGTCGGAACCTAAAGCGACGATTTCGTCGTCGAAGGCGAACCAGGATTTCTTCGCGTTCAGAGTCGTCCTGTACCCCTCGAGCTCCATGCCCGAGGCGCCGAACAGGTCGGAGATTTCCACCCCGCCTACCCAGCTTTTCGTGCTCAGCTTATTGCTGTCGGCTTCCGGTCGGCCATATTCCGCATCCACCGTCGTTCCCGGCAGCCGCTTCATATTGACGGTCGTCCAATAATTTTCGTTGTACTGCGAGATATCCCGATCATAGACGTATGTCATTCCCGAGGAGGTGTACCATCCTTTCAGATTTTCGCCGTTCACCGTTTCGAAATCATACACCCGGTTCGAGAACATGCTTACGCCGAAAGCGTATGTCGGCCGCTGTTGAACCGCCCGGTCCATCCCCGAATACTGCGTATAGGAGAGTGGGGGGGCTGCGGTAACCGTATCGTCCTTCAGAATGGCGTTCGCTCGGAGAAGCATGGGGATCGATGCGCCCTTGCGGTAATCGTAGCCGGTCCCCGTTTTCCCCTGGACCCACTCCTTGATGACCTGCTTATAAAGGAGCGCATTTTGCGGGTCCGCAAATTCGCTTAAGATCAACAAAGAATCGATCAATTTGTTGCCTTGAACATGGTCGCTGGAGCCCGGCCTCGCGATCGATCTCCCGTTCACCATATCCATCATCCGCCCTCGGTGTACGAGCGGAAGGTACCCGTCGTTCGTCCACTGATATACATTGTCCACGCGAGGATCGGTAATTTCCCATGAAGAGCCGTCCAGCAAATACATAAGCGAGATGAGTATGCTGTACTGCTCCAACCCATAGGTTCCGTTGTAGGCATGACGATCGTGGGAGATGAAGGAACCGTCCCGATACCAGCCGTTGCCGTCCATCACGAACGGGTAGATCAACGCTTCGAAATCCCCTAAGCGGTCGCGGACGAGCGCCAGACGGCTTCGGTCCTTGACCAGAATGCCTCTGAGCGCGATCGGGAGGGATTCGGAGAGCCGGTTGGCCCCGTAGGACGGAACGGTGGACAGGGCATAAGTGGTCGGATCGTTCGCGAACTTGTGCACTGCATTCATATAGTTCGAAATTCTCGCTTCTCCCAAGCGGTCATAGAGAAGCGTCGATATATTGGATAATGTCGTAGGAATATTAATCTCCCAATGATGGTAGTTGACCTTCCAGTCCAACCGTTCATTGTATTGATTCTCATATACCCAATCCAGGCCCTGGATCGTGTCGTTCAACAGCTCCGGGTTCCCTTCCAACGACGATCCTTTGGTCGTGTAAGCCAACGCCATTCGGTACAACCGTTTGATATTTTCATAGATATAAGAGGAATCCGGAAAACGAGACGGGACGGCATCGACCCATAAATAGGTACGATCCGCCTCCTTGTTCATGGTGCTCCAGGCCGACTGGCCGTTGCTTGTAATTCCGTCGATCCGGGCCGCCAGATCGGGATCGGTTACGGGCAGCTCATACCGATCTTCGCCTGTAAGATAGTACCGCCACTTCATTCGAAGCCGATCGAATTCGTCTTGTTCTTCTAACGGATTGGCTAATGCCGGCTGCAAAGACGAGAGCGCAAGGCTAATAAAAATCAGCAGGCAAATGAACGACTTAAGTTTTTTGAGCCATTTCGCCAACTTATTTTCCTCCTCTTCCTTCGTTGTTTCGCGTGTACGGTCCTTAAAAAACACGGTGGTTCCTATAAAATTACCCGCCGCCCCCCTTTTTTTATCTTGACATACGAAAGCGTCCTGCATATTATCTAATTGACAACACCATTTTATTTTTAGAAGGTAAGCGGTGTCAACCCATGCGGATTACAACTTGTGTTACATATCTAATTCATAAAGTTGACATCGTCCGACACCTCTTTGGTTTCGCCGATTTGTTTTTCGGGGATGGGAGTGCACCGCCACATAAATGGTCAATTGCTCTCAGGGTATTACTTTTTTCCAAAAAAGGGAGGAGAACGCATGTCAAGAAAGGTTTTAGCAACGCTTCTAGCTTCTGTACTTGTCACTACAACGCTTGCGGCATGTAGCGGCGGAAACAGCACCGACGGCAACGGGAACGAAACTCCGCCTGCCACATCCGGAAACGAAACCCCTCCGGCTCAGGGATCCGAGAAAGCCCCTGAAGAAGACCTGTCCGCCCAATACGGCGATACGGGCGGCCTCAAGCTACCGCTTGTAGACAAACCGACCACGATCAAAATGCTTGTCTCCAGCGATGCTTCCAATCTGAACGACAAGTGGGTCGTGAAAGAATTGGAAGAAAGAACCGGCGTGAAAGTGGATCTCCAGTTTTACTCTACTGCGACTTATGCGGAAAAGCTCAAAGTGATCATGGCCTCCGGAGACCTTCCGGACATTATTCACGGGCCGAGCCTCGCGGAAATTAACGAATTGGGAGGCAAAGGCGCCTTCGCTCCGATTAACGATTACCTCGATCAGCTGCCTAACTTTAAAGCGATGTACGTAGATAACGCGGAAAACAACTGGGTCATGAAATCGTATTCGGACGACGGCGGCAACATCTATACGTGGCCGATCTACGGACTGAACCGCGAGGTGAACCACGGCTTCCTGTACCGCAAAGATATTTTCGATAAACATAACATTCCGTTATGGACGAACACCGAAGAGTTCTACCAAGCCTTGAAGAAATTGAAAGAGCTCTATCCGGATTCGATTCCTTACGCTTCGAAGACGCAAGCCTGGATTTTCCGGGATTGGGGATACGGTTGGAACATCGCCGGTTATCCGCACAATTACAATGAAGATACAGGCAAATGGGAATTGGCGTTCACGAAGCCGGAATATAAAGAAATGCTCGACTTTATGAAGAAGCTTCGCCAAGAAGGACTGCTCGATCCGGAATTCGTGACCGACACCTCGGCCAACTGGACGGCGAAGATGACGACGGATCAATCGTTCGTCACGTTCGACTGGATCGGCCGATTGGATATGTTCTACAACCAAGTGAAAGAGACGAATCCGGAATACGACCTGCGTTACGGCAACCCGGTCGGACCGGAATTCAAAATTCGCAGCCTGCCGATGATCTCCAGCTACGGCCACGCGATCGCGAAGAACGAAAATACGGAAGTGTCGATGAAGCTGATGGACTACCTTACCAGCCCGTCCGGCGCCGAGCTCATGACGGTGGGCCAACAAGGCGAAAATTATGAGCTGGGAGCCGACGGCAAAGTCGTATATCCGGAGCTGAAGGATCTTGATTTGATCGAGATCAAAGTGCTGGAAGATAAGTACGGCATGTGGGTACAAGGATTCTACACGCGTACCGACCGTCGCAGCGTGTACTATAACTACACGGAGAAGGAACAAGAAGCGCAAGACATGATGAAGGACATGAAGCTTCCGCTGGACCCCGTATTGAAATTTACGGATGAGGAAAACTCGACGATCGCCGACCTCGCCGCGACGCTGCAGAAGGCGGGCGAAGAATTCAGCGCGAAGTACGTCCTTACGGATTCTTACGGTCAAGCCGAATGGGATGCATGGCTCCAGCAAGCGAAAAAGCTGGGCGAAGACGACTTCGTCGGCGCGTACAACGCTGCGCAGGCTCGATTCGACGCCGAATAAAGGCTGCTAAACCAAATACAGACGGCAGTACATCCGGACGCGACGAACTCGAATCCGGTGTACTGCCTCATTCGTTCAAGGAGGAATCGCGGCGTTGACAAATCCGGAGATGAACACTGCTATGCTGAATCCGAAGCGGGGCCAAACGTCGAAGTGGATCTCCATGCTGCAGCATATCAAACGAGATCGCCAATTTTTGCTCTTACTGCTCCCCTGCATCGCGTTTTTCGCCATTTTTCGTTACGGGCCGATCTATGGTTTGATTATCGCTTTTAAGGATTTTAGCGTATATGACGGCATATTAGGCAGCGAATGGGTAGGATTGGAGCACTTTCGGAAATTTTTTAACAGCTTTGATTTCTGGCTTCTTTTTAAGAACACCTTGCTGCTTGGCCTTTATAATTTATTATGGAGTTTTCCGTTCCCGATCGTCTTCGCGATTCTTCTGAATGAAGTAAGAAACCAGCGTTTCAAGAAATCGATTCAGACGTTCAGTTATCTTCCCGCCTTCTTGTCGATCGTAATCATCTGCAGTATGGTGATCGATTTTCTGTCCCCGAGTCGAGGTTTGATCAACCAGTTCATCTCGTTCCTCGGGTTCGAAAAGACCTACTTTATGATCGCTCCGGAATGGTTCCGAACGATCTTTATTTCATCGGACATCTGGGCTTCCATGGGCTATGAAGCCATTATATACCTGGCGGCCATCGCCGGAATCGACCCCACGCTCTACGAAGCGGCGAAGGTGGACGGCGCGAAGCGGTGGCACACGATGCGGTACATTACGGTCCCTGCGATCCTCCCGACGATTCTCGTTATGTTCATTTTGAAAGCGGGATCGATGTTCCGGATCGGTTACGAGAAGGTTCTATTGCTATACAACCCGATGACGTACGAAGTTGCGGACGTATTTTCTACCTACGTCTACCGGAAAGGGCTCTTAGAGCGAGATTACAGCTATGCGGCTGCCGTAGGCATTTTCGAAGCGTTGATTGCATTGATCATGCTGCTTGGAGCCAATGTGCTGAGCAGAAGATTCGGGGGTAAGAGCCTATGGTAGGAGAGAAGAGAATCACCCTGTTTACCGTCTTGAACACGATCATCCTTACCTTAGTCGCTGTCGTAACGATCTACCCTGTCATTTACATCGTTTCCATTTCGTTCAGCGATACGACCGCCGTCGCTCAAGGGAAAGTGTTTTTATGGCCGGTAGGGTTCAGCTTGGATGCTTATCAACACATTTTCTCTGAAGACCGCATTCCTCGCGCGTATTTGAACACGATTCTCTATACGGCAGTAGGGACCTTCATCAACTTATTGATGACCGCCGTAGCTGCATACCCGTTATCCCGCACTCATTTGTTCGGGCGTAAATTTTGGGTTATCGCCATCGTTCTGACGATGTTTCTGAATGGCGGCATGATTCCGACGTATATCATCGTGCAGAAGCTCGGGCTGATCAACTCCATCTGGGCGATCGTCCTGCCGAACGCCATCTGGACGCTTGAACTCCTTATCCTTAAGAGCTTCTATGAAAACATGTCGGAATCGTTGCGGGAGTCGGCCGTGATCGACGGCGCGTCGGAATTCCGCATTCTGAGGAGCATCATCATTCCGCTGTCCAAGCCGGCTCTCGCATCCATCGGATTGTTTTATTTTATGGGCCATTGGAACAGCTACTTCGTTCCGATGATTTATTTGAACGATACGGAAAAATATCCGCTGCAGGTCGTCCTGCGAGAGATGCTTATTTTCGCCTACGCGGAGGAAACCCAGGTGGAAGGAACGAAGGCGCTCACCCCGGAATCCTTAAAGAACGCCACGATCTTCATTTCCATGATTCCGGTTCTTATCATTTATCCGTTCGCGCAGAAGTATTTCGCCAAAGGCGTCATGCTCGGTTCCGAGAAGGGGTAATTCGATATCGACCCATCCATCTCTTCCCAAGGGGGTTATCGCGTGGCTAAGCGTTTCGTGAAAACTATCTGCTTGCTCCTCGCCCTGATCGCGATGTCGACCTCGTACTTCCCGGCGCCATCCGCATATGCGGAAGGACCGCTGCCGAACTTATTGGCCAACCCCGGCTTCGAGGCGGTGTCGGAGGACGACGGCGCCATCCCGAATTGGAGGATCAACGGCGGCGCGGCGGCGCTCAAGCCCGGGCTTGCGGCGGAGGTTACCGAAGAGGCCGCCAGCTCCGGAAGCAGGAGCCTATACCTTGCCGACGATCTAACGAATGCAGCCATTGTCTTGTACAGCGATCCGATCGAAGTCACGGCGGGTCAAACCTATCGATTGACCGTCAAGACGAAGGACGCCCGCGGCACGATCTACGTCGGCCTGCGGTACTACAAGCAAGCGACGGACAACGTCATTTCAGGCTATATCCCAAGGGCGAACTTCGTCGCGCTTTCCCCTTCCCCGACGTGGATGGAGACGCCGCTCGAGGCAACCGCCCCGGCCGAAGCGAACTATGCGAGAGTGTTGCTTTACACGACATCGGCGACGACAGGCGCCGCCTACTTCGATGACCTGCACCTTAGTCTCAAGCCCGCCGATCAAGGAGGGGGCATCGAGTACGAAATGACAAACCTAGGTTCCATGGTACATACGATCAACACGCATCGGGCGGCATTCGGCAGAGATGCTTCCGGCCGGCTGCTCGCTTACTCGACGATGGTCGGGATTCCCGCCAATCTCTTGGTGATCGATGTGGAAACCGATACGTTGATCGCTCAAATTCCGATCCGCGACACGGTGAACGGCACGGAATATTCTTCTACATACGTCCGAGGTCTTGTCGTTCAGCCCGACGGCACGGTGTATATGGCCGGTTCGCCGAGCTATATGTTCAAATATGCGCCCGGCGCTTCGGAAGTAGAGTATGTGCGCAGAGTGGCGGGCTCCCAAGTGTTCGATATGAAGGCCGGTCCGGACGGTATTTTAATCGGGGGCTCCTACAACCAAAGCGAAGCCTTCGAATATAACACGATCACCGGAGAGTATAAGAGTCTAGGCAGAGTGCTGGATGACGAACAGTATGCATACTCCGTCGCCTATGACGGCGTCCGAGACGATATTTACTTCGGGATGGGCGCGAACGCCCGATTGGTGAAGCTGGATCGGGAAACCGGGGTCAAAACCGAAATCGCGGTACCGGCTCCGTTCGCGGAAACGAACTTTATTTTCGATATGGCGGTCGCGGGGGATAAGCTGTTCGTGTACTTCTCGCCGGGCGGCGTCGTAGTTTACGATTTAGCGAGCGGCCGGTTCGAGGAGAACGTCTTCGTCGCATCGGGCGCCCAGCTGTCCAGGCTCGTCTCCCCGGCGTCGCCGATCGACGGCAAGGTGTATTTCACGTCCCATTCTCATCTCGGATACTACGATCCGAACACGCGGCAATATGCGGTGATGGAGCATATCGATACGGACGGTCAGGCGTACGGCTTTACTTTCGCCGAGCTTTCCGATTCCGATTACCCGGGATCTTCGTTAGTTGCGATTACTAGGGAAGGCCGCGTGTTTAAATACAACCCTCAGACGGGGGCGTCCAAATATACGGTCCTCCCGATCGAAGGCGAGCCTACCCAGCTGCAGATGGTCGCCTTAGGCAATGACGGCCGTATGCATGTCAGCGGATATTTGTCGGGCGGGAATGCGATCTACGACCCGTTGACCGGCGAGCGCGAAGAATACACGAACGAAACGATGGGCCTCGGGCAGAAGCTGCCGCAGACGGACCGGATCTATAGCTATAAGGATAAAATCTATTATGCGGCTTACCCGAATATGGAGGTTTACGAGTTCGACCCATATCAGCCATGGGAACGCACGGCGGATCCGAACGCGTCGAACCCGAAGCTGCTGTTCTCCGCGCTCGACGCGGGCGAACAGGACCGAGGCCTTGCAGGGACGGTGATCGAGGAGGCAGGCAAGCTCGTCATCGGTACGGTTCCGAAGTACGGGAAACTGGGCGGTGCCCTGATCATCTATGATCTGGAGACGAACGTACGCGAAACTTACTATAATGTAATCGACCAGCAGAGCGTCACGGCGGTGACCTACAAGGACGGGCTGATCTACGCCGGTTCCAACATCTGGGGCGGGCTCGGCGTCGATCCGACGCAGACGGAAGCGAAGCTGTTCATCTGGGATATGGAGAAGCGGGAGAAGGTGTTCGAGACGGTTCCGGTCCCGGGGAAGAAAGGGATTACCGAGTTGATCGTCGGTCCGGACGGTAACATCTGGGGTTCGGCGGAAGGCGTACTCTTCATCTTCGACCCGAATACCCGCCAAGTCATTCATATCCAAACGCTGATGCCTCGGAATTATTCGGGAGCGGTATGGCGCGACGCTCAATTCGTCATCGGAACGGATGGCAACGTATACGGCGCACAGGCGAACAAATTTTTCGTCATCGACGCGGTAACGAAGAAAATGACGGTCATCCGGGATGTCGGCATTCGGAACTGGATGGCGATGGACGATTTCGGCAATTTCTATTTGACGGAAGAGTCGAGCCTGCTGCGTATTACGATTCCGGAGCTGGTTCGTCAACCGGTCGGCTTGGAACTCGCGCTTTCCTCGGCGTCGCTGGTCCGCGATCAGGCCGCTGCGCCTTCGGTGAAGCTGCTGCTTACCAAGGACGGGGCGGTCGATAAGCTGGAGAGGAGGAACCCGCAATACTTCTCGAGCGACCCTTCTGTCGTCCGAGTCGATAACGGCAAGTTTATAGCGGCGAATCCGGGTTCGGCCGAGGTTTGGAGCGAGTTTACCTTCAACGGCGTTACCTACGAAAGCAACCGGGCGCATGTGTCCGTCGTTGCGACGCTCGATTCGGTGAGCGGCCGGTTGCAGCAATTCATCGGGACTGGCGATATCTCCGACGCGATGTCTTCTCAGCTTACGAATTCGCTGGAGCAAGCCTCCCATTTCGTGAACTTGGGCGATTCGGAGCAGGCTGCATTCCATCTCGACCGGTTCCTCATGCACTTGAATCATCAACCGTTGGCCGACCGAATTACGGAACATGCGCGCAGCATCCTTGATGCGGATGTCCGCGCGTTGGCCGTGACCATCCCCTAAGGAAGTATTACAGAAGCCCGTTATCGCGCGTTCGGTGCGATAGCGGGCTTTCAGCTTCCCACGGTCGCATCGGGCGCCCCCGGTCTATGCAAGCGAATTATGATATAGTGTTCATAGTTCTTCGGAAAAGGAGTCGAGTGTTTCATCATGGCGAAACGGTTGGTATTGGCGGAGAAGCCCTCGGTGGCGCGCGATCTGGCGCGGGTGCTGAGATGCGATAAGAAAGGCGACGGCTTCCTGGAAGGGGCGAACGACATCGTCACTTGGGCGCTGGGTCACTTGGTGACGCTGGCGGACCCGGAAGCGTATGACGACAAATACAAAACGTGGCGGCTGGAGGATCTGCCGATGATGCCGGAGCGGCTGCAGCTGACGGTCATCAAGCAGTCGAGCCGGCAGTTCGCGGCGGTGAAGTCGCAGCTGACCCGCGGCGACGTGAACGAGATCGTCATCGCGACGGACGCCGGACGCGAGGGCGAGCTCGTCGCGCGTTGGATTCTCGAGAAGGCGAAGGTCGACAAGCCGATCAAGCGGCTGTGGATCAGCTCCGTGACGGACAAGGCGATCCTGGAAGGATTCCGCCAGCTGAAGCCGGGGAAAGACTACGAGAACCTCTACCACTCGGCGGTCGCTCGTTCGGAAGCCGACTGGTACGTCGGGCTGAACGCGAGTCGGGCGCTGTCGACGAAGTTCAACGCGCAGCTGAACTGCGGCCGCGTCCAGACGCCGGTGGTGGCGATCATCGCGCAGCGGGAAGAGGAGATCCATCGTTTTCAACCGAAGACGTATTACGGCATCGAAGCGCGCACGACCGACAACGTAACGCTGACGTGGCAGGATGCGAGCGGGAACAGCCGGAGCTTCGACCAGGAGCGCATCGCCGCGATCGTGAACAAGCTCGGGCGGCAGAACGCGGTCGTGACGTCGATCGATCGGAAGCCGAAGAAGTCCCATGCGCCGGCGCTGTACGACCTTACGGAGCTGCAGCGGGACGGCAACAAGCTGTTCGGCTTCTCGGCGAAAGAAACCTTGAGCATCATGCAGAAGCTGTACGAGCAGCACAAGGCAGTGACCTATCCGCGTACGGATTCGCGTTACCTGTCCAAGGATATGGCGGGCACGATTCCGGACCGGCTGCGGGGCTGCGGCGTCGGACCGTATCGCGCGCTCGCGGCGAAAGTTTGGAATAAGCCGGTGTCGGCGTCGGCCGCGTTCATCGACGACAGCAAGGTGAGCGACCACCACGCGATCGTGCCGACGGAGGAGCCGGTGAATTTGTCCGCGATGAGCGAGAAGGAGCGGAAAATTTACGACCTGATCGTGCGGCGATTCCTCGCGGTGCTGTTCCCGGCGTTCGAGTACGAGCAGCTGACCGTGCACGCGGCGATCGGCGGCGAGTCGTTCGCGGCGCGGGGCAAGACGGTGCTGCAGGCGGGCTGGAAAGAAGTATACGACGCTAGATTCGAGGACGAGGACGCGCCGGACGACATCCGGGAGCAGGTTCTCCCGCGGATCGAGAAGGGGCAGACGCTCTCCGTCCGCCTGATCGCTCAGACGTCGGGCCAGACGAAGCCGCCGGCCCGATTCAACGAAGCGACGCTGTTGTCCGCGATGGAAAATCCGACGCCGTTCCTGGCGCAGGATCAGAAGCAGCTTAGCGAGACGCTGAAGTCGACGGGCGGTCTCGGGACGGTCGCAACGCGAGCGGACATTATCGAGAAGCTGTTCAACTCGTTCTTGATCGAGAAGCGCGGCGGCAAGGAGATTTACCTTACGAATAAGGGGCGGCAGCTGCTCGAGCTCGTCCCGGCCGATCTCCAATCGCCGGCGCTGACGGGGGAATGGGAGCGGAAGCTGGAACGGATCGCGAAGGGGCAGCTCAAGAAGGACGTCTTTATTAGCGAGATTAAGCAATACACGAAGACCGTCGTCTCGGAAATCAAGGGGAGCGACAAGCAATACAAACACGACAACGTGACGCGGACGGCGTGTCCGGATTGCGGCAAGCCGATGCTCGAGGTGAACGGGAAGAAGGGGAAGATGCTCGTCTGCCAAGACCGCGAATGCGGCAAGCGGAAGAACGTCTCGCGCGTGACGAACGCCCGTTGTCCGCAATGCAAGAAGAAGCTGGAGCTTCGCGGCGAGGGCGAAGGGCAAATTTTCGTCTGCGTCGGCGTCGGCTGCGGTTACCGCGAGAAGCTGTCGGCGTTCGAGGCGCGGCGGGCCAAGGAGACGGGCGGCGGCAAGATGGATAAGCGGTCGGTGCAGAAGTTCCTCCAATCTCAGGAGAAGGAAGAAGCGCCGATCAACAACGCGCTCGCCGAGGCGCTGAAGAAGCTGCAGCTCGGCGGCGACGATGGCAAGAAGTAATACTCGGAATTGTGGTACAATAACCGCAAACGGCAATATTCGGGAAGGAGCTTCGCCATGTCCAAGAACGCCGCATCCGCTTACGACTGCATAGATGAAGTTCCGCTGCATCGGGTTCGAGGGAATCAGCTCGGCATTCTGCTCAGCGTCGTCGCAAGCGTGCTTACTCAGCAAGCGTGGGTGCTTGCGATTCCGTTAGCGGTGCAGCTGATCGGACGTTGGGCAGGCATTCGGTACAATCCTTTCGTTCGCTTATTGTCCCCGCTCTTCCCGAAGAGCACCCGAACGGAAAGCCGAGAGCTCCTCCGATTCAATAATCTGCTGGCGATTCTCTTCCTTGCGACGGCGCTGATCGCCTGGCTGCTGCAAGCGAAGGCGGTCGCTTACGCGAGCCTGGCGATGCTGACCGGCGCGGTGGTCGCCGCGTTATGCGGGTTTTGCGTCGGCTGCTTTATGTATTTTCAGTGGAAGCGATTTCGGGCAAAGCGTGTAAGGTAGATTTGGAAAAGGAAGCGCCCCCGCCGGACTTGCGTCCGGACGGGGGCGTTTTCGATTTAGCGGACGAAGATGTGCGCCAGAAACAATCCGGCGAAGACGAGCGCAGCCGTTAAGTGGAATTTCCGGCGGAAGCCGGAAGCCCTTCGGCTGCGCAGGTACCCTGCCGCTACCGTTATAGCGAGCAGCAGAATCGCCGCGTAGCCGCTGACCATTTTCGGATGAACATAACCGACGTAACGTCCGAGCTGGGCGAGCATAACGCCTGCGTGAATAACGATGAGCGCCGTGCCGGCGATGCCGACGTAGATATGCGATTTCATGAGCTTTCTGGCGAGCTTCACGGAGGCGACCTTGACCGCTTTCCAAGCGCTCCGCTTAATGACGAAGAAGAGGAACGCCAAGCTCAGGTTGACGAAGAATAGCACGACCGCGAGCTGAGCCGCGAGCTGTCCGTAAGGGGCGATCATCGTCTTATTTCGGAGCGGCAAGCCCGAACGCCTCGGCGACTTCCGCCTTTCGTTCCGCAAGAAGCTGCTCTTTATCGTCCCGGTAAAACATGTTGTACGTGTCGAACGGAATGACGCGGCCGTCCGGGTGGACGATGTGCACGCACGACTTCTTGACGGATCGGACGTCGAAGTTATACGCGTCTAGAAACTGCATGATGATGACGCGGAATACGTTGTCGTAGCCGATCGCGTCGGGCGCGGCCGCCATCGGCAGGCAGCAGAGCAGACTCTTCAGCGACAGCGCGGACGATTCCGGGGAGTGCGCCGTCGAGAACAGCTTGAAGATGTGCGACTTGAGCGTCTCGTCCGACTCGAACACGATCGTGTTGCGCCCGCCCTCGAGGAGAACGGCCGGATCGATCATGCCGGTGAGCGGAACGACCTCGTCGCCGAGCTTCAGGGCGTAGCCCATCGCCAGACAGTCCGGGTGGCAGGGCACCGGCAGCATATCCTCTTCCCGGAAGACGCCGGATTGCTCGATAATGCCGCGGCGCACCTCGCTGAGCGTCAGTCGGTCCTTCGACGGATCGTACTCGTCGAGGCGCCCGGCCGCCTGGATCGGCTGGAAGGTGACGCCCCGCACCGCCCGCTGCTTCAGTCCGTACCGGATGATATCGCCGATTTCCCGGTCGTTCAGCCCTTTCTTAAGCGTAACGACGAGCGTCGTCGAGACGTTGAACTCGTTCAAATGCTCGATCGCCTTCGCGCGGATGCCTCGCAGGTCTGCGCCTCGCAGCTCCTTGAGCGTATCCGCCTCGAAGCTGTCGAACTGCAAATACAGCTCGAATCCCGGCATATAGGAAGCCAACCGCTTGGCGAACTCGCGGTCCTGCGCAATGCGGATGCCGTTCGTGTTCACCATCAGATGTTTGATAGGTTTCTTCTTCGCAAGATCGAGGATTTCGAAAAAGTTCGGATGCGTCGTCGGTTCCCCGCCGCTGATTTGCACGATGTCGGGTTCTCCTTCGTTACGGACGACCCTGTCGAACATCGCTTCGATCTGCTCGAGGGAGCGGTAGGTCGCCCGATGCGGTCCCGATTCCGCGTAGCATATCGGGCATTGCAGATTGCATTGGTCCGTGACTTCGATCAAGGTGAGGCAGCTGTGCTGCTCGTGATCCGGGCACAGCCCGCAGTCGTAGGGGCAGCCGTAACGGATCGGAGTGTTCCATTGCAGCGGCATCTCCGACGGCTTATTGAAGTCGCGGCACCGCTTGTAGTACTCGACGTCCATCGAGAGAAGCACCTTCTCCGGCCCATGCCGCAAGCAGCGCTTGTGCATGAACACCTTCTCGTTTTCGATAACGATCTTAGCCTCTACCTTCCGGAAACACGTCGAGCAGATGCTGTTCGTCAGTTCGTGGAATACATAAGGTCGATTAGCGGGCATGGCGTATCCCCCGTTTCTTCGGATCGATCCATCTGGACAGCAGCGCGGCGTAGTACGTCAGCCCCGCCGCGCAAGCGAGCTGAATGTTGTTAAGCCCCAGATAGAAGTGAGGCGTGGGCTTGATAAAATCGATGGCGAATCGGTACAGCAAGTAAGCGGCCATGAACAGCTGGAACGCCGCTCCCGGAGGGAGAGACGCGTCGCCGCGCCGCATGCGTCCGCGGATAACGTGCAGCGCCGTTCCCAACCCGACCAGGAAGGCGATCTCGTAGAGCTGCGTCGGATGGCGAGGGACGCCGTCGCCGAAGTCGACGCCGATGGGCCAACTCGTCGGCGTGCCGTGCGTGCCGTCCTCGAGCCCGGTCAAGAAGCAGCCGACGCGCCCGATGCACATGCCGACGATGAGCGGCAGCACGAAGTCGTCGCCGGTCGACGACTTCCAACCGGCCAGCTTCTTCGCGAGCTCCACGCCGATCAGCCCGCCGAGCAGCCCTCCGACGATCGTCTTGCCCGCGAGCAGCGCGGTCCAATCGCCGGCGGCGGCGTGCGAGACGGTCAGCAGCGGATCTTCCAGCCAGAACAGCAGCTTCGAGCCCGCCGCCGCTCCGACCATGGCGCCGGCGATGATTTGCAGGCCGATCAGCGGCGGGATGCCGCCTTTGGTCCGAGTCCATAAATACACCCGGAAGCCGATAAAGTACGACAGCGACTCGAAGACGACGTGCGGATGCAGCTGCCACGAGCCGATGGCGATGTATACAGGGAACGACAACCGATCCGCCTCCAACTCAGCCTAAATTCGTAAAGAGGATTCCGGCGCACAACGCCAGAAGCAGCACTGTAATGGCGCCGATGATGGCAAGAATGGAGACGAGCGTCTTCACCCAGACGTTACGTCCGGGAATCATTCCCCCCGCGGTGCCGGTACGCTTGCAGCCGTCCCGGCAGGCGCCCGTCGCGGGATCGAAGCAGCCTTCGCACAGGGGCGTTCCGCATTGCCGACAGGCATGCGCCGCGGCGACGCCCGGGTGGCGTTTGCAATCCAATGGCGAACCCTCCTAACCTCTTGATCGTCCTTTCCATTATATAGCAACGTGAAGTCGATATATACGACATTGTCTCCGGTTTGACCTACACATGAAAGAAAGCGGAGCCGCATGATGCCTGCAGCCCCGCTTCTATGTTTATTCCGCGTCGATAAATTGAAGAGTCAGCAGCATACGCCGCAGCGCGGCGGCGCACTGCGCGCGCGTAGCCGTCGCTTGCGGCAGGAAGAGCGCGTCCGGGCCGCCCTGCAGCACTTCCGCTTCGACCAGCCTCGCGATCGAGGCGCCCGCCCAGCCGGAGATGTCTTCGGCATCCTTGAATCGCGCCGCCGAAATCGACGACGTTGTCGGGCTCGCGTCGCCGAAAGCGAACGCCATCGCCCGGTCGAGCAGGACCGCCATCTGCTCCCGCGTCACCGGGGCGTTCGGTCGGAACGTGCCGTCCTCGTACCCGGTCAGCAGCCCCGCTTCGCCCGCCGCGCCCGCCGCCCCGGCGTACCAGTCGCGCGTCGAGACGTCGGCGAAGCGCGCGCCGCGCGTCGACTCGGTCAGCCCCAGCGATCGAACGAGCAAGGCGACGAATTCGGCGCGAGTGACCGGATCCTCGGGACGGAATGCGTTCTCCGCCGCTCCCGCGACGATCAGCTTGTTCGCGAGCCGCTCGATGTCGTCTTGAGCCCAATGCCCTTGGACGTCGGAGAACGTCCGCTCCGTTCGAATGACGGTGTACAGGCTGTTATGCGGCGCGTAAAATTCCGCTTCGCCGCCTCCGTTCTCGGTCGGACGGAAGGTCGACGGGATGTAATGAGGCCGGCTATTCGCATCGACCCACACGACGGTAGACGCACGCGGATCGGGGAAGGCGTCCAATGCGACCGTCCGTACGGTATACGCTTCGCCTCGTCCGGTCAGCTCCGTCCCGTCGAGGTACAGCGAGAAGTCGACGGGAAGGGCGAGCATCTCATAGCCTTGCTTCGCCAATTCGTTCCTCACGCGGACTTGGACGTCGCCCGCGGCATCCGCGATTGCGATCGTCAGCGTGTCCGCTTCCGGGAGCGACGGCCAGTAGCGCAGCGGAAGCCTGTAGCTCGCGCCGTCGACCCGCAGCTCCAGCGCCGCGTCGGGGTACGCTTCCCGCGCTTCCCTTAGCGCCGAGGCGGGCAGGTCGAGCTTCACGATCGGGTCATCGACGTTCGCTTCGACGACGGCGATGCCGCCGGCCGCGAACAGCTCGCTTACGATCGACGCGTCCGCGATCAAGCGCAGCGCGCTTCGGCCGTCGGGCGCGGTTTCCCGTCGAACGGGAATCGCTAGGCTCGTTCCGTTCAGCTTGACTTGCATCGTCTCGACTGCCGGAGACGCCGGCGCCGGCGAAGCGGTGAAGTCGTCCTCGTCGTCATCGTCGTCGTCCGCGCGGACGGCCGACAAGGCGATCGTTCCGACGTCGACCGTCTCGCCCGCGACGACGACGACGGCGACGTCCTTCGGGGAATGCCCGGAGGCGCTCGCGCGCACCGTCCGGCTGCCCGGCGCGACGTTCGTCAGCGCGAAGCTTCCGCGAACGTCGGTCGTCGTCTCTACGCCGTCGACGGACACCGTCGCGACGGCGAGCGGATTGCCGTTCGCGCCGTACACCGCGCCCGTCACCGAGCCGACGGTCGGCGGCGCCGGCATCACCGTCACGGCGACGCGATCCGTATGCGCGCCGTCCGCCGTCGTCGCCGCGATCGTCACGACGCCCGGAGCGACGGCCGCCACCTCGCCCGAGGGGCTGACCGTCGCGATGTCCTCGCGATCGGAGCGCCAGACGACGGTCGGATCGGAAGCGTTCGCCGGTTCGACCGTCGCGGTCAGCCGCCGAGGCGGATCGCCGACGGTCATCGTGAAGTCGGACGCGTCGATGCGCACGCCGGTGGCCGGAATCGGCGTCGGCGAGAGCGAGACGATCCCGATATCGACCGTCTCGCCCGCGACGACGACGATGGCGACGTCCGCCGGATCGTATCCGCCGGCGACCGCCTGCAGCGTTCGGCCGCCTTGCCCGACGTTCGCGAGCGCGAAGCGTCCGTATACGTCGGTCGTCGTCGACGCGGCGTCGATGGAGACGGTCGCGCCAGCGATCGGAACGTCGCCTACGCCGTAGACCGATCCCGTCACCGTGCCGACGGACGACTGGATATGCCCCGCCTCGAGCGCGACGCTCCCCCATGCCGCGACCCGCCCTTGTGCGTCGGCTTCGTAGAGGGCCAGGTATTGGCCGACGTTCGCCGACGGAATGTCGCTGCCCGCCTCATACGCGATCGCTTCCGCCGGAACGTCGGCTCCGACGAGCGGCCGCTCAGGCGCAGAGCCGGTAAGCGTATATAGGAACGTATGGTCCGCCGCGCCGGGAACCGCGGTCGCCCGGGTCGTACCGTAGGCGGCGCCCGGTCCGACCGCGAACGAAGCCGGTTCCGAAGCGTATGCTTCGATGACCAGGGAGAACGTCTTCGAATCGCCGACGCCCCCAGCATCGACGGCGGTGACGGTCACCTCGAACGCGCCCGACTGTTCGGGCGTCCCTTGAATCGCCCCCGCCCCGTTCATCGTCATCCCGGTCGGCAGCCCGTCGGCGCTCCAATTCAACGTCGTATCCGCGCCTTCGAAAGCGCCGAGCGTATAAGAATAAGGTACGTCCTTCGTTGCGGAGGGCAGCGACTCCGTCACGATCGCGTGGCGCAAGTACGGGTACCCGTCGTTCACGCTCGGATGGATGACCCACGTATTCGCGAAATCCCACCCCGCGTAACTGGACGCTTGCTTCATCGAAGCGGTCGGAAGGCCGATCGCCCCGCCCGCCCCTCCGTCCGTCGTACCGCTCGCGTCGCGATCGAAATACGAGCTCGCGACGTTGCCGGTGGAGGCGATAGAGGCGATAAATCCGCGGACGAAGGGGTAGGCCGTCCCCGGGGGGGCGGCACCGACCGGTCCGGCCGAATAGGCGCCCCGTATGTCGCCGTTAATGAGGAACGCCGCGAGACCCGCGGAGTGCAGATAGACGCCTCCGCTTCGGTTGGAGACGGAGCCTCTCGCATACACGTCGTCGACGTCGCCCGCGCCTTTGCTTCCGACGAGACCCGCTGCGTAAATATTAGGCGCGGTTCCGCTGTCGACGGAGGCCGCGGAGTAGGAGCGCGCGATACTCGCGTTATTCGACGCGCCGACGAGTCCCGCGACGACGGAGGCACTCCCGGCCCCTAGCTTTCCTCTCACGATTCCTACCGAATAGGAGCGGTCGATGAGGCCGCCGCTCTGCACTCCGGCCAACCCGCCTGCGTATTCGCCGGCGAAGATGTCGACCGACACACCGAGGTTGTTAACGGTACCGCGAGTATCGCCGAAAAATCCGGCGTACGCGTAATCGTCGCCGTCGTCTCCGGCGTCGTCTACGATCGAGACGCCGGTAACGCGGTGTCCCCCGCCGTCGAAGACGCCGCTGAAAGCCGGGACGCCGTTGCCGCCGAACGGTCTCCACTCGAAGCCTTCCGGCAGCGCGATATCGTTCGTCAGCCGGATGTTTCCCGCGACGTACTCCGTTTGATTTTCGTTCAGGTACATCAGCTGGGCGGCGGTGGACACCTGCACCCACCCGTCGACGACGGGCGGAACCGGCGGCTCGGCGGCGCGGGCCGACGGCATGTGCCATCCCGGCGGAATCGCGAGCGCCAGGACGATCGTCCAGACTACGAATAAGGAAATGCGTTTCATAGATGCATTGCTCCTTCGTTGCGTGCAAGATGAAATGTATTCAGACCTTTTCATAGTATAAAATAATAGTAGGTTCTGGAATGTTTCGTTTTTGTTTCATATTTCATACTTTGTCCGAAGAAAGTTGAGTGCGGGATGAATCGAGTACCTGTGATCGGCTTCGTCGAAGAGATAGCGAGATTCGAGGAATGGATGACGGATCCGGCCGCCGAGACGACGGTCTTTTCGATCTCGGGCATCGGGGGGATCGGCAAGACGACGCTGCTGATGGAGATGGCGCGCGGCGCCGGTCGGGCATCGGCGATGACGTTGTGGCTGGACGGGTCGGGCGAGACGTCCACGTCCGGCGCGTTCCTGACCGGTCTGGAGACGACGCTGGAGAGCGAGTACGGTCGTACGCGTCCGGCGGACATGCCGCTGTTAACCTTCGTCGTCGCCGAATTGTCGCGGCAGCGGACCGTGCTGCTGCTGGATAACGGCGAGCGGATCGATCGTCTCGAGGGCTGGCTGCTGTCCAGCTTCCTGCCGAAGCTGGCATCCGCTCAGGTGCTGCTCGCGGCGGCGTCTCGGAACGGTCTGCCCTTGACCTGGCGAACGAATCCGCATTGGGGGCCCCGCGTTCGCTCCTTTCCGCTGCAGCCGTTCACGCGGCGGGAGGTGCAGGCGTACTTGCGGCATAGCGGCCTCGCGGCGGACGTACAGGAGGAGATCGCGCGGAAGTCGGAGGGGCATCCGCTCCTGCTCGCGCTTACCGTCGAGTGGATGCGTTCGAACGGCGAAGCCGCGCCTCGCGGGATCCCTTCGATCGTCACGGCCGAATTGCTGCGGGAAGCGACCTCGCCGTCGCTGCACCGCGTCTTGACCGCGATGTCGCTGCTGCCGCCGTCCGACCCGCAGACGCTGAATCGAATGCTGGACGCTCCCCTCGACGTCGCCGACGTGCATGCGCTGGGACGGCTGTCGTTCGTCCTCGGGACGCCGCAAGGATGGGCGCTGCATCCGCTGGTCGCCCGCCTGCTGCGCGAGGATTACGCCGCCGCGTTCCCGGAGGCGTTCCGACGGCTGCGCCGGAAGGCGTTCGCGCTGCTGGAGGAGCGGTTCCCCGAAGCCGACAAGAAGTCGCAGATGCGGATCGCGGGTCACGTCTTGGAGCTGTACCGAGAGTTTCTGCCCTCGACCAACGCCTACGCCGTCTTTACGTCCAACGTGGACATCGGGGAGCGGCGCCCGTTCGAGCCGGCCGACTTGCCGGAGCTGCAGCGGCTGCTGGCCGCGTCCGTGGAGGAGAACAATTGGCAATCGGAGCTGGCGCTCGCGGGACAGTATGCGGCGCTGCTCGAAGAGATCGCGGCGCATTCCCCTGAGGGGATCTGCGTCGTACGGAACGCGGAGGGCCGCCCGATCGCCTTCAGCGCCGGCATCCTGCTGCATGCGCGGACGATGCCGCTGCTCGAACGGTACACGCCCGAATTTCCGGTATTGCTCGGGGAAGAAGCGGAATCGCTTCGTCAGCTTCCTCCCGAGGCGGCGGATACGATGCTCGTGGCGCTTGCCGCCGTCGACTCCAGCCGCTCGGTCTACCAGCCGGAGGAAATCGGCGGCGTCTTGATGCTGGAGTGGTTCATCATGATGACCGGCGGCTGGAGAGGCAGGATGGTGTCGGCCGACCCGCAGCTGAACGGTCTGCTGTCGGTGTTCGGGTTCCACGATTTGGGACAAGTCGGCGGCATGACGAAGTGGGAGATCGACTTCCGGCACGTTCGATTCGACGCTTGGATGAAGACGGTCATTCGGCATACGGGGGCGGACGGCGGCAACGGGGAGGAGCGGCCGGCCGGCGGGACGGGCGAACGGATGCGCCTGGCCGAACAGGACGCAAAGCTCATCCTGCAACGGCTATACGACGAAGGCGACGCGCTGGATCCGTACGTCGGGGATGGTGGACGTTACCGGACGAAGGACGAGCTGCGCGGGAAGGTGCTGGCGCTGCTGACGGAAGAGCGTCCCACGCATCCCTTGTCGCCGCTGGATCAGCGGATATTGCGGGAAAGTTACCTTACGAAGGCTCGGAATAAAAACCAACTGGCCGACGATTTCCACATGAGCCGCACGACGTTTTACCGGCACAGCCAATCCGCCTTACGGCGTCTCGCCCAGGCGTTGAATGGCTGACCGCACTTGGGGAATGCCCATGCTCCCGGCTGTTAGGGAACATGACGTTCCCAATTTGGGCGAGCAATGGCTGAACCGTCAGCGATCTCGTTGGAAAGGAGCAAGCGATGCCGCAAAGGGAATCATAGGTATGTGAATACAAAACGATAGGTTGTCACGTCCGAAAGTAAGCGCTATACTTTCTATGACGTGGAACAAAATACCAATTTATGAAATGATAGAAACGGTTAACACAATTGGGGGATGCCAATGCCGACCCGGGATCGACTTCCGGATCATCTTCGGAAGCAGCTTACAGGCGAACTGCTGTTCAGCGCCAAGACGGATCTTCTGCCAGACGGACGATTCGGCTTGCAGTGGATCGCCGTTACCCGCAGCGACATCGCGATCTGGCCGGAGGAAGGTCCGGCGGCGTTGCGATTGTCGACCGCGGAACTGAAAGACGCGAGAGCCGTCGGCGGAATCGGCGGCGGCGCGCTGCTCGCCGACACGGAGGGCGGACCGGTCGTGATTGCCCGCTATACGGCCGCGTTGAGCCCGGTCTTCACGTTCGCCGCAAAGCTGATAGGAGCGCTGGCGAAGAAGGAGGAGCTGCCGGTCGCCTCGGAGCGCGACTTCCCGCGGTATTGCCCGACTTGCGGCAATCCGCTCGCCGAAGGCACGCAGGTGTGCCAGCAATGCTTGAACAACGGCAAGGTAGCCGGACGTATGCTGCGATACGCGAAGCCGTACAAACTCCAACTGGCCCTAGCGGCTTGTATGTTGGTAGGGACGACGTTGGTCGAACTGGTGCCGCCGTATCTCACGAAGGTCATCATCGACGATGTGCTCCAGGCGAAAAGCATGGGTTCTACGCTCCTGCTTGTTATCTCCGGATTAGGTCTTACCATGTTGCTGATGAGCGCCATGCAGACGGTAAGAGGATTCATCGGAGTGTGGGTCGGCTCCAAGCTGATGGGAGATCTGCGCAAGGACATTTACGGGTCGTTGATGAGACTGTCGCTGGCCTTCTTCGACCGTCGGCAGACGTCGCAGTTCATCGGCCGCGTCAACAACGACGCGGAAGCGATGCGCCAGTTCATGACGGACGGCGTCGTCTTCGTCTGCGGCGAGTCGATGCGCATCGTCGCCATTTTCGTCATTATGTTCGCGCTGGATTGGAAGCTGTCCTTGTTCGCGCTGCTGCCGATGCCGGTCATGGTGGCGGTGTCGATGACGATCTGGCCGAAGATCGGACGCCGTTGGTACCAGCAATGGCGTTCCATATTCCGGCTCAATACGCTGGTCGGCGACTCGCTGCAGGGCGTTCGCGTAGTCAAGGCGTTCGGCCGAGAGCGAGAGGAGATGTCCCGCTACGGCGACGCCAACGTCGACGTCGTTCGGAACAACATTCGGATGGAGGGGCTCTGGCAGTTCATGTTCCCGGCGTTCAACCTTATCGCGGGAATCGGTACGCTCCTGATATGGTACAGCGGGGGCAACAAGGTGTTGAACGGCGAGATGCAGTTAGGGGTCTTGATGGCCCTTATCGCGTACCTCGGTATGCTGTTCGGGCCGCTGCAATGGGTCAGCCAGATGATCAACTGGGCCAGCAATGCGATGGCCGCCGCCCATCGGGTGTTCGAAATTATGGATACCCCGTCTGAAGTGCCCGACGCGCTCGAGCCGGCGCCGCTCGGCGTGATCAAGGGCGATGTCGTCTTCGAAAATGTTACCTACGGTTACGAGAAACACCACCCGGTATTAAAAGATATCAATCTGCAAGTAAAGGCCGGGGAGATGATCGGTTTGGTCGGTCATTCGGGAGCCGGCAAGTCGACCTTCATCAATCTCATATGCAGATTTTACGACACGGACGAGGGAGACATCCGCATCGACGGCGTCCCGATCCGCAGCATCGGCCAATCCGATTTAAGAAGGCAAATCGGCGTCGTCCTGCAGGAGACGTTCCTATTCGACGGCTCGATCGCGGACAATATCGCGTATTCCAAGTCCGACGCGACGCCGGAGGAAATTATGCGGGCGGCCAAGATCGCCAACGCGCATGATTTCATCGTCAGGCTGCCCGACGGCTACGACACGCGCGTAGGCGAGCGGGGACATAAGCTGTCCGGCGGCGAGAAACAGCGCGTGGCGATCGCGCGAGCCATCATTCATGACCCGCGCATTCTCATTCTCGACGAAGCGACCGCTTCCGTCGATACGGAGACGGAGCGGCAAATTCAGGAGGCGATATCGAGGCTGGTGCAAGGGAGAACGACGTTCGCGATCGCCCATCGGCTGTCTACGCTCCGCAACGCGGACCGGCTGGTCGTTCTTGAGCGCGGGAAGATCGTCGAAGTCGGCACGCACGAGCAGCTTCTCGAGAAGGAGGACGGCGTCTATCGCAAGCTGGTCGACGCCCAGAAGGAGTTGTCCAAAATCAAGGGGGTGGAGGGGTGATGGCGGAAAGCTTCGATATCCGGATCCTGGGGCCGAACGACGCATATTTTAGCCGCAACAAGGGCGGCGTGCTCCAAGGCGTCATAGACGGCAAGCCGTACGGCGAGCTTGTCGTCTACCGAGCGTTCCCGTTTCGGTACGCTACGGAGTATATATCGGTCCGCGACGCCAAGGGCGAGGAGCTTGGGATCGTGCGCGACATCGCGGAGTTGAACGAGGAAAGCGTCGCCGAACTGACGAAGGAGCTTCAGTATCGGTACTTCCTGCCGAAGGTGACGCGCGTCGACAGCGTGAAATTCAAGTCCGATCTCTGGTTATGGGAGCTTCAGACGCATCTAGGGCCGACCCGGATGGCGATGCGAAATCTTCACGAGCATCTGCAATATCCCGGCGATCGTCGGGTCATTCTGACCGATCTGGGCGGCAAGCGCTGCGAAATTACCGACTGGCAGGCGCTCGACTCGCACAGCCGAAGACAGCTGGAGGAAGTGCTGTAACGCGAAAGAAGCCTGTAGACGGGGGATGACTACAGGCTTCTTTCGCGTTTGCTCCGGGGAGGCATTCGTTTACGATACTTGGACAACGAACCGCGCTTCCTACATAATGAAGGTCGGAGGTGCATGAATATGGCAGAGACGAACCGTCCGGACGACGAGGTGCGGGAAGCGCGGCCGACCGCATACGAGGTTCATCCGAACGTGCTGCAGCGTTGGTCCCCCCGCGCGTTCGACGAGCGGGAGGTGCCGGAAGAGCTTCTGTTCGGTCTGTTCGAAGCGGCGCGGTACGCGCCGTCGGCGAACAACGAGCAGCCTTGGCGTTATGTCCTCGCTCGAACGAAAGAGGATCGTGAGGCGTTCTACGAATTCATTAACGAAGGGAATCGGAGCTGGTGCGAACGCGCGCCCGCGTTGGCGCTGCTCGCGGCGAAGAAGACGTCGACGCGCAACGGCAACCCGATGCGCACGTATGCGTTCGACGCCGGAGCGTCCTGGGCGACGCTGGCGCTCGAGGCCACGAACAAAGGGCTTGTCACGCACGCGATGGGCGGCTTCGACGCCGCTAAGGCGAAGGAGGCGCTCGGCTTCACCGACGACTACGAGCCGATGATCGTCATCGCGATCGGCTACCGCGGCGATCCCGCCGTCTTGACCGAGGGACAGCGCGAGCGGGAGAAGCCGTCGCCGCGCAAGCCGCTGAGCGAGATCGTGCACGAAGGGAAGTTCACGGGAGAATAGGCAGCTTGTTCGGAAAAGGGTGCCGAAGCGCAGCGCGGATCGCGATGCGACTTCGGCATTTTCCGTTAGGAATCGGGTGTAACAATCCGGAAACCGTTCCCGTCTATAGAGAATCATCTAAGATAGGGAGGGACCGTTGGAATGAAGAAAGTTTTGTTGTTCTTAACGATGCTGGCGCTGATGGGCGTTGGATATGGTTGTACCGGCGTAGGGAACGCGACTTCCCCGCCGCAGCCGTCGGAAACCCCGGCGGAGGAGCAAGCCCCACAGGACGACGCGACGGATACGACCGATGCGGATGCGGGCGACGGCACGTATCGAAACGCCGATTACGGATTCGACTTCGCTTTGCCGGACAGCTGGAAGGGGTACACGATCGTAGTCGACGAGTGGGAAGGGACGACGCTGGAGGCGACCGAATCTTCTGGAACGAAGGGGCCGCTCCTGTCCATCCGTCATCCGGAATGGACGGCGGAAGCGCCGAGGCAGGATATCCCGATCATGATCTTCACGACGGAGCAATGGGACCGGATCCAAGACGACGAACTGCACGTCGGCGCGGCGCCGAGCGGTCCGAGCGAGCTCGGGCGTAATTCCAAGTATGTGTTCGCTCTTCCGGCGCGGTACAACTATGCTTTCCCGACCGGGTACGAGGAAGTGGAGAGCATACTGGCCGACCATCCGCTTACGGCGACGGAAGACTTTCAGGATTGAATCGCCGTCGCGCAGCCGATCGTAAAATGCGACGGGGTCTGTCGAACCGGGTATCGTTTTCCCAATCGGATGCTATAATAATAGTAACTCGGTCGGGGCGGTGATGGGATTGAAACAGTTGGATTTACGTCAGTTGGAGCAAGAACTTAAAGTCGGTAGAGCCGAAGCGGAGCGTATCCTATTATCCAGTAAACCTTCGCATAGATCGTTCCGCAGGCGCCCTCGAGACGAGGAAGAACAGGGAATCCTCGACCGGATCGCCGTAGAGAAGTGGAAGGCGGCCGAGGAAGCGGGGAAAATCAGATACTCTAGTAGGACCGAGTGGTACTATGAATATTGAACAAGCGTTGGTCGCGATCGATAAGTTGGTCGGACGTGGATCTGATTTTCAGTAGAAGAGATATTGCCGACGAGTGCTTTATTCAATTAGGTTTCATGAAGGCGGGTCGTCACTGGTACCATGAACGCCTTGGCATTAGTATAGAGATTCCGAACGATATCTTAGATTTGGCCGACAGCGACAAGGTGATTAAGCTCAAACTATCAGAAGACTCCTACGTATATGTTATAGGAATCGAAGATATTATCTTAGATCGGATGAGGGCTTGTGTTCATCGGATCTCTACATCGGATTGCGAGTGGGGCTATCGATTGTTTCTTCTTCACCGAGAGCGCTTGGACTTGGGGTATATGAAGGAAAAGTCCGCAGTGGACTTGACGTCTAGTTTGCTGGCTGCATGGTTGGAACAGAACCAATCGTAGCAATAGAAGCTCCGTGCGACACTCGGCACGGAGCTTTCCTTTTCAAGGACATTGCAATGATCGCCCTACGTCCACCGAGCCGCCCATAACTTCATCTCGTGACAGATTTTGTGCAGGTCGTGGCCTTTGGGCGTCAGCTTATATTCGACGGTCACCGGCACGGTCGGAAAGACGTGCCGCTCCAGGACGCCGTGATCCTCGAGATGGCGAAGCGTACTCGTCAACGCCCGCGGGCTGACGGCGGGGATGAGCCGCTGCAGCTCGCCGAATCGGCGCGTTCCGCAGAACAATTCGCGAATGACGAGGAATGCCCATTTTCCGCCCAACACGTCCAACGTTTTCTCGATATTGCACTCGATGACGTCCGGCGTCTTCGGGATGTAACTGCTTGCTTTCTTCGCGATGGTCATGCGTACATCCTCCTTGCATTAACTATATTATGTATAGTAAGTACACTCCATATAATTAAGTGAAATGGTTTTCCCTTCTTCACATCTTATAGGAACTGTCCTAAGATTTAAAGAGAAAGAACCTAAATCTGATTCGGCGGCTTCGTCGGGAAGAAGGAGGATGTACACATGAATTACAGAAAGCTAGGCGGCACCGGCCTGAAGGTGAGCGAGATCAGCTTGGGGAGCTGGCTTACATATGGGGGCTACGTCGAACGGGAGAACGCGGTCAACGCGATCAAGACGGCGTACGACCTCGGTATTAACTTCTTCGATACGGCGAACGTATACGAGCGAGGCGCCGCGGAAGAGGTCGTCGGGGAGACGCTGAGAGCGTACCCTCACGAGTCGTACGTCCTGGCGACGAAGGTGTTTTGGCCGATGGGCGACGGTCCGAACGACCGCGGCTTGTCCCGCAAGCACGTGATCGAGCAGGCGAACGCGAGCTTGAAGCGTCTGGGTCTGGACTATGTCGATATCTACTACTGCCACCGTCACGATCCGGAGACGCCGCTGTACGAGACGCTGCGGGCGATCGACGATCTGGTGCGCCAAGGGAAGGTGCTGTACGTCGGCGTCAGCGAGTGGCAGGCGTCGCAGATCGCGGAAGCGCTCGGCACGGCGGACAAGTATTTGCTCGACCGCATCGTCGTCAATCAGCCGGTGTATAACATGTTCAATCGCTATATCGAAAAGGAGATCATCCCCCTCAGCGAACGCTCCGGCATCGGCCAGGTCGTCTTCTCGCCGCTGGCGCAAGGGCTGCTGACGGGCAAGTACACGTCCGCGACCGACGTACCGGCCGACAGCCGCGCCGCGAAGCTCGAGTGGATGCGTAACGGCATCACCGAGGAGAAGCTGGCGAAGGTGCGCCAGCTCGAAGGCATCGCGAAGGAGCTGGACATCTCCGTCGGCAACCTGGCGCTCGCTTGGATTTTGCGTCAGCCGAACGTCGCCAGCGCGCTCGTCGGCGCCAGCCGTCCGGAGCAGGTCGTCGAGAACGCGAAGGCGTCGGGCATCAAGCTCGAAGCGGACGTGTTGGAGCGGATCGAAGCGATTTTGGCGTAAGCCGGGGAAGTTCGACGCGAGGGAGGGCGAGCCATTGCGCAGCACGACGAGCATCCTTGAAATGATGGACGTAGACACCGGCGAGCGGACGACGCTGGCGGCATTCGACCGGCTGATCGAAGCGCCGAACTGGACGCGGGACGGGAAGCTCGTCTATAACTGCGAAGGCGGCCTCTTCTCCTTCGATCTCGAGACGCGCGTCAGCGACCGGATCGATACGGGGTTCGCCGCAGCCTGCAACAACGACCATGTGCTGTCCCCCGATCACCGGTCCGTCGCGATCAGCCATCATACGGCGGAGGACGGCCGGTCCCGGATCTACGTCTTGCCGTTGGCGGGCGGGCATCCGACGCTGATTACGCCGCTGGGCCCGTCCTACTTGCACGGATGGTCGCCCGACGGCCGGACGCTGGCGTATTGCGCCGAACGCAAAGGGCAATACGACATCTATACGATCCCGGCGATCGGCGGCGTGGAGACGCAGCTGACGAATCTTCCCGGGCTGGACGACGGACCGGAGTATTCGCCGGACGGGAAGCGCATTTGGTTCAATTCGACGCGTTCCGGCCTCATGCAGGTGTGGCGGATGAACGCGGACGGCAGCGAGCCGACGCGGATGACGTTCGAGGACAGCAACAACTGGTTTCCGCACGTCTCTCCGGACGGGGAGCGCGTCGTCTACCTCGCCTACCGAACGGGCGACGTCGCGCCCGGCGATCATCCGCCGGACAAGGACGTCGAGCTCCGGATCATGCCGAGCGCCGGCGGTCCGTCCCGCACGCTGGCGAAGCTGTTCGGCGGGCAAGGGACGATCAACGTAAATTCGTGGTCTCCCGACGGCAAGCGGATCGCTTTCGTCAGTTACGGAAGCCCATCGAACGCGTAAGTCGAGAAATGGAAACTCCCGCTTCTCTCGCTCCGAAGGCCGATTGCCGGCCCCGAGCGATAGAGCAGCGGGAGTTTTTTATACGACTGACCGATCAACCCATGCGCAAAATGGAACATAATTCACCCGTACGTCCCATTACCCTTTCATCTTCCTCCGATACTCGGTCGGGGACATGCCGATCTCCTTCCGAAACACCCTCGAGAAGTACAACGAGTCCCCGTACCCGAGCTTCGCTCCGATTTCTTTGGCGCTCCACGCGGAAAGGTCGAGATAGGTGCACGCTTGCTGCATCTTCAGCCTCGTGAAGTAATGCAGCGGCGAGGCGCCGGTCACGCGCTTGAACACGGCCGAATAATGAGAGCGCGATAGATTCGCCTGCTCCGAGAGCTGACGTAAGCTCAAGTTGGAGCCAAGATGCAGCATCATGTATTGGATGGATCGCTCGACCGTCTCCTTCGACGAGTCGTCTCCGCCCGGCGTACGCTGCATGGCTAGAAAGCTTAACAGCTGCTGCAGCTGCTGATTCGCGAAGAGGCAATGCGCGAGCGAATACCCCTGCCGCGACAGGAGCTCGTAGCACGGTTGGAACCATTCGATGAGGCGCACCGCATCCCGTCCGGACACCTGCAGCGTATGGCTCTCGAGCGGGAGCAGGTCGACGAAATCCCGGGCCGACTCCCCCCGGAAATGAACCCAATAGATGCTCCATGGATTGTCCTCGGATGCCCCGTACCGATGCTTCGCGCCGGGAGGCAGCACGACGACGTCGTACTTCCCCACCTCTTTCCGTTTCTCCTCTCCGACTTGAATCCAGCCGGCGCCGCCGACGCAGAGCATAAGGATGTACGCATCGCAGCCGTCGGGTCGTTCGCGATAGTGATATTTTGCATGCGGGAAGTAACCGATGTCCGTCGCGAAGAGCGGCCGGAGGAGCGGATGGCTCGACAGCTCTCGGATGCGCGACTCGGGCAAGACGAGGATTTTCTCCGAATCGAACCCCTCTCTTTTCCGCACCTCGGCATCCCCCTTCGATTTCCGACCCGACGCCCGGATGATCGGGCGATCGGATTATTGTCCATATGCTTAGTATGATTGTGAATTTTAAAACACGCCGCACAGGAAGTAAAGTGAAGGCATACGCACAATTCGCAGGGAAGAGGAGAGATTCGTATGCGGTTGATTGGGAAAACGGCGATCGTCACGGGAGCCGGAAGAGGCATCGGGAGAGGCATCGCGATCGAATTCGCGAAGGAAGGCGCGACGGTAATCGTAGCAACGCTGGTCGAGGAGGAAGGCAGGCAAGTCGTCCAGGAAATCGCGGATCAGGGGGGAAGGGCCGTATTCGTACAAGTCGATGTCGCCTCCGAGGACAGCGTGCGGGATATGGTTCGGCAGGCGGCAGAGGCCTAT
This sequence comes from Paenibacillus antri, assembly GCF_005765165.1. NCBI lineage: Bacteria > Bacillati > Bacillota > Bacilli > Caryophanales > Paenibacillaceae > Paenibacillus > Paenibacillus antri. The sequence continues at coordinate 389,771 of NZ_VCIW01000001.1, read as the reverse complement.
GGGGGGATCGACGTGCTGGTGAACAATGCCGGCATTACGTTGTTTAAGCCGCTGCTGGAGGCGACGCTCGAGGATTGGGACGCGGTCATGAACATCGACCTGCGCGGCGTGTTTCTATGCAGCAAATACGTCGCGGCGGAGATGACGAAGCGAGGCGCGGGCGCAATCGTGAACATCTCGTCGAATCATGCGAAGGCGACGCTGCCGGATACGGAGCTGTACGCGGCGGCGAAAGCGGGGGTGAACGGGCTGACGCGCAGCATGGCGCTCAGCCTCGGCAAGTCCGGCATTCGGGTGAACGCGATCTGCCCGGGCTTTACGGATACGCCGCATTACCGCGCGTGGCTCGAAAGCCAAGGCAACGCCCGCGAGATCGAACAAGAGGTCGCCTGGCTGCACGCCGGGAGCCGTATCGCCTCGCCCTCGGACATCGGCAAGCTCGCGATATACTTGGCGTCGGACGAGGCGGAGATGGTGACGGGCGCGGAAATCGTCATCGACGGCGGATTGTCGGCGCGTCTATACCATTCCAGACTTTGTTAAGCGGGGAGGCGAGCGGGATGGGGATGCTGCGGGACGGCGTGACGGTAAAACCCGCGGTTCATGCGGGGTGGAAGGCGGTCGAGTTGGCATCGAGGACGATCCGAGCCGTCGTCGTCCCGGAGCTGGGCGCGAAGATCGTCTCGCTGCGGTACTTGCCGACGGGGAAGGAATGGTTGATCGACCCCGGGGCGAGAGCGCTTCGAAAGCCGGACTACGGCTCCGCCTTCGCGGAGGCGGATATGAGCGGGTGGGATGAATGCTTCCCTACGATCGATGCGTGCGCATATCCGGCGGATGGGGCGTACGCCGGCCGACCGCTGCCCGATCACGGCGAGCTATGGTCGCTTCCTTGGAGCGCCGACCTTCAAGAGGGCTCGCTCGTCTGCACGGTCGCGGGTCGCGCGCTGCCGTACGCGTTCAAGCGGCGGATGTTCTTCGCGGCGGACGGCACGCTGCGGTTGGAGTATACGGTCGAGAATCGAGGCGCGGAGCCGCTGGCGGCGTTATGGACGGCGCATCCCCAATTCCGGGTGACGGAGCATACGCGCATTCGCCTGCCCCGTTCGGTCGACCGGCTGCTCTGCGTCTACGGAGGACGGACGATGAAGGCGGGGAAGCGGCACGCGTGGCCGGAAGGGCTCGATCGGATCGGTCCGGCGGAACGGCGGGATTCGCGCAAGCTGTATGTAGACGGTCCGGTGGATCGCGGCTTTGCGGGACTGTACGAAGGCGACGACGGGGAGTATCTCTCGATGGAATGGGCGCCGGAGGAGCTTCCGTACCTCGGCGTCTGGATCGACGAAGGCGGCTTCAACGATCGGGCGGTGTGCGCTCTGGAGCCTAGCAACGGGTTTTACGACAAGCTGTCCGATGCGGCGGCGCGGGGCATGACGCTCCGGATCCCGCCGGACGGCGCCGCGGCATGGCGGCTGGATGTGCGGCTCGGCCGCGGCTCCCCCGGCGAGTTGGGGGACGGCTGACAGGGAAAGCTCCCGCCTATGCTACGATCCGGTGCCTCGACGGCCGGTTTTCTCGCAATAAGGGGGAGCTTTTCCGAATTAACTCTTAATGGCGCCCATCATGATGCCCTTGACGAAGTAGCGCTGAATGAACGGATACACCATCACGATCGGGATCGTCGCGACCATCGTCACCGCCATTCGGATGCTCTCGCCGGAAACGGGAATCCGCTTCGAGCTGTTCGCGAGCTGCTCCGCCTCCGACACCATGGCGCCGGTTTGGAACTGGTTCAAAATTTTGACGAGCACCGCCTGCAGCGTCTTCAGCTCCGGCTTATACGTGTAGATATAAGAATCGTACCAAGAGTTCCAATGCCCGATGCCGACGAACAGCGCGATGGTGGCGAGGACGGGCACGCAGAGCGGCAGGACGATCCGGGCGAAGATCGCCAGATCGTTCGCGCCGTCCATCTTGGCGGACTCCTCGAGCTCGCCCGGCAGCTGCTCCATGTACGTCCGGACCAGAATCATCAGGAAGACGCCGATCAAGCCCGGGAAAATGAACACGCTGAACGTATCGATCAGCCCGAGCGACTTAATGACCATATACGTCGGAATGAGTCCGCCGCCGAAGTACATCGTGAAGATGAAAAACAACGTCAGCGGCCGCCAGAGGATCAGCTTCCGCTTGCTGAGCGAGTACGCCATCATGCTGATGGCGAGCACGGTCAACGGAGTGCCGACGATCGTCCGCAGCACGGTGACGCGGACGGAGAGGAGCAGCTCGTCGTTGCGGAAGATCGAGCGGTAGCTCTCTAGCGAAAATTCGCGCGGCCATAAGTACAAGCCGCCGCGCACCGAGTCGGTGGCATCGTTCAGCGAGACGACGAGAATGTTCCAGAACGGATAGAACGTCACGACGAAGACGGCGGACAAGAACGCATACAGCAAGACGTTGAACGCGTAGTCGGAGAGCGAAGCGTTGCGAAGCATAAGCGAGAAGCCTCCTTCTTGTTAGAACAGCGATTGGTCGTTCAGCTTCTTGGATGCGTAGTTGACCAAGACGACCATCAGGAACGCGACGACGGAGTTGAACAATCCGACCGCGGAGGCGTACGAGAACATAGAGTTCTGCAAACCGTAGCGGAACGAATAGGTCGATAGCACGTCGGAAAAGTCTTGATTCAGCCCGTTGCCGAGCAGGTAATGCTGGTCGAACCCTGCGTTCAGGACGCCGCCGAGCGCCAGAATGAGCAGAATGACGATCGTCGGCTTCAGGTGCGGCAGGGTAATGTACCGAATTTGCTGGAAGCGGTCGGCCCCGTCCACCTTCGCGGCCTCGAACAGCTCCAGGTTGATCGAGGAGATCGCGGCGAGGAAGATGATCGAGTTATAGCCCATCTCCTTCCACGTGTTGCCGAGCGCCACGATCCACCAGAAGTAGCGGCCCTCTTGCAAGAACAGGATGCTCGTATCCGTCAGGTTCAGCCACTTCAGAATGTCGTTGACGATGCCGCCGGAGGACAGCATCGTGACGATGATGTTCGCCGCGATGACCCAGGAGATGAAGTGGGGCAGGTAGGACACGGTCTGCACCGTCTTCTTGAACAGCGCCCCCCGTACCTCGTTCAGCGCGATCGCGATCAGGATCGGGACGGGGAAGGAGATGACGAGCGTAAGCATCGTGGACGCGATCGTGTTGCGCATGATTTTGTAGAAGTCGCCGTTCCGGAAGAAGTATTGAAACCAGTCCATGCCGACGAATTCGCTCTGGAACAGCTTGGTCCAGAAGCCGCCGAGAGACGGCTGATAGTTGACGAAAGCCATGTACAGGCCGGCCATCGGCAAGTAGCAGAAGAAGATCGCCCAAAGCAAGGCCGGCAGCAGCATCAGCAGCAGGTAGCGCTGTTCGACGACCAGCGTTTTCCAATTCCGCCGGCGTTCCGTCTTCGTTCGTTGAGGGGAAATCGTTACCGCAGGTTCCATGTGAGCACCTCGTTCGATGGGGATGAAGAAATTATACGGGTTGCGGAAAAGCGCTCTCAATAATACAATGTGTGGATTCATACGGGAAAACGTCTAATCTTCAACAAGGAGCGATGCGAAATGAATACGATCTTCCTCGTCGAGGACGAGGTCGTGGAATTGGAGCTCCTGCAGGAGCATATCGCGTGGGAGGACATGGGCCTAACGGTCGTCGGCGCCGCGCGGAACGGGAAGCGGGCGTGGGCGCAAATTCAGGAGCTGCAGCCGGACATCGTGCTGACGGACGTCCGCATGCCGATCATGGACGGGCTGCGGCTCGCGGCGCTCGTGCAAGAGAGTTTCGATTGGATGAAGGTCGTGTTCCTCAGCGGGCACGACGAGTTCGCTTACGTGAAGTCGGCATTAGAATCCGGGGCGGTCGGCTACCTGCTGAAGCCGATCGATCCGGGGGAGCTCGCGAACGTCATGGCGAGGGTGAAGGACGAGGTGAAGAAGGCGCGGCTGCTTCGACGTTCGAAGCAAGCGTTGATCGAGAGGCAGGTCGAGACGCTGCTGACGGCCGACGATCCGGAGCGCCGACGGTCGGCCTGGGCCGAGCTGACGGGCGTCGAACCGGCGTACCGCGATCGTCTCTTCGAGGGCGGGGTGCTGACCTGCGCGGACGCCGCCTCGGACTCGATCGATCGACTCGCGCGGGAAGCGCTCGAGCCGATCGGCGATGACGTCGTCGTCGCGACGTCCGGAGAGGGCGAACGCTTTATTGCGATATCGGTAAGCGCTTCCAACGGGTCGGCGTGGGAACGGCTGACCGCCGCCTTCGCCGAGCGGGCGCTCCGCGCGACGGTCGGCGTGTGCGACCGCGCAAGCTTGTTGTCGGACGCGCCCGGCATGCTTGCGGAGGCGAGGCTGGCGGCGGAGTGCCGCTTCCACGACGGTCTCGGTCGCATCTACCGCTCCGGCGACGCGTCGCTTCCGCAGGATGCGGAGCAGGCCGGGAATCCGGAGGAGGCGGAAGACGACGGCATAGACGACCTACCTTCGAAGATGAATCCGCGGGAGCTGCCCGACCTGCTTGCGGCGATCGAGGCGGCGTTCGATCGAATGGCCGAGCGGCGCGCGCCGCGCGCGTTCGTGAGCGAGCGGGCGGCGGCGTGGCTGCGAGGCTTGTCCGCCGAGCTCGAGAAGTACGAGGATTGGCCGGAGCGGGGGCTCGGCGGCTTCGAGGCGTGGCGCCGGACGATCGAGACGCGTCAGACGATCGGCGAGGTGAAGTCGTACGTCGTCTCGCTGCTTCGAGACGTCTGCGAGTATGTCGCGGATAAAGCGCAAGACCGGCACGCGCAGATCGTGACGGAGGTCGCGGCGTACTTGGATGCGCATTACGCCGAGCCGCTGACGATCGAATCGCTGGCCGGGAAGGTATACCTGTCCCCGAATTACTTGCGCTCGCTCTTCAAGGAGAAGCGGGGCGTTACGATTCACGATTACTTGACGTCGGTCCGCCTGCAGCGCTCGCTGGAGCTGCTGCGCGATCGATCGCTGAAGATCAAGGACGTCGCGGGCTGCGTCGGGTACGATAACACGTCTTATTTCTGTTCGCTGTTCTATAAAACCCAAGGGGTCACGCCGAATGAGTATCGCAAGAAGTTTCTATAGACTCTTGGATGCGGTCCGCAAGCGGATGAGCAATCAGCGGCTGCGAAGCAAGCTGTTCGTCGTCTACTTGCTCGTCACGATCCTGCCGATCTCGTTCTTGGTCGCCTATTCGTTCCATACGGTGAAGGAGCAGCTGACGCGGCAGGCCGTGGACAATATCGGCAGCACGATCGATCAAATTAACAACAATATCCAGAACAAGCTGAGCATGTACTCGCAGATCGCCACGCTGATCTACATGGATGAACAGATGCGCAATTATTTGTCCTACCGGTACGAGAAGAACGACTTGCATTACCTGGACGCATACGACTACATCAACGATTCGCTTTATAAGATGCTTGCGATGAACCCGAATATGAAGTCGATCTCGATCTATACGGAAAATAAGACGCTGCATTCGGACGGTTTTTTTATTAAATACATGGACGACTTCCCCGAGCGCTTGCGCGAGGAGACGTTCGCGGCGGAAGGAAATATTACGTCGTTCCTGACGCGGGCGGCCGACGGGGAGAAGACCGTGACGCTGGCGCGCTCGCTCAATTATCTCAGCCTCAACTTCCCGTACGGCATCCTGACGATGGAAATTTCGGAACGAGAGCTGTACTCGCTTATCGAGAAAGAGACCCAGAACAAGACGATTCTGCTCGCGGACGAACGCGGGGACATCATTACTTCGGGCCTGGAAAATAAGGCGATCGCGAACGTCTCCGAGCTGGACGTGTCGAAGACGGAGTTTATGATCGTGACGAAGACGCTGCCGAACGGGTGGCGGACCGTCGTCCTGCTGCCGTACGCCACCTTGCTGGGGGACGCGCAGAAGGCGTCGACGAACATGCTCCTCATCTCGCTCGCGTGCATCGGCGCCGCGATTCTGCTCATCTTCTTCACGAGCCGATTCATGACGAAGCGGATCGAGACGCTGCTGCAGCTTATCCGCAAGGTCGAACGCGGCACGTTCGAGCTTCCCGACCGCGCGATGGGCAATGACGAGATCGGGCAGCTGTCGATCGCGCTGAAGCGAATGGCCTTAACGATTCAAGATTTGATCCATGACGTGTACAAGAAAGAGCTGCTGAGGAACGAAGCGGAGATGACCAGCCTGCAAGCTCAAATTACGCCTCACTTCCTGTACAACACGCTCGCTTCGATCTCCGCGCTCGCGATCAAGCACAAGACGCCGCACGTGCACCGAATGGCGGACGAGCTGGCGCGGTTTTACCGCATCTCGCTGAACAAGGGCAAGAAGTGCATTACGCTCGGGGACGAGCTGAAGCTGACCAAGCATTACGTCTCCATTCAGAAAACGAGGTTCGAAGGCATGTTCCGCATCCACTATGCGCTCGACGAATCGTTATTTCCGTACACGACGCTGAAGCTGATCATTCAGCCGTTCATCGAGAACAGCATCAATCACGCGATCTGGGACGACGAAGCCGCGATCAACATCGTCGTGCGGCTGGCGGAGGACGGAGACGACGTTCTCATCTCCGTCGTCGACGACGGCGCGGGCATGCCGCGAGAGACGGCGGAGCGGCTGCTGGCGCATGCCGAAGACTCGGACGAGCCGCCCGCGGGGTACGGCATCTACAACGTGAACCGGCGCATTCGGTTGGCGTACGGGGAACGTTACGGGGTCGAGCTGCACAGCCGGCTCGGCATCGGGACGGCGGCGCGCATCCGCATTCCGAAGACGACGCGGTTTCTATGAAAGACGTTTTCCGATACGATTCGTTATTTTGTTTTATAGATAACCGACAGATCGGGTAGGTACAATGGGTCCACAGCGATTGGAACCGCTGTCAACTCACTGGAGGAGGAATAAAGATACGATGAAGGCACAGGGTCGTTTCCATTTCAGATTGGCGATCATACTGGCGGTGATCGCGGCCATGCTGGCCGCTTGCAGCGGCGGCGGCGCAGCCCCCGAGAACGGCGCGTCCGGCGACGGGGGGACGGGCGGTACGGGAGGCGCGGGCGCTTCGGACGAAGGCGAAGGGGGCGCGCCCGATACGAGTCCGGTCACGTTCACGTTCTTCGACAAGAACGTCGGCGACAAGTTCGACAATCCGGTCGCGAAGGCGATCACCGAGAAGACCGGCGTATCCCTCGAAATCCAGCAGCCGACGGGCAATCCTTCGGAGAAGCTGAACTTGATGCTGGCGAGCAACGACTTGCCGGATTTCCTCGCGATCGGCCGCGGCGACATTCTCGACAAGTATATCGCCGCGGGCGCGCTCATGCCGCTGAACGACTTAATCGACCAACACGGTCCGAACATTAAGGAAATGTACGGCGACATGCTGAACAAGACGAGGTCGGCGGACGGGAAAAACTACTATCTCGCCAACTGGTACGGTCTCGAGCAATATCCGGTCTTCGGATTTCTGATGCGGATGAACGTCATGAAGGAGCTCGGCGCCGGCGACAAGGTCAATAACGGCGAGGCGTTCACGTCCGACGAGTTCGTGGCGCTGCTGAAAGCGTATCAAGCGAAAGCGCCGGCGGTCGACGGCAAGCCGGCGTACGCGATGACGTTCAACGGCGAAAACATGGGGGCCATCACCGGCACGTTCAAGGGCATGTTCGGCATTCGCCCGTACTACGAGACGGACGCGGGCCTTGCGAGCGACGTCAGAGATCCGAAATACATCGAAATGATCAAATTCATGAACTCCCTGTACCGCGACGGCCTCATCGATCCGGAATGGGCGACGAACAAGACGCAGCAATACGAGCAGAAGCTCGCGAGCGGCGCGTTCTTCTCCACGGCGGACGCGTTCTGGAATCTCGGCAAGCCGAACACGATCTTGAAGGAAGAAGCCGCGGACGCGGCCGCGCAGGACGAAGCGCAGTTTTACCCGTATAAGGTCGTCGCGCCGGGCGTCGATCCGAAGGAGACGACGTACGGTCCGAAGAGTTCGCTCGGTTGGGACGGCATCGGCATCTCGAAGAGCAATAAGGATCCTGTCCGCGCGATTCAATTCCTCGACTTCCTGGCAAGCGAGGAAGGGCAGTATTTGATGATGTGGGGCGTCGAAGGCGTTCATTGGGACATGAAGGACGGCAAGCATACGCCTCGTCCCGAAGTGCTCGAAGGCTTCAAGAAGGACTGGGCCAATTATTCCAAAGAAACGGGCATCCGGAAGTGGACGTGGGCGATCAAGAACGGTCCGGGCTCCGACGGCACGCCGTACGACTTGATCGGGCGTTACGAGACGGATCCGGTATCCAGCCTCGCGATCAAGAACTTGGCCGACTCCTCCTTCGATACGGCGCCTTACGACAACCTGGGACCGGCCGGCGGCACGCCGGAAGCGATCATGCAGCAGAAGGTGAACGAGACGTCCTCGAAGTATTTCCCGAGAATGGTTATGGCGCCGTCCGAAGCCGAGGCGGTCGCGTTGTACGAGACGATGATGAAAGAGCTGGAGACGGCGGGGCTGGCCGAACTCGAAGCCATTTACACGAAAAACTACAACGAGCGCAAAGAGCTTTGGAAATAAGCGCGTTGCCGTCGGAGGGATAGAGCGTGGCGATTACCGTACACGAGGATTTGCGGCTGTTCGAGATTCAAACCTCCCGGACGTCCTACGTCTTCGGGTTGAACGAACGAGGCATTCTGCACCAACTGCACTGGGGAGAGCGGATCGTCGGGCGCGAGAGCGCCCTTCGGATCCGCAGCGTCCACCACAGCTCGTTCGACGCCGAGGTGGAGCGCGAGTACGAAGAGTACAGCTTCTGGGGCGGCGTAGGGTACGTCGAGCCGAGCTTGAAGGTTCGCTTCGCCGACGGCGTGCGCGATCTGAAGATGCGGCTCGAGGGCTGGCGCGTCGATTCGGGAGACGACGCTTCGGAGGGAGCCGAGCGCTTGGTCGTCACGATGAAGGACGTGCGCTACCCGCTGACGGTGCACCTATATTATCAGGCGTTCCCGGGGCTCGACCTGATCGAGCGGTACGCCGAGGCCGTGAACGACGGCCTTGAAGACATCGCGCTGGAATCGTTCCAATCGGCCGCCTGGTCGCTCCCCGCGCGTCCGCAATATCGGATGACGCATGTGACCGGCCGCTGGGCCGGCGAGTTCCAGCTGCGGGAGACGCTGCTGTCGGAGGGCAAGAAGACGATCGAATCGCGCAGAGGCTTCACCGGACCGCATGCGAATCCTTGGTTCGCGATCGACGGCGGCGACGCGACGGAGCGGTCGGGCGACGTCTGGTTCGGCGCGCTCGGCTGGAGCGGGAACTGGAGCGTCGTCGCGGAGAAGTCGAGCTTCGGCCACGTCCGGGTGACGGGCGGCATGAACGGCTTCGACAGCGAATGGCGGCTCGGTCCCGGAGAGTCGTTCCGGACGCCGGTCTTCGTCGGCGGCTTCACCGGCGCGGGTTTCGGCGGCATGAGCCGAACGCTGCACCGGTACCAACTGGAGCGCGTGCTGCCCTCGCGGAAGCTTCGCAAGGTGCTGTACAACTCCTGGGAGGCGACGACATTCGACGTGACGGCGGAGGGGCAGATGGAGCTGGCCCGAAAGGCCGCGCGCCTAGGGGTCGAGCGGTTCGTCGTCGACGACGGCTGGTTCGGGGCCAGGAACAGCGATCGCGCGGGGCTCGGCGATTGGACCGTCAATCCGGAGAAGTTTCCGAACGGGCTCGGGGCGTTGATCGAAGAAGTGCACCGGCTCGGCATGGATTTCGGCATCTGGGTCGAACCCGAGTCGGTCAATCCCGACAGCGAGCTGTACCGGAACCATCCCGATTGGGTATACGGCTTCCCGACGCGCGCCGGCACGGAGCTGCGCAATCAGCTGCTGCTGAATCTGTCGCTGCCGGAAGTTCGGGCCTACATTCTGGAGTTCATGACGAAGCTGCTGAGCGAGCATCCGATCGCTTTCGTCAAGTGGGACATGAATCGGACGATCACCGAACCGGGTCTCGGCGCCGCTCTTCCGCCGGATCGGCAGAAGGAAATCTGGATCCGGCACGCGCAGGCGGTCTACGACATCTTGGCCGAGCTGCGGGAGCGATTCCCGAGCGTCGAGTTCGAGACGTGCGCCGGCGGCGGAGGGCGCATCGATCTCGGGATGCTGCGCTTCGCCGATCAAGCGTGGCCGAGCGACAACACGGACGCGTTCGACCGGCTCGCCATCCAAGAGGGCTTCTCGTACGTCTACAGTCCCCGGGTCATGATGTGCTGGGTGACCGATTCGCCCAACGGGCTGAACGGACGCCGGCTGCCGCTGTCGTTCCGGTTCCGCAGCGCGATGACGGGCTCGCTCGGCATCGGCGGCAACCTGAAGGAATGGTCCGACGCGGAGCTGGAAGAGGCGGCGAAGCATATCGCCTTGTATAAGGACATCCGGCCGCTCGTACAAGAGGGCATGCAATACCGTCTATCGACGCTGCGCGATTCCGCGCTCGCCGCGGTGCAATACGTGAACGACGAACGGACGGAGAGCGTGACGTTCGCGTTCCTGCACGCTCAGAGATTCGCCGGACGGCTGCCCGCCCTGCGGCTGCAGGGACTGGACGAGAACAAGCCTTACGAGATTACCGGAATCGGGGATCACGTCATGACGGCGCATGGCAGCACCTTGATGCATGCGGGAATTCCATTGCCGATGCGCGGCGACTTCGACAGTCTCTTGATCCGAATTCGAGCAATGGAGGCGTAAGATGGCGAACAACCGATGGTTTCGCGCCTTAGCGGTCTTGCTGATCCTCGGGATGGGAGTGACGCTGATGTCCGCGGCGCAGCCGACCGCGACCGCGAGCGCGGCCGCGATCGAAGCGAAGGCTATAGCGAAGCCGACCGCGGTTTCGATCGATGAGAAGAACGGGATCGTGACGGCGACGAACGGGACGTATACGATCGTCTACGATCTGGCGACGGGACTCGGAAGCGTCGCTTGGAACGGGCGACTCGCGATACAGGATTTCCACTCGAACTACCGGCTCGCCGGAGCGGAGACGCGGTTCCGCTCCTCCGACCCGGCGACGCGGTCGGCCGAATGGGAGAGCATCGAGGCGAACGGCTACGGCAGCGACGGCGTCCGGCTCACGATCTCGAGCGCGCTCGAAGCCGGCCCGACGATCCGCCTGTCGCTGGAGCTGTACCCGAACCGCTCGTATTTTTTGACAGACTTGACGGTGGAGAGCGAGGATGCGCTGGACGTCGCGATCCTCGAGCCGATCGCCGCGCCCTTCCTCGACATCGAAGCGGGGACGGACCGCCGCATCTTCACGACGCCGTACAGCAACAACTTCGACTTCGGCGTCGCGCCCGTTCACGACTTCGGCCGCAGCCAGAACGGCGCCGATCGATTCGAGGGCGAACAGCTGACGTGGCAGCCGTTCGACGGCGTCAGCCACTGGGTGGCGGCGGTGTTCGACAACGCCGGAGGGCAAGGGCTCGTGGCCGGCGCGGCGACGGCAGTCAACTGGAAGAGCGCGCAGAAGCTCGGCCAGGCGGCGACCGCGAACGGTCCGCTCACCGCATTCAGCGTCTATAACTGGGGCGGTTCGCAGCAGGGGACGGCGATAGCGTCGGACAAATTTTTCTTCGGATATTATGCGGATTACCAAGCCGGTCTCGAGGAGTACGGCAAGGTGTACAATATCGGCGAACCGCGCATGGAGTGGGACGGCGAAGTGCCTGTCGGCTATAACACCTACTATTCCCATTACGGGTATGCGTCCGCGGAAGCGATGTACCCGCTCGTCGATTACATGGCGGAGCATCTGCAGCCGCTCGGCTACGAATACTTCAACCTCGACGGCGGCTTCAACCCGGAGGCGGGGTTGCCGTTCGACGACGGCATGAAGAAGTTCGCGGATTACGTGCACGAGAAGGGGCTGAAGGTAGGCGGCTATCAGACGCCGTTCACGATCTACAACGAATGGTTGGATCTGCCGATTCCCGGCACGCCGTATACGCATCGGGACATCTGCCTGCGCGACGAGAACGGCGAGCTGATCCGTACGTACCTTGGCACGTACGCGATGGACGTGACGCATCCGGGCGCGCAAGTCGCCCTGCGGAGCGCGATTCAGAAGTACATCGATTGGGGCTTCGATTATCTGAAGCTCGACTTCATCGACATGGGTATGTACGACGGAGCGCGGTACGACCCTTCGATGAACGGGATGCAGGCGTATCGGCTCGGCATGGGCATGATCCGCGACACGGTGCTTGCGGCCGACCGTCCGATTTACATCAACGAATCGATCGCTCCGCTGCTTCCCGCCGCCTTCGCGCATGGGAGAAGAGCGGCGTGCGACACGACGATCGGCGTGGACGGCTACTCCGGCCTCGAGCGTCAGGCGTTCAACAGCGCGGCCTCGTGGTGGACGAACGGCACGCTGTACGAATATAACGATGCGGACATGATGCTTCCGGAAAACTTCGCGCAAGGCTTCTGGTACAAGTTCAGCCAGAACGAGGGAAAGCTGCTGGCGACGACCGTCGCGCTCGGCGGCGGGCATTGGCTCGCCGGCGACAACTTCCCGTTCCTCGCGGAAGACCGCATGAGCTTGCTGGAGAACGAGGAGCTGCTGAGGCTCGTCGCGTCCGGCAAGGCGGCGAAGCCGCTCGACCTGCCGAACGTATACCACAAGGGCGAGCGCTCGCCGTCGGTCATTCATTATGTGGACGACAGCGGAGACGCGATCGTCGGGTTGTCGAACTGGAGCGCGACGGAAGAGTTGGACTTGACCGTAGCGTTGGGCGAGTTGGGACTCGATCCGAACGGCAACTACACGTTAACGGAGCTATACAGCGGGCGCAAGCTCGGGAAGGTCAAAGACGAGTTCCGGTATACGCTTCCGCCGAAGGGCACCGCGATCGTCAAGGCGGCGCGGGGCGACGGACAAGGGCATAAGGACGACGACGCACCGGCGAACCTCGCGCTCGGGAAGCCGGCGACCGCGTCGTCGACGTGGAGCGGCGCCGGGTACGAAGCGGCCAACCTGACGGACGGCGATTGGCGGACGCGGTGGAGCGCGGCCGACGGAGCGAAAGACGACCAATGGGTCGAGGTCGACTTCGGCGCGGAGACGGCGGTGAACCGGGTCGTCGTCAAGGAGCATAAAGGCGATTACTTCCAGACCGCCAACTGGGCGCTGCAGTACTGGGATGCCGAGCGGCAACGGTACGTCGACTTGACGAAGGGCTTCACGTTAGGCGACGACAAGGTCATCGACTTCGATACCGTCCGGACGACGAAGCTGCGCCTCTACTTGAAGAGCAACTACATCCTCCCTTCGATCGAAGAGGTAGAAGCCTATTATATCGAAGGAAACGGCGGTCCGGTGCTCGTCCAGGACAACAGCGGCGCGCCGTACGGCGCCTACTCGGACATTCGCGCGCAGGTGCGGCGGATGCAGGTGTTTACGCTCAAGCACAGCGATCTGCCCAAGCTGGACGTGTACATTTATGAAAGCTACGTCAATGCCGTTCCGGCGGACGCGTACTTTTTCGACATCGTGACCTTGGACGCGAACGACGAGCCGTTGGACACGTTGTTCACCGCTTCGCTTCCGGCGTACAACATTCCGGGTTCGGTCAGTCCGTACTCCATCTACCCGAAATTGAAGGACCTCGATACGAGCATCCGATACGGACTCGTCCTGAGGTCCCCGAAATCGGCGGATACGGGCTCGACGGACAATCAATACGGCTTCGCGTACAATGACGAGAATTCCTATCCGGACGGATACGAACGGCTGTCGTTGGACGGCGGGAAAACCTGGATCACGGAAAACGGCGGCCGGCGCGACCTGGTGTTCAGCTTATATTCAAAACAATAATACGTTACGAATCGCGGGAAGACCGCATCCTCGGCGGAGGGTGCGGTCTTTTCCCGCTGAAAAGGTAAAAGAAGTTGCGCCCGAAGTCAAACCTTCGGCCTACGAAAACGTGCGGGAACCCCGATATAATAGGAAACAAGCGAAAGACGCGTGGGAGGAGACGCCATGGAATGGTATCCGGTAGCCGCGACTGTAGACATACCGGAAGGCACGTCGAAGATCGTAGAGGTGAAGGGGCGCTCTATCGGCGTCTATAACGTGAACGGCGAGTACTACGCGATACAAAATTATTGCCCGCATCAGGGCGCGGAGCTGTGCGCCGGGCCCGTGTGCGGGACGACGCTCGAGTCGCGAGTGTACGAGTTTATTTACGGCCGCGACCGGGAGATCGTCCGTTGCCCGTGGCACGCTACATCGCGCCGATCTCCCGCATGCGTTCCTCCGTCAGCGCCTTGTTGCTTGAAGCTGACGGCCAGCGTTCACTGTCGGCGCGGTGTGCCGCTTCCGGTCCGTCTCGTTCCACATCTTGGCCGCGGCTTCGCATTCGTTCCGTTCCTTGACGCCCCGCTTCACCCAGGCGACGACCGCAACAGGTTACCGATGGAAGGCGTAAGAACATTCAAGCAACGAACGGAAAACCTCCTATAGACTCGCGGTTCGACTCGGAATACGGGCGATCGCGAATCTGGAAGGAGGTTTTTTTCGTTATGTTCAGACCTGACGATGGGATATCATTATATGTCCCTAAACATGACGCGTTTATCCATTAATTAACGGCGTATATGTATTGCTTTAGCTATAATGTACAACGCCTTTCGAGATTCTTGGTCGCTTTGACCAATGACAATCCGTCCGCGGCGTTGATAACATGTTAGTGTACATCACGCATAGGGGACGTCGATGTAACAAGGTTTATAAGGCGGGGATCAAAGTGGAACGGGGGCGATTCACATAAGAGCTTATTTGCTCAAATACATCATGCAGTTCATCCCGGTACTGTTTATTATTTCGTCGGTCATCTTCGCGTTGCTCTATTTGACCGGGGATCCGGTCGCGCTCATGATTTCGGATCAAGCGACGCCCGAGCAGATCGCGGAGCTGCGCGAGTCGTTGGGGTTGAATCGTCCCTTCTACGTCCAATACGGAATCTATATGTTGAACCTTCTTCAAGGGGACTTCGGCATCTCCTACGTTTACCGCGAGGATGCGCTGACCATCGTCCTCGAACGATTGCCGAGCACCCTGCTGCTCGGATCGGCCTCCATCGCGTTCGCGATCGTAATTTCCGTCCCCTTGGGGGTGCTCTCCGCCATTAAGAAAAATACTTTCGTCGATTTGTTGATCTCGGGATTTTCGGTCGTCGGCAAGGCGATCCCGAATTTCTGGCAAGCGATCATGCTGATTCTGCTGTTTTCCATCACGCTGCAGCTGTTCCCGGTTTCCGGCGAAGGGTCGTGGAAGCACTTGGTTCTTCCCGCGATTACGCTAGGGAGCGGAGCGGCGGCGGAGATCGCTCGATTGATTCGATCCAGCATGCTCGACGTGTTGAGTCAAGATTATATCCGAACCGCGAAGAGCAAGGGGGTGTCGAATGCGGTCGTGTATTTCCGACACGCCTTCCGGAATTGCTTGCTTCCCGTCGTTACGGTCATGGCGACGCAGGTCGCGGTTCTGTTCGGAGGCGCGGTCATTACGGAGACGGTATTCGCATGGCCCGGGATGGGGCAGCTGCTCGTGAAGGCGATCAGCGTCCGCGATATGTCGGTCGTGCAGGCGGTCGTCTTCGTCAGCGCCATGATCATCATTCTGATGAACTTCCTGGCGGACGTCGCTTATCGGTGGATCGATCCAAGAATCAAGTACGAGTAAGCGAGAGGGGGAATCGCGATGTCGGTGGACGGCACTCGAATCGAGTTGGCGAATCCGTTGCAGCGGGAGAGTGCAAGGTTCGAAGTCCCGGTAAAGGCGAGTACGTTCCTTAGGTGGAGGAAGCTGCTGTTCTCAAGCAAGACCGGCACGGCAGGCTTCGCGATGATCGCCTTGGTCGTCTTGACCGCGGCGCTTGCGCCCTATCTGGCCCCGCACGACCCGGGCGTAATGGATGCGAGGAACACGCTGGCGCCGCCGTTCTGGCTGGAGGGCGGATCGATGGAGCACCCGCTCGGGACCGATAATCTCGGCAGAGATATGCTCAGCCGGATCATCTACGGATCCCGGATCTCGTTGCTCGTCAGCGTCGCGGCAGTAATGATCGCGGGGGCGATCGGCATCTTTCTCGGGATCGTCTGCGGGTATTACGGAGGACGTTGGTTCGACTCTTTGATTATGAGGGTGGTCGACGCGAAGATGGCAATCCCGGGCATCTTGCTGATGTTGGTCATTATCGGCGTATTCGGCACAAGCGTCACGACGCTCATTTTGGTCATCGGACTGACCGAATGGACGGCATATACGCGTTTAATCAGGGGGGAGGTGCTCAGCCTCAAACAGCGGGATTACATCCGGGCCGCGCGCGCGATCGGCACCCGGGATCGGACGATTATGCTGAAGCACATATTGCCGAATATCGTGTCCCTCTGCATCGTCGTCTCCACCTTGACGGTCGGCGGCAATATCGTACTGGAAGCTTCGTTGAGCTTCCTGGGATTAGGGGTCCAACCTCCGATCGTCTCCTGGGGATACATGCTCAACGAAGGAAGGGATCATATCGCCACGAGTTGGTGGATATCGACATTCCCCGGCGTCGCCATCACGGTGACGGTGCTCGGCATTATATTCCTAGGGGATTGGCTGCGCGACGCGTTCGATCCCCGCGTGCAGAGCCGGAGGTCATAACGTAAGGAGGGAGTACAATGTCGAGGCGAGAAGCGCTGTTGGAGGTACGCGAACTAAAGACGTATTATTCGACCGAGACGGGAGTGACTCGCTCCGTGGACGGCGTATCCTTCAAGATCGAACGCGGAGAGGTGCTGGGAGTCGTGGGCGAGTCCGGGTGCGGCAAGAGCGTGATGTCGTATTCGGTCATGGGGTTGGTGGAGGAGCCCGGACGGATCGTCGGGGGAGAAATCATTTTCGAAGGAACGGATCTTGCCAAGCTTTCCAAGGGCGAGTTGAAAAAGCTGCAGGGCAATGCGATGTCCATGATTTTCCAAGAGCCTCTTACGTCGCTGAATCCGCTGCTCACCATCGGTTATCAAATTTCGGAAAATATTATGCTGCATCAAGCCGCGAAGAAGAAAACGGCGAAGCAACGAAGCATCGAGATGCTGCGCAAGGTCGGCATCGCGCGGCCGGAGGCGGTGTTCCGCTCGTATCCGCACGAGCTGAGCGGCGGGATGCGGCAACGCGCGATGATCGCGATCGCCCTCTCTTGCAATCCGAAGCTGCTCATCGCCGACGAGCCGACGACGGCGTTGGACGTCACGATACAAGCGCAAATCTTGCGGCTGATGCAAGAGCTTCGAGACGAAACGCAAGCCTCGATTATGATCATTACCCATGACCTGGGCGTCATCGCCGAGATGGTCGATCGCGTCATCGTCATGTATGCCGGGCAGGTCGTGGAAGAAGGGGACGTGTACGAACTCTTCCGCGCCCCGAAGCATCCGTACACCTTGGGGTTGATTCGGAGCACGCCGCGGCTGGAAGAGACGAGAGTCGAGCTGGATTCGATTCCCGGCACGGTGCCGGCGCCTTCTCGGATGCCGGCAGGGTGCCGGTTCCATCCCCGGTGCGCGTTCGCGGCGAAGCGATGCGCGAGCGAGGCTCCGCCGCTTCGCGAGCTGGGGTCGGGAACGAAGGCGAGGTGCTGGCTGCACGAGGAAGGGGAGGTGAATCTCGTTGACGAACGAAAGCCGGGCGACGCCGTTGCTGGAGGTTGAGGGGTTGAAGGTGTACTTCGACTTGAGCCGGGGGTGGTTCTCTAGAGGGAAGACGGTCCTGAAAGCGGTGGACGGCGTGAGTTTTGCGGTCAATCGAGGAGAGACCTTCGGCATCGTAGGAGAATCCGGCTGCGGGAAATCGACGACCGGCAATGCCATTCTTCGATTGTTGGAGGCATCGGAGGGCGAAATTCGGTTCGAGGGTCAAGACGTAAGAACGTTGTCGTCCGAACAAATGAGGGAGAAGCGCAAGGACATTCAGATGATCTTCCAAGACCCGTTCTCTTCCTTGAATCCGAGGATGAGGGTGGAGGAGCTGATCGCCGAACCGTTGCGAGCTCATAAGGTGCTGGATGGGGAACGGCTTCGCGACAGAGTGTTCGAATTAATGGAGACGGTGGGGCTGAGCCCTTCGTTCGCGCAACGATACCCCCACGAGTTCAGCGGCGGCCAACGCCAGCGCATCGGAATCGCGCGCGCCTTGGCGCTGCGGCCGAAGTTGATCGTATGCGACGAGGCGGTGTCGGCGTTGGACGTATCCATTCAGTCACAGATTTTGAATCTGCTCGTCCGCCTGCAGAAGGAATTCAACCTGACGTATATTTTCATCGGTCACGGGCTGCCTGCGGTGAAGTATGTGAGCGATCGGATCGCGGTCATGTACTTAGGGAAGATCGTGGAGATCGCGGGTAAGGAGCAGTTGTTCCGGCAACCGAAGCATCCATACACGGAAGGGCTGCTCTCTTCCGTCCCGATCTCGGATCCGTCGCAGCGTATAGGCGGGAGGAAGGCGATCTTGCAGGGAGATATGCCGAGTCCGACCGCGCCGCCGCCCGGCTGTAGATTTCACACGCGCTGTCCTTATGCGGTAGAGCGCTGCTCCCTCGAGGAGCCCCCGCTGAAGGAGGTGGAAGGGGAGGGGCGATTCGTCGCCTGTCACGAGCCGTTGGGGGGATGGAGCTGGCATGCGTCGTAGATGAAGGAATCTATAAAAAGTGACCGGGGGAGTGGAGTATGAAAAAGAGATCCTTATCCAGGTGGGGAACGCGGGCGTCGGCGATCGCGCTGCTGCTGCTCGCGGCTTGCGGCGGTCAGGGCGGCGCGAACGAATCGGCTTCGGAGCCGGCGGCTGCGGGAGCGGCGGAATCGGGGGAGGTCCTGACGATCGCCTTGAGTCAGGACGTGGACACTTTCGATACGCACAATACGACGGCCATCTCGACGGAAGCCGTCATGGTAAATCTACAAAGCTATTTATTGAAGAGGGATCATGACAGCAAGGTGCAGCCGCATCTGGCGGAATCGTACGAAAGCGTAGACGACGTAACGTGGGCGTTCGCGCTGAAGGAAGGCATTACGTTCCATAACGGAGATCCGTTAACGTCGGAGGACGTGAAGTTTTCCTTGGAGCGCGTCGCCTTGGACAACAAGTTGGTGCAGCACCAAAACTATAAGACGATCAAAGAAGTGGAAATTATCGACGAGACGCGCTTTAACATTATTACCAACGGTCCGGACCCTGTGCTCCCGTACCGAATCGCCCGAGAAGCGTCCGGCATCTTTCCGAAAAAATATATCGAGGAAGTCGGCTGGGAAGGGTATTTGAAGCATCCGGTCGGAAGCGGTCCCTACGAATTCGTGGAGTGGCGCAAGGGCGATCGATTGGTGCTGAGTAAATACGACGATTATTTCGCAGGCGACGTCGCGCAGTGGGATACCGTCGTATTCCGGACGATCATCGAAAACTCGACCCGGATCGGGGAGGCGTTGACCGGCGGCGTCGATATCGCGTCGAACATTCCGCCGACCGACTTGGAGAGGGTCGAGAATAACGACGGCACGACGATCGTTCCAAACGACACGACGACCGTTATGATGCTGATGGTGAATCAAAATCCGGAATTCAAGACGTCGGACCCCAAAGTTCGCGAGGCGATCGACTACGCGATCGATAAGCAGGCGTTGATCGATAAGTTTACGGACGGGACGGCAGCGCCGACCCGCACGCGGATCGTGCCCGGCGTACCCGGATTCGAGGAAAGCTTATACAACACTTCCCGCTACGATCCGGAGCGTACGAGGCAGCTGCTCGAGGAAGCCGGTTACGGCGAGGGCAATCCGTTGGAGATTACGTACACGGCTTCGCAGGGCCGTTCGTATGCGGACAGCGAAATGGCGCAGATGATTACGGGTATGTTGGAGGCCGCGGGCATCAAGGTGAACCTGCAGCTTCTGGAAGCGAGCCAATACGTGGATGTTCGCACCAACGGTAAGAACGCCGAGCTGCTCGGCACGGGGTGGAACAATACGATGTTCGACCCGTCGCTGGCCTTGATTCATTTCCATTCTACCTACAACCCCAAGGGGTTCGGCTACAACAATCCGCTCGTCGACGAATTGTTGGATCGGGCGGCCGTAAACATGAATCCGGAAGAGCGGGCGGAACAGTACAAAGAGGTTCAGCGGATCGCGGCCGAGGAGCTGCCTTACATCTACTTGTACCGCAGCAACGAATATTACTCCGTCGGCGACGACATCGAATTTACGCCGCGCGTCGACTCTATGTTCTACGTGGAAGAAATCAAGAGCAAATAAAGACGACTTCTGGAGGTGCGCGAACGCGTATGAGCACGAATGCGAACGGACAACGGCGACAAATGCATCTGAACCTGTTCATTCAAGGGATCGGCCATCATGAAGCGGCATGGCGTCACCCGAACACGGATCCGATGAACATGCTCGATATCGGATACTACCAACGGCTGGCGAAGCGGGCGGAGGAGGCGAAATTCGATTCCATCTTCATCGCGGACGGCCTGGCGATCAACAGCAACATCAACTTCGGCCCGTTCAACAATTTCTTCGAGCCGTTCACGCTGTTGGCCGCGATCGCGGCCGTGACGGAATCCATCGGTCTCATCGGCACCGCTTCGACGACCTACGGCGAGCCCTACGACGTCGCGCGGAAGTTCGCTTCGCTCGATCACGTGAGCAAGGGCCGCGCGGGCTGGAATATCGTGACGACGGGGAACGAAATGTCGGCTCACAATTTCGGGAAAGAGGCGCATCTGGAGCATAGTCAACGGTACGTTCGGGCTAACGAGTTCTTGGAGGTGACGAGAAAGCTGTGGGACAGCTGGGACGACGACGCGCTCGTCGTCGACCGCCGCAAGGGGATGTTCACCGACCCGAGCAAAATTCGGGAAATCCATCATAAGGGAAATATCTTCGACGTGCGCGGTCCTAGCGATATTCCAAGGTCGCCGCAAGGATATCCGGTGCTCGTGCAAGCCGGCTCTTCGGAGGACGGCAGGGAGTTCGCCGCGAAGTATGCCGAAGCGATCTACACCGCGCAGAACCGGCTGGACGACGCCCGAGAATTCTACACGGACGTCAAGAGGCGGATGCTGAAGTACGGCCGAACGCCGGACCAGTTGAACATTCTGCCCGGAATGGCGCCGATCGTCGGGTTAACCGAATCGGAGGCGAAGGAGAAGGAGCAGGAGCTCAACGAGTACATCGTGCCCGAATACGGACTGCATCAATTGTCGAAGTCGCTGAACGTGGATCTGTTCACGTATCCGTTGGACGGTCCCTTGCCGGAGGTGCCGAGTGTCGAGTCGATCAACGGAGGGAAGAGCCGGTATCAGGTATACGTCGATCTGGCGAGGCGGGAAAATTTGACGATTCGCCAGTTGATTCATCGGATCGCCTTCGGCCGGGGACACGGTACGTACGCCGGCACGCCGGAGCAAATCGCGGATTATTTCGAGGAGTGGTTCCGAGAGGGGGGCTGCGACGGGTTCAACATGTTGTTTCCGCATCTCCCGCACGACATGGAGCGGTTCATCGAGCTCGTCATTCCGGAATTGCGGCGCAGAGGCCTGTTCCGCACGGAATATGCAGGTCGAACGCTTCGCGAGAATATGGGGTTGACCCGGCCGGTCAATCAATTCGCGACGACGCCGATCAAGATCGGGTAGGGCTTCCCGGCGCATCTGGTAAGACACATGATAAGAAGGAGTTGATCGCATGTCGTCGGTCGTGATCGTGTCCGGCAGCCCTTCCTTGAGTTCGCGCGTAAACGCGTTTATCGACTATTCCTTGCAATATATGGTCGGCCGCGGGTTCGCCGTCAAGACGGTGAACGTCTCGGAGCTGCCGGCGGAGGATTTGGTGAGAGCGAATTTCGCCAGCGCCGCCATTCAGGAGAAGGTGCGGTGGGTCGAAGCGGCGCAGGCCGTTATCTTGGTCAGCCCCGTCTATAAGGCGTCTTATACGGGCGTGCTGAAGCTGTTTCTGGATATGCTGCCGCAGAAGGGGCTCGAGCGGAAAATCGTGCTTCCGCTGTTCGTCGGCGGATCCATGGCGCACCTATTGTCGATCGATTACGCGCTCAAGCCCGTCGTCTCCGCGTTGGCGGGGAGACATATCCTCGGCGGAGTATACGGCGTGGATCAATGGATTCAACGGACCGAGAACGGGTTCGCGATGACCGAAGAATTAACGGTCAGACTCGCTGCGTCGCTCGAGGAGCTGGCGTCGGAGTTGGAGCGGAATGCGGCTGTCGCCGATCCCGTACGCGCCGAGCGGCGACTCCCTTAATCCTTGGGAGCTTCCGTTTCCGAAGGCGCGTTCTCGAGGAGCTTCTCCATGATCAAGGCGAGACGGATGCGCAGCGTATCGTTCGGGTCGAGAAGACTGCGCTGCGTCAGCCGCTCGTATTTCTGCAAACGATAGACGACGGTGTTGCGATGGATGAATAACTTCTTCGAGGTATCGCTGATCGAGCCTTGATGCTCCAAGAACGTTCGTACCGTCTTCTGGAGCTCGGTTTTCTCTTTGTCGTCCACGTCCAAGAGGCGGTTGAACGTCGTGGAGTAGTAGTTCTTGATCACGTCTAACGGGAGGAAGCGCAGCAGGTCTTCGGTTTGCTTCGCCGTATAGGTCTCGACGAACCGTGGCTTTCGCTTTTCGGTACCGGCCTTAAGCGCCTCCAATGCTTCCTTGTACGATACGGATAGGCTTATGAACGATTCGACGGGCGTACCGATGCCGAACGAGATCGACAGGCCGTGACGGGCGTGCAGCTCGTGTTGGAGCCGGCGGGCGACGTCGATGGCTGCGGCGGGGAAGGGAAGGTTCTTTGCGTTCAGCAAGATACAGAAGAGATCGTTCTTCATGAATCGAACGTATGGGATCGCCGATTGTTCCATATGCAGTTTGATTCGGTCGTATATCAGTTCTTTGGTTGCGAAGGGAATCGCTTCTTCCGGACTCGAAGCCGTAATGCCGTCGCGGCTCCGGCCGTCCGTCATGGCCGCGATGAGGCAGTGCGGGTGGGGCTCGAAATCGTAATAGGTTCTGCCTCTATGATAGATTTCTTCCTCCGATTGAATCAGGCCTTCGACAAGATCGGAGAAAAATTCGAACTTGAACCGTCTGGAGCGTTCCTTGACGGCATGCCGCTTCATCCACTCGAATTCGATGACATTCGCCGCTTGCTCTACGGCCAGCTGTCGGAAAGGTCCCTCCGGACTTCCTGTCTGTTCGGACCGGATGAATACGAGGAAGCATTGTCTCGAGAAGGTTTCGATCGGATGGAAGGATACCTCGAACGGTTGGTACGGGGATTCTCCCCATAAACAAGACGCTCCGGGGGCGAGGCTCGCTTCGGACGAATGACGGCGGACCATCTCCGCGATCCGTCGAACGACGGGCTCGTGCCTTACCGTCTTCAGCGATTTCGACACGATCATGGCGTCGTTCCGTTCGTCCGTAATGAGGACGTGGCAATCGAGAATGGATGCCAACGCCTCGACGAGCTGCGGCAACCCCCTTCCTTTCATCATCATTTCGGAAAATTGCTTATGCATGTCGAGCGCATAGCGGAAATGCTCCGTTTGCTTCTCGAGGATGAAACCGAGCGTCTGATGTAACACTTCGCCCAAGGAATATTGCATATGCAGCTCTACGATCGGGAAGTCGAGCTCGTTCGCTCGCAGCAGTACATCTTCGGGAAGCTCGCGGAGGAAACGCTTGGTCTTAATGAATATGCCGGCGCCTCGGCCCGCGGCCATGCGTTCGATAATCCGAACCAATGCCGAAGGGGTGTCCTTGATCGCGTATGCATTCGTGAGCAGCAATTGTTCCGGTTTTACGAAATCCACAATGTCCGGCGCATCCATGATATTCACGGAGCTTACCTTGCGGTCGATGCCTCTGGAACCTGCGAGAACGGTAGCGTCTTTCAGCGTCGTGAGTCGAAGGAGCTCGCGCAATTCCAAGGGACAGTCACCTCGTTTCGCGGAATTTTATGTAAAGATATATTACTTGTATAATCCGATTATACGAACTTATTAAAAAGGTGTCCAAATACGATCGGAAATTTGTTAATAAACATAACGTGTTTAGAGTAATATTTATGAATTTTATAACATGGGGATGACTTGGGGAGTCGTTCGGGTGCATTCCATTCCAGACAAGGCGGATGGTGAGCGGATGAAGAAGGGGATACACGACGTGCCCTTCCTTGGATTTTGGAATGCGGAGACCTTCTTCGCGGAGGCATGCCTTGCGGGGTTCGACGGCGTCGAGCTGAACGTGTTGGAGGACGGCGGATACTTGGGGCTCGCCGGTTCCGACGGCGATAGGAAGCGAGTAAAGAGAATCAGTCTGGACTGCGGCGTGCCGATTCATTCCTTGTCGACGAATCTGCACAATCGATATCCTTTGTCGTCCGGCGCGGCCGCCATACGAAAGAGGGGCGAGGAGATCGGCATGAAATTGATCGAGATCGCCGCCGAGATCGGGGCCTCGATCGTCCAGATCGTCCCGGGCGTCATCGCGCGCGAGACGCTTTACGAAGAGGCGTACGGATTCGCGCAGGAATCCTTGTCGACGCTGGGGAAGGCGGCGCGCGAAGCGAACGTAATTCTGGGCGTGGAAAATATCTGCAATCATTTCCTTCCGAGCCCGAAGGAATTCAGGAGATTCCTCGAGGAGATCGACGAACCGCACATACAGGCGTATTTGGATATAGGCAACGCAATGGCTACGGGATACGCGGAGCATTGGATCCCGTCGATCGGAGGGCGGATCGTCAACATCCACGCGAAGGATTATCGAATCTCGTCGAGGGAATTCGTCAGTCCGTTGTCCGGCGACGTCCGGTGGCCGCGCATTATGGAGGCGCTTCGCAAGGTGCGATACGACGGCTTCCTGATCACGACGCCGCCCGGATACGCTTACTGTTCGGAGCGGCTGATGAAAGCCTGCTCGAACGATTTAAGCGCCATATTGGATCTCCATTCGATCGAGACGACCGCGGGAAGGTGATACCCAATGAGGACATTGATCAGGAACGGAATGGTCGTTACCGCGCAAGAACAATTCAAGGCGGATATCGCGATCGAAGACGGAACGATCGCGGCGATCGCGAAGACGCTCTCCCCCGAACCGGGCGATCGATCGATCGACGCGACCGGGAAGTACGTATTCC
Source organism: Paenibacillus antri (assembly GCF_005765165.1). Lineage (NCBI taxonomy): Bacteria > Bacillati > Bacillota > Bacilli > Caryophanales > Paenibacillaceae > Paenibacillus > Paenibacillus antri. The sequence continues at coordinate 364,441 of NZ_VCIW01000001.1, read as the reverse complement.
CAGGCGGCATCGACGTACACGCGCATCTGGCCAACACCGATCGGGACGATTTCGAATCGGGCACGATCGCGGCGGCGGTCGGCGGAACGACGAGTCTCATTAATATGACGGCGCCTAGGCGGGGGCAGACCATCGCCGAATACCTCGCGGAATGGAAGACGAAGGCGAGGAGCTCCGTTATCGATTACAGCTTTCACCTCATATTGTCCGGCGACGACTTCCGCGACTCGCTGTTGGATGAGCTTCCCGTCTTGCTGGAAGGCGGCGTGACTTCTTTGAAGATATTCATGGCTTACAAGGGAACGACGATGGTCGACGACGCCCGGATTTACAAGGTTATGAAGAAGGCGGCCGAACGGAATCTCGTCGTCGCGATTCATGCGGAGAACGGGGACGTGATCGAAGAGTTGATTCGGGAGGCGGTCGAACGGGGCGACACGGAGCCTGTCTATCACGCGAGAACCAGACCGCCGGCGCTTGAAGCGGAAGCGGTGGCGCGCGCCGCCTCGATCGCGGAAGTCGCGGGGGCGAAGATCTATATCGTTCACTTAAGCTGCGCCGCCGCGCTGGAGGAGGTCGTCCGCGCCAAGCGGAGAGGAATCGATCTCTGGGTTGAAACCTGCCCGCAATACTTGGTGCTCGACGAGAGCCGCTTGGAGCTCCCGAATTTCGAAGGGGGGAAGTACGTATGCTCCCCGCCGCTAAGAAAGACAAGCGATCAAGAGGCGCTCTGGGACGGAATCCGGGACGGCTGGATTGCCGCGATCGGCTCCGATCACTGCTCCTATGATTTTCAGACCGATAAGATGTTAGGAAGAAATAACTTCGCGGACATCCCGAACGGCGTTCCGGGCATCGAAGATCGGTTTATGCTTTTATATCATTATGGAGTAGCGGAGGGACGAATTTCGCTGCAGAAGTTCGTACAAATCGTAAGCGCGAACCCGGCCGAAATTTTCGGATTGAAGACGAAGGGAGCGATCGCGATCGGGAAAGACGCGGACCTTGTGATCGTCGATCCGAACGGAGAACGAACGATATCGAAGGAACGGCAAAAACAGGAGAACGACTACAACCTGTACGAGGGGGTGCGCGTCGCCGGCACCGTCGCGCACGTCCTGTCTCGCGGGGAATCGATCGTCGAGGACGGCCGTTACGTAGGCGCAAGGGGAAGAGGGAAAATGATTCATCGGGAGACGGAAGAGGTGTATAATGTGAGGTGAGCCCCAAGGGAAAAGGTGGGAATTCATATTATGCATCGCTATACGGCGCTGCCGACGCGCGAAACGGCGGCGGCCAAACAAGAGCCGTTCCGGCGCGGTGCCGCGCAGGCTGCTTCCGCTGCCCCGGGCATCCTGCAGCTGCAGTCGCTCGTCGGGAACCAAGCGATGGTTCGGATGCTTCAAGCGCGCAGCGGCGCGAACCCGATCCAGCGCAAATCGAGCCGAGACGTCGTCCAACTTACCGCGAAGGAAGGGCAGCCGACGACCCCGAAGTGGGAAAATAACGCGAACGGATCGATGGCGGGCGCGCCGGAAATCCAAAATAAGAAAAACCATCCCGGCGTTCTTAAGGGCGGTCAGCCGTCCGTGAAGCCCGAGGGCTGGAATCATGTATTGTCCAACGCCGGGAAGGTGAAAGGAGCTTGGGTCCGTTTCCACCTGATCAACGAAAATGTGGGCGGCCCCGGCAACAACGTCAACAACCTCGTGCCGACGACGCATGCGATCAATACCGGATCCACCTGGAGCGGATACGAGACGGATTTGAAGTCGCATTACGAAAACAACGAATGGATCTGGACGAAAACCAACGTTACGTACGACGCCAGCTACCCGAGCGGATTCCCGAAGAAAATCCAAGGGATCTCGCAATATTACGATGCGGGGAAGCAAGCCTGGGTATCGATGGCGAAGAGCGGCACCTCGCTCGATTTGACGCCGCCGCAGTTCGCGGGAGGCATCAAGACGAGGACGCTGGACGAGATGACGGCGTCGACGTGGGCGCTGCTGCTCGGCCTGGGCGAAGGTACCAAGCTTGTCCATTATTTAAATCATCTGAGCAGCAGCGCCTCGAGTATCGACGATTTCAATGAAGCTTTGTATGAAGAAAACGCGCCGGACCTCGAAGATTCGGTGCTGAAGCGCATTAACGCCGCGATCAAGGGCAGCCATCCGCTTATTCATATCGCGGTCGATTACGCATGATAGGGCCTTCCGGCGACGGAGGCCTGTTTTTTTGCGCGGCGCAGGTTGCGCCGAACGGGAAAACCTCCCTCCTAAACCTTCGCCGCGCGTCTGAAACGATCGTCAAACCGGAAAACCTCCCGCTTATTCCGCGATAACCAACGGTTTTCGTCATTTTCCTGCTATTAAGATGGAGCTTTTCCCGTTCGTCAGACGAATTCCGCTGCGAGCGGGCCGATGAGAGGGAGCTTTTCCCGTTCGGATGGCCTCATCCAGGATTCGGCAGAAGGGAAAACAAGGGAAATCGCTTAACGCTGTCGAATATTTACCTAATTATTCAGATTCATGGAAGTGCAGGGAACCGAAGGAGGATGTGCCGAGTGACGAGGGAGACGACGCTGGAGTGCCGGTGGGAGTACGGCCGGACGGTCAACTTCGCGATGCAGCAAAATCATGTGCCCGTCGTACGAAGACTGTGGCTGCATAACGGCGGAGACGCCGATCTAGAGGACGTGACGGTGTCGATCGCGTCCGAGCCGGCCTTCGCGGCGCCATGGAGCAAGACGCTGGACGTCGTGCCGGCGGGGGCGACGGTGGACGTCGGCGTCGTCGACTTGCGCTTGTCGCCGACGGTGTTGGCGGAGCTGACGGAGCGCGTGGCCGGCAGCTTGGATATAACGGTGACGAGGCCTGTTTCTTCGGCGGGAGACGCGGATCCGCAAGCGGAGCGGGAGACGTTGTTCGCCGCGTCGGCGCCGATCGACGCGCTCGCCTTCGACGAATGGAGCGGGCTCGCGGCGCTGCCGGAGATGATCGCCGCCTTCGTCGCGCCGAACCATCCGGAGATCGCGCGAATCGTCCGCTCCGCCGCCGACATTCTCGCGATGTGGGACGGCCGGGCGTCCTTCAACGCGTATCAGTCGAAGGACCAGAACCAAGTCCGCCGTCAAGTCGCGGCGATCTACGCGGCGCTTCAGAACGAGCAGGTGACGTATGCGGTGGCGCCGGCGAGCTTCGAGCCGATCGGCCAGCGCGTTCGTCTGCCGGATGCGCTGTTCGGGCGGAAGATGGGCAACTGCCTGGACATGACGGTCGCCTTCGCCGCATGTCTCGAAGCCGTCGGCTTGCACCCGCTCATCGTCTTCACGAAGGGGCATGCGTTCGTCGGCGCGTGGCTCGTGGAAGAGACGTTCGCGGAGTGCGTGCAGGACGACCTGTCGCTGCTGACGAAGCGGCTGGCTCCGGGCATCCACGAGGTGTGCCTGGTCGAGTCGACCGCGGCGACGGCGAGAGGCGGGGATTCGGTCTCCTTCGAGGACGCGTCGCGCGCCGCGGAGCGGCATCTCGCGGACCCGGAGAGCTTCTTCGCCTTCGTCGACGTGAAGCGAACGCGGGCGAGCTCGATTCGGCCGCTGCCGCTGCGCGTTCCGACGCCGAACGGCTGGGAGATTCGAAGCGACGACGGGGGTTCGGCCGGAGCCGCGGCTTCGGCTGCGGCTTTGCGGGGGGCCGTGCCGGAGGCGCTCGAGGTGCTGGACCGTCCGGAAGAGGTTTCCGCGCTGCCGATGACGAAGCAGCGCGAATGGGAGCGGCGGCTGCTCGATTTGAGCCTGCGCAATACGCTGCTCAACTTCCGGGCGACGCGCTCGAGCATCCCGGTCATGAGCACGCAGCTGGGCGATCTCGAGGACGCGCTGGCCGGGAACGACGAATTCCAGCTGCTGCCGATGCCCGGCGATTGGAGCGATACGCCGCGCGACGCGGAGCTGTATCGCCGCATCGCGAGCGATCACCCGGTCGCGGCGCTCATTAAGCAGGAGTTCCTGCTGAAGCGGTTGCGGGCGGACCTGACGGAGCGGGAGCTGAACGACCGTGTCGTTCACCTGTACCGGCAATCCCGCGCCGCGATGGAGGAGAACGGCGCGAATACGCTGTACCTCGCGCTCGGGCTGCTGCAATGGTACGAGACGGAGGCGAGCCGGAAGCCGCGGTACGCGCCGCTCGTGCTGCTGCCGGTCGAGCTGGTGCGGAAGACGTCGCGCAGCGGCATCGTGCTGCGGGCTCGGGACGAGGAGCCGCAGTTCAACATAACGCTGCTCGAGATGCTGCGGCAGGACTTCGGCATCGCGATCGGCGGCTTCGAGACGCTGCCCAAAGACGACAACGGCGTCGACCTGAAGCGCATCTTCGCGACGGTGCGGCAAGCGGTCATGTCGCTGCCGCGATGGGACGTCATGGAGGCGGCGTACGTCGGGCTGTTTTCGTTCAGCCAGTTCGTCATGTGGAACGACATCCATTCGCGGGCCGAACAGCTTGCCGGAAATAAAGTCGTCGCGAGTCTCATGGCGGGCTCGATGACGTGGACGCAGCCGGATGCCTTCCCGGAGGCGTCGACGCTCGACGAGACGTTCCATCCGAAGGAGCTGCTCGTCCCGATCAGCGCGGATTCCTCGCAGCTGGCGGCGATCGCCGCGGCCGGCGCGGGGAACAGCTTCGTGCTGCACGGGCCTCCGGGGACGGGCAAGTCGCAGACGATCACGAACTTGATCGCGAACGCGCTGGCGAACGGCAAGACGGTGTTGTTCGTCGCGGAGAAGATGGCCGCTCTCACGGTCGTGCAGCGGCGGCTGGCCGCGATCGGGCTCGACCCGTTCAGCCTCGAGCTGCATTCGAACAAGAGCAAGAAGAAGGCGGTGCTCGAGCAGCTGCGGCTCGCGCTCGAAGCGGGCGGAGCGCGTTCCGCCGAAGCGTGGGCGAAGCAGGCGGATCGGCTCGCCGAGGCGCGCCGCGCCTTGAACGGGTACGTCGAGGCGCTGCATCGGAAGCGTCCGTTCGGGCTGTCGCTGTACGACGCGCTCGCGCGGTACGAATCGGTGCGCGCGGCGCCGGACGTCGTCGCGTTCGCGCCCGAGGACGTCGCGGGCCTCGCCGACGACGAGCGCATGAGGCGGGAGGACGCGGCGAAGGAGCTTCGCGCGGCGGCGGAAGGCTGCGGTCATCCGCACCGCCATCCTTGGCGAGAGGCGACCTGCGCGGAATATACACCGACGCTCCGCTCCTCGATCGCATCGACGATCGCCGAGCTCGAACGGCAGCTGGCGGCATGCTCGAGCTCGTTGGAGGAGCTGCGGGGCGTCTTGCCGATCGCATTCGGCGACGAGCGGGCGTCCGAGCTGGACGCGCTCGCGAAGCTGTGCGAGTGGCTGCTGTCGGCGCCGGGTCCGCGCGTCGACGCGCTGCTTCGCGAGGAGCGTATCGACGACGCGGCGGCGAAGCTGAAGACGGTCGCCGGCCATGGGGCCGCGAAGGATGCGCTGCGCGAGGAGCTCGCGGCTTGGTTCTCGCCGGCGGCGCTGACGTTCGACGCGGCAGGCGCGCTGGCGGCTTGGCGGCAGGCGAACCTGCAGTGGTTGCTGCCGCGATGGCTCGGGCAGCGCCGCATCCTTGGCATGCTGCGTTCGATGGCGGCGCCGGGACGCCGGCTCGAGAAGGCTGCGGTCGAAGAACGATTAGCGGATATCGTTCGCTATCAGGAGGAGCAGCGCGCCGTGCAGGCGGCTTCGTCGTTCGCCGCGCCGATCGTCGGAGAAGCGGCATGGGCCGGCGGCGAGGCCGATTGGCGGCGGCTGGAGCGCCTCGCCGCTTGGGCGGAGCAGGCGCCGAAGCTGACGGCTTCGGTCGCGGCCGACCGAGAAGCGCAGCGGAAGCTGCTGTCGGCCGTCGCGGAGCGGTTCGAGTCGGGGAGCGAGGCGTTCCTGGAGCGGTACGGCCCGAGCTTGCGCGGCTACGCGGAGGCGAGGCGGCGCATGGAGGAGACGGAGCGAGAGCTCGCGACGAAGCTCGGCATCGACGATGCGGCATGGCAAGGGGAGACGGAAAGCTGGTTCGAGACGCTGCGAGAGCGGCTCGGCCGCTGGCAATCGAACTTGGACGGCCTGCGGGATTGGTGCGCGTGGCGGCGCCTTCGCGAGAAGGCGCTGTCCGTCGGCTTGGCGCCGCTCGTCGACGCGTACGAGAGCGGCCGCGTGACGAACGATGAGGCGGTTCCGGCGTTCGAGCGCGGGCTGTACCGCGCCTGGGCGGAAGCGATCGTCACGTCGGAGGAGGCGCTTCGCACGTTCTCGAGCCGATTGTTCGAGGAGACGATCGCCGCGTTCCGGGAGACGACCGGGCGGTACGAAGAGCTGACGAGGCAGGAGATCGTCGCGCGGTTGTCGGCGAAGGTGCCGAACGCCGGTGGTCAGGCCGCGGTGCAGAGCTCGGAGCTCGGCATTCTGGAGCGCGCGATTCGCAGCGGCGGGCGCGGCGTCTCGATCCGGCGGCTGTTCGAGCAAATTCCGAACGTGCTGCGCCGGCTCTGCCCCTGCATGCTGATGAGCCCGATCTCCGTAGCGCAGTATGTCGATCCGTCGCTGCCGCCGTTCGACATCGTCGTCTTCGACGAAGCGTCCCAGATGCCGACGAGCGAGGCGGTCGGCGCGATGGCGCGCGGCCGCGACGTCATCGTCGTCGGCGATCCGAAGCAGCTGCCGCCGACGAGCTTCTTCTCTTCGGGGCCTTCCGCGGACGGCGACGACGACGGGAGCGTCCTGAAGGAAGACATGGAGAGCGTGTTGGACGACTGCCTCGCGCTCCGCATGCCGCAAGGTCATCTCCTGTGGCATTACCGGAGCCGGCACGAGAGCCTGATCGCCTTCAGCAACATGCAATATTACGAGAACAAGCTGTTCACGTTCCCGTCCCCGAACGAGCGGGTGTCGAGCGTGCGGTGGATTCCCGTGGACGGCGTCTACGACCGCGGCCGCACGAAGCAAAATCGCGCCGAAGCCGAAGCCGTCGTCGCCGAAGTGCTTCGCCGGTTGAAGGATCCGGAGTCGTCGTCGCGCAGCATCGGGGTCGTCACGTTCAGTTCGGTACAGCAAAGCTTGATCGAGGATTTGTTGGACGAGGCGTTCCGCGCCAACCCGGACGCGGAATCGGCGGCCATGGAGGCCGCGGAACCGATATTCGTGAAAAACTTGGAAAATGTGCAGGGCGACGAGCGCGACGTCATCCTGTTCTCGATCGGGTACGGCCCGGACGCGAACGGGAAGGTCACGCTGAACTTCGGTCCGCTCAACCGGGACGGAGGCTGGCGCCGTCTGAACGTCGCGGTGTCCCGCGCGCGGCACGAGATGCTCGTGTTCTCGACGCTGCGCCCGGATCAGCTGGACGTGTCCCGCACCGCCGCGACCGGCGTGGCAGGACTTAAGGCGTTCCTCGAATACGCGGCCCATGGGAGACAGGCGCTCGCGCTTCGCACCGAAGCCGCGGCGATGTCGAAGAGCCACGGCGTGGAAAAGTATATCGCGGAAGCGCTCCGCTCGCGCGGGTACGACGTCGAGGAGCGCGTCGGCTGCTCCGGCTACCGCATCGACGCGGCGGTCGTCCATCCGGAGCGTCCGGGCTCGTTCGCGCTCGGCATCGTATGCGACGGAGCGACGTACCGGACCGCCGCTACGGCGAGGGATCGCGATCTGCTGCGGATGGACGTCCTGACCCAGCTCGGCTGGAAGCTGCACCACGTATGGTCGTTGGAGTGGTGGGAGAACCCGGAGCGGGAGCTCGAACGGATCGTCGCGGCGATCGAGGGTGCCTTGGAGGCGCCTGCGGCTCCCCCGACCGCGCCCGAGCCCGCGTCTATACCGGTGCCGCCGGCGCAGGCCGAAGCGCCGCTTGGCGCTCCATCGGCGAAGGCGGAAGCGGCCGCCCCGCCGACCGAGGCGACGCCTTCGCCGAACGCGGAATACGCGCCCTGCGCGCTCGAGTCGGTATCCCTGCCGACGGAGGAGTTCTACTCGCCGAGCCGCGACCGGTTGATCCAGGATCAGCTCCGGCAAGTCGTCGACGCGGAAGGTCCGATCTGCCGCGCGCTGTTAAACAAGAGAGTGCTGCAGGCTTGGGGCATCGCCCGCGCCGGCGCGAGAATCGACCGGCGGATCGACGAGCTGCTCGCGGGCCTGCGTTTCGTCCGTACCGAGCGGAACGGCACGGCGTATTATTGGCCGGCGGGCGCCGACCCGTCGACGTACGATACGTACCGTCCGAGCAGCCAAGAAGCGAATCGGAGAAGCGCCGACGAGCTGCCCCCGGAGGAGACGGCCGCCGCGATGAAGGCGCTGCTCGCCGCGCATATCAGCCTGCAGCGGGACGATCTGCTGCGGGAGACGGCGCGGGCGTTCGGCTATCAACGAAGCGGCGCCGCGCTGGACAAAGCGATGCAGGCGGGCCTCGAGCTCGCGCTCGAACGGGGCTTCGCCTCGATCGACGACCAGGACCGCGTGATCGGCGGCGCTTAAGCGCCGAGACGAACGAAGAAGACCGCCCGAATATCGGGTGCGGTCTTCTTCGTCATGTCTTAAAACAGGCTCTCCCGATGCGTGTCGGGACACCATCGCGCGGCGCGGAAATAATCGAGCATCGCGTCGACGGCGTCGTCGGCGCGAAGCTGCGTTAACGCCTCGGAGGCTATGCGCGCACGTATCGATCCTTCCTGACCAACGCTTCGCGCAACGCGCCTGCGACGAGAGCGGCTATGGACAGGAACTTACATTGTTACTCCTTAATCGCCCCAAGCACCATGCCCTTGACGAAATACTTCTGCAGGAACGGGTACACGGCCAAGATCGGCAGCGCGCCGATGAAAATTTGCGCCGCCTTCACCGTCTTGTTCGAGATGTTCTCGAGGTCGCGGCTCGTCGAGCCGAGCTGCGACGTATCGATCTGCACGAGGATCGTCTGCAGGAACGTGGACAGCGGATACTTTTCCGCCTTCGTGATATAGATCAATCCGTCGAACCACGAATTCCAATGAAATACCATCGTGAACAGCGATAAGGTCGCGACCGCGGGCAGCGAGATCGGCAGGAAGATGGCGAGCAGGATGCGGAAGTGCCCCGCGCCGTCGATCAGCGCCGCCTCCTCGAGCTCCCGCGGCACGCCCCGGAAGAAGCTCATCATAAGCACCAGCAGCCACACGTTCACCGCCGAAGGCAGGATCAACGCCCACAGCGAGTTCATCAATCCTAGCTTCTGCACGACGATATAGGTCGGGATCAAGCCCCCGTTGAAGAGCAGCGTAATAATGAAAAACCAAGCGTAGAACGATCGCGACCGGAACATGCCTCCCGTCTTGGATAACGGGTACGCCGCCAGGAAAATGACGATCATGCCGAAGACGGTACCGAGCGCCGTGCGTTGGAACGCGATCGACAGCGACTGCAGGAAGTCGGGATTCGCCAACGTCTTCTGGTAAGCGTCGAGCGTGAAGTCGATCGGCAGCAGCCCGACGCGGTTCGCGTTGGCCGGGGCTCTGCCGCTCAACGAGAGCGCGAGCGTATGCCAGAGCGGCAGCATGCATAAGACGGCGACGCCGAGCAGAAGCGCGTGGTTCGCGGCGCTGAAGATGCGGTAAGGCTTCGTTTTGTAATACATAACCCGCCTCCTAGAAGATTCGGTAGTTTGCCGCTTTGTAGGCGATTCGATAGACGAGAACGACCAACGCGAAGCTGACGACGGACTTGAACAGCCCGACGGCCGCCGAGAAGCTCATCTGTCCGTCCAAAATGCCGACGCGATAGACGAAGGTGTCGATGATGTCGCCCTTATCGTATACCATCGGATTATAGAGATTGAAGATTTGGTCGAAGCCGGCGCTGAGGATGTTGCTGAGCTCGAGCGTCGTGCACACGACGATGATCGGGACGAGCGCGGGCAAGGTGATGAACAGCGTCTGCTGCCAGCGATTCGCGCCGTCGACCTCGGCCGCTTCGTACAGATTCGGGTTGACGCCGGCGAGCGCCGCCAAGTAGATGATCGTGCCGAAGCCGAACTCCTTCCAAATATGGCTGACGACGACCGTGAACCGGAACCAATCCCCGTTCCCGAGGAAGAAGATCGGTTGCAGTCCGAACCAATCTTGGACGATCCGGTTGACGAATCCCGATTGCGGAGACAGCAGGTCGACGAGGATGCCGCCTAGAATGACCCAGGACATGAAGTGCGGCAAATACACTAACGTCTGCACCGTCCGCTTGAACGCCATGCGGCCAACCTCGTTGAGGAGAAGCGCGAACGTCACGGGGATTAAAATGATAAAGACGATTTTCAACGAAGCTATGATGAAGGTGTTCCCAATGACTTGCTTGCTGTCGTTCCGCTCGAACATCGTACGGAAGTGCTCGAGCCCGACCCAATCGGAATGAAGGAAGCCGGTCCAAGGCTTGAAGTTCTGGAACGACATCACGACGCCGAACATAGGCAAGTATTGAAAAAGAAAGGCGAGTACGACCGCAGGCAGCAGCATCGCGTGGAACGACCACATGATCTTGGGCAGGCGTCTCCTGCCGGGCGCGACGTCGGTCAATGGCGAGCGTACGATCCGATCCGGGCGTGAATCCATGGGCAAACCTTCCTTTACCGTCGAATTACTTCACATTGTAGCACGATGGAAAGAAGCCCTATATAACCCATCCTTAACCTGCGAATAGTGTTTTATTAACACGGCGTGAAGAAGGGACGAGGATGTTTAGAAATTCTTATCTCGGGGTTAAGAACGAACTATTTCGCCCCTTGGAAAACGAGAGTAGGATGAATCTTGTAGATGTTAACTATGGATTGGGGGAACGGAAATGGCCAGCCGCATTCGCAAAACATTTCTTCTCGCAATGGTCGTATTACTAGTTTCTATTACAATGATCGCTTGTACCGGAGGCTCCTCGAGCCCGGCGGCGACCGACGACCCGCCGCCGGCGAGTGGGACGCCGAAGACGGACGACGCCGGAACGGCCGCGCCGGAGACGGAACCGGCCGGGCTGCCGACGTCCGGAGGCAAATACGATCCGCCGGTGACGATTACGACGGTGAAGCGGCTCGCGGGCGCGGCCGAGTTCAAGAACGGCGAAACGGCGGAGGATAACGTCCACTATCGTTGGGCGAAGGACGCGCTCGGCATCGAAATCAAGAACCTGTGGTCCGTCAAGGACACGAACGGAGCGTACGCGACGAAGCTGAAGCTCGCGCTTTCGTCGAACGAGGAGATGCCCGACGTGCTGTTCGCGAGCGGCGCGGAAGCGCAGATGCTGATCGACTCCGGCAAGTTCATGGAGGTCGGCGAGCTGTTCGATAAGTACGCGGGGGACACGTGGAAGAAAGCGATGAACGAGGATCCGACCGTATGGTACGAGTTCACGCGGGACGGCAAGCGCTACGGCATTCCGAACCTCGACTACGATTATAACAACGATCCGGTGCTGTGGGTTCGCGCCGACTGGATGAGGAAGCTGAACCTCGGCGAGCCGACGAATCTCGACGAATACGAGAAGATGCTGGACGCCTTCGCGAACGGGGATCCGGACGGCGACGGACAGAAGAACACGTTCGGCGTCTCGACGGGCCTGAAGAGCTCGTACGGCGATTCGTTCGGCCTCGGCTGGGTGTTCGGCGCGTACGGCTCGATGCCGAGCTTCTGGCTGAAGCAGGACGACGGCACGATCGCGTACGGCTCGGTTCTCCCTCAGATCAAGCAAGGCTTGCAGAAGCTGAAGGACTGGGTGCAGAAGGGGTACATTCCGCAAGAAGCCGGCATCTGGGACGCGTCGAAGGCGGGCTCGTTCATGTCGGCGGGCAGCGCGGGCACGTTCGCCGGACCGTATTGGTCCGAGGCGTGGCCGATGGGCGACCTGAACAAGAACAATCCCGACGCGGAGCTGACGACGTTCACGCTTCCGGTCGGACCGGACGGCAAGAGCATGCACTACGGACGCCATCCTTACAACGGAGCCCTCTTCATTAACAAAGACATGAAAAATCCGGAAATCTTCTTCACGTACGCGAACTATATGTTCGACAACGTCGCGGATCCGAAGCCCGGCAGCGAGTTCGAGAACGGCTGGGCGAAGGGGTACGACTGGGATATCGTCGACGGCGAGGTCACTTACGATCTGACGAAAATTCCGGGCGGCGGCGTCCGCGTCTTCTTCTACGGCCTGCTCGATCAAGGCCCGCGCATCCCGTCGCAGAACGTACAGGCGCTGGTAAAGATCGCCGCCTCGGGCAAGCCGGAGACGCCGTACGAGAAAATCTGGGGAGGCTTCGTGCCCCCGATCGAGCTGGAGTCGGCGACGGACGTATGGAACTCCAGACAATTTTCCGTCAAGAACGCCTTCACCGGAGGCACGACGCCGACGATGGAGAGCAAGTGGGATTATTTAAGCAAGCTGGAGCTGGAGACGTACAGCAAGATCATTTTCGGCAACGAGCCGGTCGACGCGTTCGACGCGTTCGTCGAAGAATGGTATGCGCAAGGCGGCGAGGAAATCACGAAGGAAGTGAACGACTGGTACCGCAGCGTAGCGCAATAACGGCGCAGGGACAGGATTCATGGCGACACGCGGCCGGAGGCTGTGTTACGGTTACGGTGAAAGAAACCATAACTTAATCGTAAGGACGCGTGATCGCCATGCCGAAGCCAATGCATCGGAAGCTGAACAGCTTCGCGAAGGTCGCCATTCTCATTTTCGGCCTACTGTTCTTGATGATGTCGTTCTTCACGATCTACAACCGCGTCACGGTGCAGGTCATGAAGACCGAGATCGAGACGGCCAATCTGAATAAGCTGGTTTTCTTGAAGGATCAGCTGGAAGAGAAAATCAACCAAATTTCGATCAACGCGATCACGCTCGCGAGCGATCCCGCCATCCGGGAGCTCGAGTTTCTGCAGCAGTCGGGCGACCCGTACGATAAGCAGAAGCTGACGCGCATGATTCTGGATCACATCTCGCTGCAGTCCGGCATAACCGGCTGGTGGACGGAAATCACCGTCTATTCCCGCATGACCCACGACGTCGTCTCGACGTCAAGCGACACGTTCGGCTTCGTGGACGAGGAGCTGATCGACGTCATCCGCAGAGGCTGGCAGTTCCAACGCGGCGAAGCGGGCGAATCGGATAAGTTCGTCTGGTACGCCGTTACGCCGGAGACCGCTTACGACGACCCGGCGTCGGCGCGCCTGATCGTGAAGACGGCGTTCGACGCGTCGTATTTGCAGAACGTGCTGGATCAGTTCAAATCCAACGGCCAGGGCGACCCGCTGCTCTACAGCCCGGAGCTCGGCATGATCGGGAATCGGACGATCGACGGGGACTACGCGGCCGAGGCGCTGCGATATCTCGGCGGAACGGAGCTCGGCGACGGTCGGACGAATTTGTCGGTGCAGCTTTCCGACGAGCGCTATTTGATGAGCTTCCTGCCGATGTACGGCACGGATTGGTACTTGGTCGATTCGATCCCGGTCGACAGCATCTTATCGCCGGTGACGAACGCGCGCAACTTGTTCTACGCGTTCACCTTGGCGCTTCTCGGCTTCGGCAGCTTGGCCTCGTATATCTTGTACCGCCAGCTGCAGGTGCCGATCCGGGAGCTCGTGAAGAACATCCAAGGGATCAAGCGCGGGAACTACGGGTCCCGGATCCAGATGGAAGGCTCGAGCGAATTCTCCTATCTCTTCCAACGATTCAACGAGATGGCGGAGGAGATTCAGACGCTGCTGGAGCGGGTGTACGAGGAGAAAATCCGATCGCGGGAAGCGCTGCTGAAGCAGCTGCAATCGCAGATCAACCCGCATTTCTTGTACAATTGCCTATTTTACATTAAGAATATGGCCCGGCTCGGCGACGAAGAATCCGTCGTGGCGATGTCCTTGAATTTGGGAGAATACTTCCGTTACACGACGCGGCTGGGGAAGCAGACCGCGCAGCTGCGCGAGGAGCTGGACGTCATCGTGAATTACTTGGAAATTCAAAATTTGCGCACGAACCGGATCTCGTACAGGATCGACGTGGACGAATCGCTGAAGGCGATGGAATTTCCGAGGCTCATCCTGCAGCCCGTGGTCGAGAACGCCGTCATTCACGGCATCGAGCCGAAGGACGGTCGGGGGTATATCTCGATCGAAGGCGGCAAGGACGCGTCGGGGTACGCGCTGCGGATCGAGGATAACGGCGTCGGCATGGACGACGATCGGCTGGCGGCGCTGCAGCGGCGGCTGGAGCAGCCGGACAACCAAGACAACGTATCGTTCGGGTTATGGAACGTCAATCAACGACTGAAGCTCATGTTCGGCGAGTCGTCCGGTTTATCGGTGAGCCGGAAGGAAGGCGGCGGAACCGCCGTAACGATCGTCATCCGAGGGAAGGGGGAGGAGAGCGATGTTCCGCATCTTGATCGTTGACGACGAGCCGTCGGTCGTGGACGCGATTTCCCAGACGATGCCGTGGCCGGAGCTCGACGTCGAGGAAGTGTTCACCGCCTATTCCGCGCGGGAAGCGCTGGCCGTCGTCGAAGGGCAGTACGTCGATATCGTGCTGACCGACATTCGCATGCCCGGAATGGACGGCATCGAATTGATGGAAGCGATCCGGAAGCGGTCGGGCCGCGTGCAGTTCATCCTCCTCACCGGGCACGCGGAGTTCGAATACGCCCGGGACGCCCTTCGGCTCCATGCGGCCGATTACCTGCTGAAGCCCGTGCGCGACGAGGCGTTGATCGAATCGATCCGGCGATTGACGACGTCGATGCGGGAGACGTGGCTGGAGGTTTCCTCGCAGCGTTCGTCCATTCAATACGTCCAAGATCATCTGCCGACGCTGCGCTCCGACCTGCTTCGGAACATTCTGGAAGGGCGGCTTGCGCCGGAGGACGTTCGCGAGAAGCTCGGCCTGCTGCAGCTTCCGTTCGAGGACGGCGACGACGCGTATCCGGTCGTCGTCCGGATCGAGCGCCCGCATCAAGGACGCCACGACCGAGCGCTGCTGGAATACGCCGTCATGAACGTCGCGGAGGAAGTGATCGAGCCGCACTGTCAGCTCTGGACATGCAAGGATGTTCACGGGTATCTAGTGATGGTGCTGAAGCCGAGGACGCGCGAGGAAGCGGGCGGCGAGTCCGTATCGCGGCTGCTCAGTCAGTGGC
This sequence comes from Paenibacillus antri, assembly GCF_005765165.1. Classification (NCBI taxonomy): domain Bacteria; kingdom Bacillati; phylum Bacillota; class Bacilli; order Caryophanales; family Paenibacillaceae; genus Paenibacillus; species Paenibacillus antri. The sequence goes on along the minus strand of NZ_VCIW01000001.1, from coordinate 349,247 downwards.
AGCATCTCGTGTCGCATTACGTGAAGATGCATCTGTCCATCGTTTACGGCGCTTGCGAAGCGTTCCCCCGCGATTTGCCGGTCGCCTACGAGGCCGCGGTGCGCACGCTGCGGCGCCGGATCGGCCGCGACGACGGGCTGTTGACGCAAGCGGGGTACGCGGCGGAGGCGGCGACGGTGCCGAGGGCGGCTTCCGTCCTGCAGACGCCGCCTTCGATATCGCATTTATTTTCCGCGGGACTGTGGGAGGAAGCGAAAGAAAAGCTGCTGAGCATCTTTATGGAGGTCGAGTCGCTTCGAGAAGCCGACGAGGCCGTGCATGCGGACGTATTGGCGGAAATCTACCATACGGTGCTCGCCGCTTGCTATCATTACGCGCACGCGAACGGACAGACGGTCGCCCAGGCCTTGAAGTGCGAACATGATTTGAGCTTCTACCAATCTCCCGAACTGATGCAATCCGTGTCGATGCTGAAGCATTGGGCGTTCGAGGCATGCCTTCGGTTGTCGACGTCCAATCAGGAGGAAATCCAGGACGCGCGGGCGACGTTGATCGGGCAAATCCAAGAATATATTCACGTTCATCTCGCGGAAGACGTCTCTCTGCAAGCGCTTGCGGCTCACGTCGATATGCATCCGGTGTACCTGTCGAAGGTGTATAAGCTCGTGACCGGAGAAGGGCTGAAGGAATACTTGTCCAGGATTCGCTTGGAGCGAGCCGTGAAGCTGCTGAAAAGCTCCGACCTCAAGATCTACGAGATCGCGGGGCAGATCGGGTATTTCAATACGGCGTATTTCATCAAGGTGTTTAAGAAAGCGTTCGGCGTTACTCCACAGGAGTATCGGGACCGATAAATTACTAATTTTACGAAAATGGCGGAGGTTACGCAGGATGACGCACATTACGATCTATGCCGATCAAGCGACCGGCGCTTCGTTCAAGGCGATTCACGGCGTCAATAACGGGCCCGTCACGTACGGCTCGCTCGTCGACGTTACCGATTATTACGTCTCGATGGGCGTTCCGCTCGTCCGGCTGCACGACCCGAACTGGCCGCATCCCCGGGAGGTCGACATTCACATCGTCTTCCCGGATTTCGATAAGGATCCGGCCGATCCGGCCAGCTATAACTTCGCGCAGACGGACGAGTATGTGCGCACCGTCGCCGCGACGGGCGCAAGCATCGTGTTCCGCCTCGGCGAGAGTATCGAACATACGGAGACGAAGTATTTCGTGCATCCGCCGAAAGACTACGAGAAGTGGGCGGACGTCTGTATCGGCATTATTAAGCACTACAACCAAGGCTGGGCGAACGGATTCCGGTACGGGATCGAATATTGGGAAATTTGGAACGAACCCGATTACAGCGTACGGATGTGGTCGGGGACGCACGAGCAATATTACCGGCTTTACGAAGTCGCGGCCGCCAAGATCAAGCGGTTCGACCCGTCGCTGAAGGTCGGAGGTCCGGCCGCGGCGGGGCCGACGCGGGAATTCGTGCCGGAGTTTCTTGCGTACGTGCGGAATGCGGGGGCGCCGCTCGACTTCTTCTCGTGGCATACGTACACCGCCGATCCGAACGCGATCGTCCGCCATGCGCTGCACGTCCGCGAATTGCTCGATCGGAACGGCTTCGCCCGGACGGAAAGCCACTTCAACGAATGGAATTATTTCGTCGCGGATTTCCGCACGATCTGGAACAAGGGCAACGAGTATGTCCGCAAGGACGCGTTCGACCGGCAGAAGTCGGAAGAGGGCGCTTCGTTCGCGGCGCTCGTCCTGTCGCTGCTGCAAGATTTGCCCGTCGATCGCGCGAACTATTACGACGGACAGCCGACGGCGCTGTTTTGCGGCTTGTTCGATTATCACGGCGTGCCGCAGAAGACGTATTACGCGTTCGAAGCGTTCGAACGGCTGCGCCGCCACGAAGAGCGCCTGGCGTGCTCTGCGCCGAAGGAAGCCGAGGGGCTCGCTTGCTTAGCCGGGAGAACGCCCGCCGGCGACGTCGCGGCGCTGATCAGCCATTTCCACTCGGAAGCTCGAGAACTGACGATCGCGCTGACCGGCCTTCCGGCGGCGGGCTCCTCCGGGCCGGCGCGTTACGAGGTTCTCGCGATCGACGCGGAGCGGACGTTCGAGCGGATCGCGGAGGGAGAGGCTTCTTCCGCGTTGGAGCTGAAGCTGACCGCCCCGAAGCACTCGGTCTTGTATGTGAGCGTCACCCGGTGAAGCGGCCTCGCGTCTTAGTCGGCGCCGTCATTCAAGAGAGCAATACGTTCAGCCCGGCGAAGAGCGGTATGGACGATTTCCGGCGGCATCGGCTGCTGTTCGGCGACGAGCTGCTGACCTCGACGACGCGGAACGAGCTTAGCGGCTTCGTCCGCGTTGCGTCGGCCGCCGGCGTCGAGCTCGCGCCGACGCTGTCCGCGAACGCAATCTCTTCGGGGGTGTTCGCCCGGGAGGCGTTCGCGGAATTGAAGGCGCTGCTGCGCAGCAGGCTCGAGCTCGCCGTCGGGTCGTCGGGCCCGGGCTGCGACGCGGCGTATTTCGCGCTGCACGGGGCGATGGTCGCGGAGGGCTGCGACGACGTCGAAGGGGAGCTGATCGAGCTCATTCGCGGCGTCATCGGCGACGTTCCCTTCGTCGTCTCGCTCGACCTGCACGCGAACGTAACGGCGCGGATGGCGGCCGGCGTCGATGCGCTGGTCGGCTTCCGCACCTATCCGCATGTCGACTTCGAGGAGACGGGGGAGCGCTCCGCCGAGCTGCTGCTGCGCATGCTGCGGAGCGGCCGCCGGACGAAGACGCGCCTTCGGAAGCTGCCGATGATCGTACCGGCGGAAAACAGCCAGAGCGATTCCGGGCCGTTCTTCGACCTTTGGGAGGAAGCCCGTTCCGGCGAGGCGCTCGGGGAGTCGCTGATCACTTCTTTATTCCCCGTTCAGCCTTGGCTCGATATCGCGGAGATGGGCTGCGCCGTCGTGACGGTCGGCGAGGACGAAGCGCGGGCGGAGCGGGAAGCGGATCGGCTGGCCGAGCTGTTCTGGCGCAAGCGCCATGAATTCCAGGCCGAGCTTCATCCGATCGACAAGATGGTGACGTCGGCGCTCGCGACGACGGGCGGCGGCGGTCCGATCGTCGTGTCCGATTCGGCGGACAGCCCGGGCGCCGGTTCGACGGGCGACAGCAACGTCGTGCTGCGGGAGCTGCTGCGCCAAGGCGCGCAGGAACGGCTGACGTGCTTGCTGACGATCGTGGACGCGCCGGCCGTCGCGAAGGCGATCGCCGCCGGCGTCGGATCGCGGCTCGAGCTGGATGTCGGATACTCGATGTGCAAAGAGGACGGGGAGCCGCTGCGCATCGTCGGCACGGTCCGATCGATCGGGAACGGCGACTTCCGGCTGCTGGGCGGTTACGCCAAGGGCACGATCGCGCGGATGGGGCGATGCGTCGTCTTCGACATCGGCCGAATCTCGCTTCTGATTACGGAGCGGGCGACCTTCTCCGGCGACCCAAGCATGTATCGAAGCGTCGGTCTCGAGCCGGCTTCGGCGGATCTTGTGCTCGTGAAATCGGCCAATCAATTCCGCGCCGACTACACCTCGATCGCAAAAAGCATCTACATTCTGGATACGCCGGGACGGAGTCCCGCGAATTTGCATCGGCTCTCCTTCCGTAAGCTGACCCGGCCCTGTTTCCCGTTCGACGACGACTTTGATTGGAGGAATCCCGGATGAAGGCGTACACCACCTCGAAGAGGCTATTCGAGCGATCCGGCGCGGCGCTGGCCGGCGGCGTGTCCAGCTCGCTTCGCGCGGCGATGCGTCCCGTGCCGCTGTTCGCGGCGTCGGGACGCGGGGCCGTCGTCACAGACGCGGACGGCAACCGGTATATCGACTATTTGTTGGCCTACGGGCCCTTGATCCTAGGTCACGCGCATCCTGAGCTGACGGAGCGCATTCATGCGGCGATGACGAACGGGTATACGTTCGGACTCCAGCACGAGGGAGAGATCGAGCTCGCCGCCCGGTTGACCGAGGCGCTCCCGTGCGCGGAGCAGGTCGCGTTCAGCGGCTCCGGCACGGAGGCCGTCATGCTGGCGCTGCGCATCGCGCGCTCGCACACGGGCCGGACGAAGATCGTGCGCTTCCACGGACATTATCACGGCTGGTCCGACGCAATCTTCACGGCGTTCCCGAGCGCGGACATGAAGGGCGGCGCCGCGTCGGACGCCGGCGGCAAAACGATGCCCGGCACCGGCGGGCAAAGCGAGCTCGCGCTGCAGGACGTCATCCTCCTGCCTTGGAACGACGCCGTCGCGCTGGAAGAGACGCTTCGCGCGCGCGGCCATGAGGTCGCCGCCGTCATCACCGAGCCGGTCATGTGCAACTCGGGCTGCATTCGTCCGCGCGACGGCTACCTCGAGCGCATGCGAGAACTGACGAGGGAGCTCGGTATCGTACTCATTTTCGATGAAGTCATTACCGGGTTTCGCTTCGGACTCGGCGGCGCGCACGAGCGATTCGGCATCGCGCCGGATCTGATGACGATGGGGAAGGCGCTGGCCGGCGGCATCGCCCTGAGCGCGGTCGCCGGCTCCCGGGAGCTGATGCGCGTCGTCTCGAGCGGGAAAGTCAGCCATCTTGGGACGCTGAACGGCAATTGCGTGGCGACGGCCGCAGCGATCGCTACGTTGGACATCCTTGGTCGGAACGGCGGAGAGGCGTTCGTCCGAATGGAGGCGACGGCGGCTCGGCTGGCGCAGGGGCTTCGCGAGCGAATCGCGGCGAACGGCTTCCGCGGCGTCGTGAATCAAGAGGGGCCCGTGTTCCACATGATGTTTATCGACCGGGACGCAGTGGAGGATTTCGCGGCGTTCTCCGAACGCGATGGAGCGCTATATTCCGACTTCGCGGAGCGGATGCTCGAGGAAGGCGTGCTCGTTCGGACGAACGGGCTTTGGTACGTATCCACGGAGCATACGGAGGCGCATGCGGAAGCGACGCTGCAGGCGGCGGATCGGGCGCTGGCGCGGTTGGCCGCGGAACGGCGGACGGAAGGAGGCGAGCGGCGTGGTTGAAGATTCCGAACGCGCGAGTCAGAAGGTGCGCAAGATCAGCTTCGAGGGCGACGCGCTGCGTATGTCCATGGATTGGACCGTCGACGACCTCGATCGGATTCAGGTGCTCGTCGAGAGCACGCACGGGGACAGTCATCCGAGCTCGTACCACCTGAACGAGCTGATCGGCGAGATGGAGAAGGGCGTCTATCAATACGGCGGCAAGCCCGCCGTCTACACGACGACCGACATCTGCGACGGCATCGCGCAGGCGCATAACGGCATGCATTATTCGCTGCCCTCTCGCGACTTGATCGCCTCGATGGTGGAAATCCATGCGCTCAGCACGCCGTTCGACGCGATGACGCTCACGTCCGCGGGAGACAAGGCGGTGCCCGCGCATCTGATGGCGATCGCCCGGCTGAACATTCCCGCGATTCACGTGCCGGGCGGCGCGATGGGGGCGGGTCCGTGCATGCGCTCCAACGAGGAGCTGTGGCATATGAGCGTCGAGGTCGAACGCAATCAGATGACGAAGGAGGAGTTCCTCGCCTTCCAGCGCGCGTGCTGCCCGACCTGCGGGGCATGCCAATACATGGGCACCGCCGCGACGATGCAGGTGATGTCCGAGGCGCTCGGCCTCGCGCTGCCGTGGTCGGCGCTCATTCCGGCGACGAACGCGGAACTTCGCCGGGCGGCCCGAGCCTCCGGACAGCAGGTCATGCGGCTCGCGAAGGCCGGCATCCTGCCGGAGCACATCCTGACGGAGGCCGCCTTCGAAAACGCGATCATGGTCCACTCCGCGGTCGGCGGCTCGCTCAACGCAGTCATGCATCTGATCGCGATCGCCAGAGAGATCGGCATAACGCTGACCCCCGAGCGATTCGACGACATCCACCGGCGCATCCCCGTGCTGGTCGATACGAAGACGGCGGGGCATTACCCGACGGAGCTGTTCTGGTACGCGGGCGGCGTGCCGTTCGTCATGGACGAAATCCGGGATTTTCTGCATCTCGACGTCATGACCGTAACCGGCAAGACGCTGGGCGAAAACTTGGAAGAGATGCGAGGCGCGGAGATGCGCAATTACGCCGAGATGTTCCTCGCCAACTATAAGCTGAACCGAAGGAACGTCATTTATCCGCTCTCGAAGCCGCTGAAGAAGGAAGGCTCCTTGGCCGTGCTATACGGCAATCTGGCGCCCGAAGGAGCGCTGATCAAGAAGTTCGCCGTCGCGGCGGAGATGCAGGTTCACACCGGACCGGCGCGCGTCTTCGACAGCGAGCGGGAGGCGGTGGATGCCTACGTCGCTAAGGTCATCCAACCGGGCGACGTGGTGGTCATCCGTTATCAAGGGCCGAAGGCGGTCGGGATGCCGGAGATGTTCTTCATGTCCGAGCTGATCGCGTCGGATCCGGTGTTGTCGCACACGACGTCGCTCGTGACGGACGGTCGATTCTCAGGCGCCACGCGCGGGCCTTGCGTCGGCTACCTCGGGCCGGAAGCGACGGACGGCGGCCCGATCGCGTTCGTGCGGGACGGGGACGTCGTCCGCGTCGATATTCCGGGTCGCCGGATCGACGTCGTCGGCATCGAAGGCGAGGAGCGCGCTCCGCAGGAGATCGACGAAGCGTTCGCCGGACGGAGAGCCTCGTGGTCACCGCCGACGTTCCGCCACAAGGGCGTGCTCGGACTGTATACGCGTTCCGCGAACCCGGCGCTGCAAGGCGGGTCTTGCGCACAAGGAGGGGGCATCGGCCGATGACGAAATTACAAGGCAAGGTCGCGCTTATTACGGGGTCGTCCCGTTCGATCGGCGCGGCGGTAGTGAAGCGGTATGCTGCCGAGGGCGCGAAGGTAGTCGTTAACTACCGCTCCCATCCGGAATTGGCGGAGCGCGTCGTCGAAGACGTTCGGTCGGCGGGCGGCGAGGCGATCGCGATCGGAGCGGACGTCTCGAAGGAAGACGATGTGACGCGGATGGTCGAGCAGGCGGCAGCGCGCTACGGCGGCATCGACATCCTCGTCAACAACGCGGCGATGGATCCGAGGAAGACGTGGCATGAGATTACAGTGGAGGATTGGGACTACATCATGGGCGTGAACGTGCGGTCCCAATTTCTGTGCGCCAAGGCCGTATTTCCTTATATGGAGCGGCAACGTTACGGCAAGATTATCAACGTCTCTTCCGTGACGTTCTTCACCGGACAGAAGCAGTTCCTGCATTACGTCACCTCGAAGGGCGCCATCGTCGGCTTCACCCGCGCGCTGGCTCGCGAAGTGGGTCAGCATAACATCACAGTGAACTGCATCACGCCGGGAGCCGTATTGACGGAGACGGAGTACGAGAAGGTGAGCGAGCAGACGATTCGCGAGAGCGGGGAATATTTGGCGAAGGCGCAATGCTTCGCTAGGCGAGAGAGCGCAGCGGACGTCGAAGGCGCGTTCGTCTTCCTCGCCTCCTCCGACAGCGACTTCATCACGGGGCAGACGCTCAACGTCGACGGCGGTTGGATGATGCATTAGACGAGAATGTATTTCTATTGTTTGTTCCCGTGCCTTTTCGTTTATACTAGATTCATGGTTTGGGAAAAGGGTTGATCGGGAGGCAGCGAACAGTGGCATACGAAGCGAAGACGAAGGAAACCGAAAACAGCGTCATCGAGTTTATCGAGCAGGTCGACAACCCGAAGAAGCGGGAAGACGCCTATCAGCTCCTGGACATCTTCGCGGAGACGACGGGATTCCCCGCGAAAATGTGGGGACCGAGCATCATCGGTTTCGGCTCCTACCATTACAAGTACGCCTCGGGCCACGAAGGCGACGCGCCGCTCGTCGGCTTCTCGCCGCGGAAAGCGAAGATCAGCCTGTACTTCGCGCCGGGCGACGAGGAAGCAAGAGGGGCGCTGCTGCAGCATTTCGGCAAGTATACGGCCGGCAAGGGCTGCGTCTATATCAACAAAGTCGCCGACGTCGACGTCGAAGTGATGAAGAAGCTGATCGCTAGATCCGTGGAATTCCTGCAAGAAACCTACCCAAAGTCGTAAACGCACGAAAAAATCGGAGACCCGCTACGGGTTCTCCGATTTTTTGTCTTTCAGATAGTCTACGACTTTGGCGACATTGGGCTCGGATACGGGTGCGCTTATGCCGGGGGCATCGTCGAAATGGACGACGCGGCGTTCCGCGTCGTACCGGCACACTTTCCCCAGCTGTACAAGGAAGGAGCGGTCAAGCTTGGCGAACCCCAAACTTTCGATGACGCGCTGCACATGCTCGAACGTGGTCGGGAAGATGTATTCCCCGTCGCGAGTGTGAACGGTGATCACCTTCTGGAACGTCGTAATATATAGAATTTGATCTTCGCTCAATTCGCAGACGGTCCCGTCTCGACGAAGCACCCTCATCATGTCCCATCCCCAATGTACTTACTCCTTGCTCAATTCCTTCGGTACTTCCGGCGAGAAGAGGAAGAACTTGAACCCCTTCACGAACCACCGCGCGCTAAGACCGAGTCCTCTCGATGCGGCATAGGCTACTCGAAGCTTCATTTCATACACCTCCTTTGCAGCGGAATAAGGGTGATGCATTGAATGAAAAAGGCAAGGGTGACTACCCATGATGCGATCAGGAAGTTCGTCCCGACGATCGCGACGGCGATCCATTTCATATACGGCAGCAGTTTGTTCCCGTATATAGGGTCGTGACGTACATTCGGCGCAAAGAGAAGCGCCAATAGGAGGCTGACGCAAAGGAGCGCATCGCGAAGCCATGGCTCCGGAGCAGGAACGTGCGGAATGGACGTAAATGCAGCAACCGAAACCAACAGGCACATCATCGGTGTCCGCATATGGTTCCCGCCGCTAAAGGCGCGCAAGACGCTAAAAGCGACGATAACTACTACCGTTTCTATGAACGTTCCGGCGAAAAAACCGATTAGGAGCGAAAGAGACACTATCGAGAACGCGTTGAAATAAATCGACAACGCGTAAGTTAACACTTCCTGGCTGGCCGTTGAATCCGGCGAATGACGATGGATCCAACCCGCGGCTCTGTTCGCGACAGTTTCAATCATGCGTCCGATCGCTCCTATAAGCGGCATAAAGACATAATGTCAATAAGAGGCCGATGATAAACGGCGTAGTGATAAAGGCAGGACTGAATTTATATAACAGTAAGTACGTTATGGGTACCGAACAGAACGTTAGAACGTAAAGGATCAGCAATGCCGCTTGATAAGACTTCATCTTCACGGGGATGAAAGAACTATGAGGTATAAAGGAAAAGCCTTTTCTCTTCTTATGTATCAACCATCCGATCCACGTAACGACAAGCGCTGTCCCCGTTTGGACGCCGTAAATCATATTCTGCGTGGGGTCAAGGTCGCGAGGGACCGGGAAGGAAGCGGTGAGAATGAACAGCAACGAAATTTGGATAAGTACGAATGAGGCGTACGAGACGCATGCCATAAGAACGGAGTAATACAAAGGAACTTGGAACAACAGTCGCACGAATGCAATAATGAGCGATACCTGGACGAATATGTCTACGTCCGGCAATGTCGAAGAGATTCGCAGCGTATAAGACGCATAAGAGCCTATCAGCGACGCGAAAACGATCGACGGAATGTGCAAATCGATCTTAAACAGTCGAAACATAAAATAATAGAGTGCGAAGGCTTCTACCATCGAAAAAATCATAAACAATGTAAATTCCATCGGAAGCGCTCTCCTCGCGGAAGATTCCGGGTCGAAAGCTTATCGCCCTAAATCGTTTCTGCTCTTAAGGAAAATATAACCTATGTTTTGGCAACCAACAAGCTATTTTTAGCAGGATTTGCTATTTTCATAGATCGATGGGAACAGTGTTATAATGTAGGGATGGAAAACGAGAGTCGAGGAGGCGAACGCCCGTGTCGTTGAAGGCGCTGGATGAACGCATGCAAGAAGGGTACAAGCTGTCGATGGAAGGCGATACGCTGGGAGCTTGCGACGTATGGATGCAAGTTTGGGAAGGGATCGAACGGGAGATGGACGCGCGCCAGATCGCGACCGTCGATCGATTCGACCCCGTATTCGACGGGGAGCAGTCCATCGAAAACTGGGCGCCGCGGTTCGAAATGGAACTGCATAACGCCATCCTGGACGATCGCGAGTATGCCCGGATGTGCGTCGATTTTTGCAGCGCGTATTTGGCGAGAATGGCGAATCCGAACGATCAGGACGGATTGCACATGCGCCGGGCGATCGCCGAAGCCCGCTTCAAGCTTGGCGATTACCGAGAAGGGGAGGCGATCTTCCGGACGTTGACGGAGGAGCATCCGACCTGGGCGTGGGGGTGGATCGGCTGGGCCGAGCAATACGGGAGTTTCGGGGAAAAGGAGGTCCGAGACGCGGTCCGCGGCGCCGACGTGCTGTTGCGCGCGCTCGCCGTCGAGGGGCTGGAGGAACGTACCGTCGTAATGGAACGGCTGCAGGATCTCTATCTCGAAGCCGGCTTGACGAAGGAGGCGGAAGCCGTCGGGAAGGCGATGCAGCGGTTGCAAGGGGCTTCCGCTCCGGCGGCCGCGAAGGCCGGGCGGAACGATCCTTGCCCCTGCGGCAGCGGGAAGAAATATAAGAAGTGCTGCGGCGCTTAAGCGCGAACGGTCGACGACTTCCGGTAGTACATGTACACCGCCGCGAATAACAAGAGCGTCGTACCTAGTAAAATCGCGTTGTTCGGCAGCGAAGCGAGCTCGCCTTCGCGCATCGTCCATACGCCCCCGCCGACGCTGCCGCCTAAGCCGTACAGCAAGCCGTACGCCATGTTCAGGCCGAAGTGGATGCCCGTATTCGCCCATACGGTGCCCGTTCTAAGGAAGGCGTACGTCAGCGAGCAGCCGAGCGCGAGCGAGAAGACGAAGTTCATCGCGGTGACATCTCCGTTCCAGAAGTCGTCCAGCGCATAGATCGCGACGCTGACGGCGCCGAGCAGCAGCGGGGGGAGCTTGCCGCGCAGTACATTCAGCACGTATCCTCGCGTGATCAGGTCGTTAATCAGCGAGCCGAAGAAGTAGCCCGCCATAATTTGGACGAGGGTCAATACGGCGTCGAGCGGCGTTTTCCAACCGACGATGTCGAACTTCCCAAGCCCCCAATAGGCGGCGTACATGAGCGCCCAACAGCCGAAGCCGAGCACGAAGCTCATCGCGAAATGCCGGGCCGCCGTCCGGCTTCGAACGAGTCCGAGCCCGCGCAGTCCCGGCAGCCCGTTCCATCGCGCGACGGCTGCGGCCAACGGGAAAAACAGGAGCAACCCCAGGAACTGCAGGATCGGATGGGGGAGGAAATGGGTCGTCGCATTGAAATATACGTTTAATAGAAGGAACCCGGCGACGCCTAGGATCAACCGCTTCAAGGGGCGACCTCGTTGTCTCGCGCGTATTCGTGCGCCAGCATGCTCATCACGAGCAGCGATTCGTACCCGGCGGCGGTGCGGATGCACTCCCGGAGCTTGCCTTCGTGCTGGAAGCCTAGGGACTCGTACAAGCGCTTGGCGCGCTCGTTGCTCTCCTTCACGTCCAACCACAGCCGATGCGCCCGGAGCCGGCCGAACGCGAACACTTGGAGCATGCGGAGCGCTTCCTTGCCGTAACCGCGGCCTTTGGCCGTAATGACGAGCCGCCGGAGTTCGATGCTTCGGTTCGGGTTAAGAAGTCCGTATACGATCGCGAAGCCGACCGGGTTCGCCTCGGGATCCTCGATCAAGAGGTGCATCGCGTCCGAGTCGTTCTGCGCCGCCGCGTGACGCTCTCTCTCCCACGGCGCGATGAACGGGCGGTTCTCGTCCTCCCGCTCCGCGCGGACCACGAACGCCAGATCGTCCGCGCCGGAACGCCGGATCGCGAGCTTTTCGGACGCAGCGATGTATTGAGTTTCAACGTTTCCTTCCATGCCGGTCACCTCGTATTTCTCATGTGAACCCTCATCATACCTTCGGAAGTTTGTTCTAACAAGCACATTAGAACGGATGAAAATTGCCTCGCTTCGCTTGGAGGGGGCGCTTTCCCGCGAAGGTTGGGCACAATGGATAATCGAAGGAGGAGTTCCTTGTATGAGACCTTGCATAGTAAGGGCGCTGTCGACCGCCGGCTTGCTGCTGACGCTTGCCGCTTGCGCGGAGCGGGAGGCGCCGCCGGCGGAGGCCGCGCCGGTCCCGCTGACGTTCCGGTCGATCGAATCGACCGATATCGGCCTGCCCGCGCCGCGTCCGGGGGAATGGGAGGAGACGATTCTGGAGCGACCGATCGAGGGCGGCACGGCGTACGTGTACGCGATCGCGGATGATTCCGAGCATCTGTACGGCGCGATCGCCTTCGACGGCGAGGAGCTCGCCCGCGGCGTCGGCCCGGTGGGCGGGCCGCAGCCCGCATACGACGCGGAGCTGCTATCGATAGCCGAAATATCGTTCGGCGGGAAGCGCGTCATCCGGTTCAAGGGCGTCTACGGAGCGAACGCGCCCGTTGCGGTGTACGCGGATGCGGAGAAGGAAGAGGCCGACACCGTGCTTCTCCGCGTGGACACAGGAAACGCTATGGAGGTCGACCTCGACGGGGACGGGACGGAAGAGGTGGTGTCCGAGCACGGCTTGCCGTCGCAAGCCTACGTGTACCGTTGGGAAGGCGGTCGGTTCGAATACGCCGACGTGAACGAGGCGTTGGACGCGGATTCGGTCCGGTACGTTGCAGGCGCCGGCGTCTTCGAGGCGTATTCGATATCGACGGAGACGACGACCGACTACCGGTACGCGCCGCAGGGGCTGACTCTCGTCGAGGCCGAGGGCGAAAAAAACCGATGACTTGCGCGCGCCGAATCGTTACAATAAAGAGATATATCCATTCGGGGAGTATGATCTTTCATGAATATAAAGCTGTTGAAGTGTCACGGTTCGGGCAACGATTTCGTCCTGATCGACGAAATCTCGAACGATTACGGCATCGACGAGGCGCTTCGCGTCAAGCTGGTGACGGAATTAAGCGACCGCGGGAAGCTGATCGGCTCCGACGGCCTGCTCTTCGTCCAACGAAGCGAGCATGCGGACGCGCGGATGCGCTTCTTCAATACGGACGGCTCCGAGGCCGAGATGTGCGGCAACGGCGTCCGCTGCGTCGGCCGCTACGTATGCGAGCTGCTCGGCAAGGACGAGGTCGTTATCGAGACGATGAAGCGGGACATCCCGATTCGCCGCGTCGCCGACTTGTTCCCGAACGTGCCGACGTTCGACGTGACGATCGGGGAGCCCAGCCTCGCCATCGCGTCGCTGCCGATGATTTCGAGCGCGGATCCGCACATCGACCGTCCGATCGAAGAGCTGTCGCCGACGCTTCGGTTCACGGCGGCGAGCATCCCGAACCCGCACGCGATCGCGGTCGTCGATACGTTCGAGCCGGAGCTGGTCGATATCGCGGAGCGGGCGAACCGGGAGAGAACCGTATTCCCCCGCGGCGTCAACATGAGCTTCCTTAAGGTGCTGGAACGCAATTCGGTGTTCGTGCTGACGTACGAGCGCGGCGTCGGGATCACCAATTCGTGCGGTACGGCGATGTCGGCGTCGTCCTTCGTCTCCTGCTTGCTCGGCCATTGCGACCCGAACGTGCCGATCAAGGTGTATAACAAGGGCGGCATGGTGAATTGCTTGGTGGACGGCGACGCTGAGGGCATCGCGCGCGGCGAAGCGAGCGTGCACTTGATCGGGAACGCGACTTGGGTGTTCGAGACGACGCTTGCGGTCCCTTCGGCGGACCCGAGCGGTTGGACGGTCGGCGAGCGGACGTACTTCGAAGAGGAAAACCGGCAGTACGACGGGCTGGTGGCGTCGGTCGGACGCGAGATCGATCTGGCGTCGTTTTATAAGCTGTAAAAATGGAAGTGCGGCCCTCCAATCCAGGAGGGCCGCGCTTTTTTTATAACGCCGCCCCTTTGCCGCCGTCGATGTTGACGGACGTACCGGTGACGTAGGAGGCTGCGCTCGACGAGAGGAACGCGATGACGTTCGCGGCTTCCTCGGTATCGCCGATTCGCCCGAGCGGGACGTCGTGCCGCGGATCGGCGGCGTATTGCTCCCAGGCGAGGTCCGGCGCCGTTCGCTGCCACGCCTTTTCGATCTGGTCGCTGCGGATCAGTCCGATGCAGACGGTGTTTACGCGAATGCGGTCGGGTCCGAGGTCGCGGCTCATCGCCTTCGTCAGCGCCATGCCCGCCGCGCGGCTGACGCTCGTCGGCAGCGACGAGGCGCCCGGCGTCTTCGCGAACGAGGCGGTGACGTTGACGATCGAGCCGCCGCCGGCGTTCCGCAGATGCGGGACCGCCGCCCGCGAGCAGTGGATCGCCCCGAACAGCTTCAGATCGAGATCCTGCTGCCACGCGTCGGTCGTCACGCGCTCGAACGGTCCCGCCGCCGACGTGCCGGCATTGTTGACGAGGACGTCGAGGCGTCCGAACCGCTCGACCGTCGCGGCGACGACGCGTTCGCAATCCTCCTGCTTCGTGACGTCCGCGGCCACGAACAGCACCTCCGTCGATCCCGTCTCTTCGGCGATTCTCCCCGCGGCCGCCCGCAGATGCGCTTCGTCGCGCGCGCAGATGGCCACGGCGGCGCCTTCGCGCGCGAGGCGCATCGCCGTCGCGAGGCCGATCCCTTTGCTACCGCCCGTAATCAGGGCGACTTTCCCTTGCAAGCCTAAATCCATGACGTGTGCCTCCCATTTTCCCGATATCCCATCGATTCCCTAGTAGTATACCAAATTCCGGAACGGGCGCCTCCCTTCGTAAAAGTATAGCGCTTTCAAAAGGGGTGAGCTATCATGAAGCTGACGGAGAATTTCAGGACGGAGGGACGAAGATGACGGGGTACAAGACGGTATGGCTGCATCGGACGGACAATGTAGCGACGGCGCTGGAGCCGATCGAGGCGGGCGCGGTCGTCAAGGTCGAGACGGACGGCGAGGCGATCGCGGTAGAGCTTCGGGAGTCGATCGAATTCGGTCATAAGTTCGCGGTGCGCTCGATCGGCGCAGGCGAGGACATTCGCAAGTACGGATCCGTAATCGGCGCGGCGAAAGGCGACATTCGGCCGGGCGAGCACGTCCATGTGCACAATCTGGAGGGCAAACGGGGAAGGGGCGATCGGATTGTCGAACAACACGGGGCATAGCGGTCGGAAAATATGGGCGTACCGCCGTCCGGACGGACGGATCGGCATTCGGAATCATGTGCTGATCCTGCCGACGATCACGTGCGCGACGCAGGCGGCGAAGCAAGCGGCGGAGCTGGTGCAAGGCGCCTACTCGTTCATTCATCAGCACGGCTGCGCGCAGGTCGGCATCGACTACGAGCAGACGTTCCGCACGTACTACGGGATGGGCGCCAACCCGAACGTCTACGGCGTGGTCGTCATGGGGCTCGGCTGCGAGACGCACCAGGCGCGAAGCGTCTACTCGGAGCTGCAAAAGACCGGCAAGCCGGTCGCGCTCGTGTCGATCCAAGACCACGGCGGCACGCTGCAGGCGATCGCGGAGGCGGCGAAGAACGCGGCCCGCATGGTCCAGGAGGCTTCGGCCCAAATGCGCGTCGAATGCGATCTAGCGGAGCTGATCGTCGGCACGGAATGCGGCGGCTCCGACGCCTGCTCGGGGCTGTCGGCCAATCCGGTCGTCGGCCGGTTCAGCGATGCGCTCATCGACGAAGGCGGCACGTCGATTCTCGCGGAGACGACGGAGCTGATCGGCGCGGAGCACTTGCTCGCGGAGCGGGCCGTAGACGACCATACCCGCAAGCGCGTCTTCCAGGTTATCCAAGCGATGGAGCGGCGGGCGATCGGCATGGGCATCGACATCCGCACGGGCAATCCGAGCCCGGGCAATATTAAGGGCGGGCTGAGCTCGCTCGAGGAGAAGTCGCTCGGCGCCTCGGCGAAATCCGGCACGCGCCCTCTGCAGCAGCTGATCGACTACGCGGAGCGGCCGAGCAAGCGGGGGCTCGTCTGGATGGATACGCCGGGCCACGACATCGAGCAGATGACCGGCATGGTCGCGGGCGGCGCGCAGCTCGTGCTGTTCACGACGGGGCGGGGAACGCCGACCGGCTCGCCGATCGCGCCGTGCATCAAAATCTCGACGAACACGCCGATCTTCGAGAAGATGGGGGACAACATCGACTTTAACGCGGGCACCGTCATCGACGGGACCGAATCGATCGCTGCGGCGGCGGATCGGCTGATGGACGAGGTCGTCGCGGTGTGCAACGGCAAGTGGACGAAGTCGGAAATTTTGAAGCAGCACGATTTCGGCATCTGGCGGATCGGGCCGACGTTCTAATTCGGCGAGCGTAGGTTACTTGGGTGTCGCGGATAGGGGCTATGTGCACCACGATGGGGCGAAAATTGCTGCGGCATGGTGCGAAAAGTGCTGCAAGGTGGTGCGATCGGCGAGTCATGTTACTCTGGCTGTCCGCTGTGGCGGGCGATGTGCACCATGATGAGACGGAATATGTAGCGGCATGGTGCGAAAGGTGCTGCATGGCGGTGCGATTGGCGAGTCATGTTACTCTGGCTGTCTGCTGAGGCAGGCGATATGCACCACGATGAGGCGGAACTTGTTGCGGTATGGTGCGAATAGTGCTGCATGGTGGTGCGATTGGGGAGTAATGTTACTCTAGCGGCCTGCTGAGGCAGGCGATGTGCACTACGATGGGGCGAAAATTGCTGCGGTATGGTGCGAAAAGTGCTGCATGGTGGTGCAATTGGCGAACTAGTCGGAGAAATTCCGACCGCAGCCCGGCCGACGGCGCAAAGACAAAGTAGTCGGAGCAACTCCGACTACAAACGCGAAGGACCGCCAGGGGATCCCCCCTGGCGGTCCTTCTTTGCCGTCGCGGCGCTACCGCCCGACGATCGGCGGCACCGGCAAGCCGAGCGACTGCAGGTTCGTGTCGTAAATATGCCGCGTCAGCTCGGCGCAAGCGCGCTCGACGTCGCCGGTGCGCATCGTGTCGAGCAGCGGCTGATGCTGCTCCCACACCTTCGTCACGTCCTCGAAATGTTGATCCTGCATGTAGAAGTGCATCCGAATCCGAGTGAAGATGCTGGACCAGATGTTCATCAGGTTCGGCACGTTCGACTTGACGACGATATATTCATGGAACGCGAGATCGCTCTCGACGAGGCCGACGACGTCGTTCGCCTCGCCGTTCACGCGCATGCTGGCGAGGCATTGCTCGAGGAACGCGAAATCTTGCTCGACGAAGGTCGGAAGCGCTTTCCGAAGCGCGTACGTCTCGACCGTCAGACGAATCGGAATGAGGACGTGAACGACCTCTTCGGTCGAAAATTCGGCCACGACGGTTTCCTTGAACGGCTGCGAATGCAGCAGTCCCTCCTGCTCGAGCGCGCGCAGCGCTTCGCGGATCGGTCCGCGGCTGACGCCCATCTGCTTCGACATCTCCAGCTCGAGCAGCCGGTCCCCAGGCTTCAGCTTTCCTTCCAGAATCGCGCGTCGGATGTCGTCGGCGATGCGGTGTCGAAGCGATACGGCTTTCTGTTCGGGAAATTTAAATGACGACATCGTACACCACTCCGTCTTCCAAGATCTTGATACTCCTAGTGTATGCTCCAACGAAAATAGAGTCAATAACGGATTGTTGACAATCTACAATCAGCATATTATAGTGTTAAGTAAGCAAATTGAAAGCGCTTCACTTACCAATTTCCAAAATCGTCACAGCATGGGGGGAACCTATATGAAGATCACCGACGTAGAAGTCATATACCTCAAACTGCCGGTCATCGACGCGACGAAATGCGACGGCACGCAAGACACCTTATTGATCCGGGTGCAGACGGACGAAGGCATCTATGGAATCGGCGAGATCGATTCGGCGCCGGCCGTCGCGCGGGCGGTCGTCGAGGCGCACGCGTCGCACTCGATCGCGAACGGCCTGAAGGAGCTCCTGATCGGAGAAGATCCGTTCGACATCGAGCGGCTGTGGCACAAGATGTTCCAGGGCTCGCTCTATTTCGGCCGGAGCGGACCCGCGCTGCATGCGATGAGCGGCATCGACATCGCGCTGTGGGACATTATCGGCAAGGCGACGGGCCGCAGCGCGGCGCAGATGCTCGGCGGCGCGTACCGGAACAAAGTGAAAGCGTACGCAAGTCTGCTCATGCCGGACACGATCAAGGAAGCGGCGTCGCTCGCGGAACGGTACGTCGAGCTCGGCTACCGCGCCGTGAAGTTCGGCTGGGGACCGCTCGGCAAGGACGACAAGTTCGACGTGGAGGCGATCCGCACGCTCCGCAAGGCGATCGGGGACGATATCGATCTCATGGTCGACATCGGGCACACCTGGGACGCGCAGCAGGCGATTCGGATGGCGAAACGGTTCGAGGAGTTCAATGTCTACTGGATCGAGGAGCCGCTGCCGCCGGACGATCACCGCGGGTACGCGCTGCTGGCGGACGCGGCGGACATCTACATCGCCGCCGGCGAACAGGAGAGCGGCAGGCTCGCGTACGAGCGGCTCATCCGCGACGCGCATCTGGACATCTTGCAGCCGGACCTCGGGCGCTGCGGCGGTCTGACGGAGGGCAAGAAGATCGCGTACATGGCGTACGACAACAACAAGAAGGTCGTGCCGCACGCGTTCAAGACGGGCATTCTCGTCGCCGCGAGCACGCACTTCGTCGCCAGCATGCCGCACGGCTTCCTGCTCGAATACACGATGTCGGAATCGCCGCTCGCGCGCCATTTGGTACAGAATCCGATCCGTTTCGAAGACGGCTACGTCCACCTTCCCGATCGCCCCGGACTCGGCATCGACATCGACCCGGAGGTAGAAGCGCGATACAAGGCCTGAAAGGGGTGACTGCGCACGATGATGACTTCGACCCGAAGCAAGAAATTGACGCGTTCCCGGAAGGAAGCGATCGACTGTTACGTATTCATGAGTCCCGCCATTATCGGCCTGCTCGTGTTTACGCTGGGACCGATTCTCTTCTCCGCCTACATCTCGTTCACGGATTACGATATCTTGAGCACGCCGGTGTGGGTCGGCTTACAGAATTACGTAGAGCTGTTCCAAGATAAATTTTTCTGGCATTCGATGAAGATCACGTTCATCTACGCGGGCGTCAGCGTTCCGCTCGGCCTCGTCGTCGCCCTGCTGCTGGCGATGCTGCTGAACCAAACGCTCAAGGGCATTTATTTATTCCGCGTCATCTACTATTTGCCGGCGGTCATCTCCGGCGTCGCCGTCGCGCTGCTTTGGAAATGGGTGTTCAACCCGGAGTTCGGCTTGCTGAACTGGTTCCTCGGGCTGTTCGGCATCCAAGGTCCGGCCTGGATTTTCAGCGAGCAGTGGGCGCTGCCGTCGCTCATTCTCATGAGCCTCTGGAGCGTAGGGGGCAGCATGCTGATCTACCTGGCGGGACTCCAAGGCATCCCGACGGAGCTGTACGAGGCGGCGGAGATCGACGGCGCGAACCGGTTCCGCAAGTTTTTAAGCGTGACGATTCCGATGCTGTCGCCGGTCATCTTCTTCAACTTGGTCATGGGCATTATCGGTTCGATTCAGGTGTTCACGGAGGGCTACGTTATGACGGCGGGCGGTCCGAACAACTCGACGCTGTTCGCTGTGCTGTACTTGTATCGCCAAGCGTTCAACTACTTCTCTATGGGCTACGCGTCCGCGTTCGCCTGGGTGCTGTTCCTGGTCATTCTGCTGCTGACGCTGCTCGTCTTTCGTTCTTCGCCGATGTGGGTATTTTATGAAGAGCAGAAGGGCGGCAAGAAATCGAAGGCAAGGGGGAAAACGGCATGACGCTCTCCAGCAACCTATCGTCGAACGCGGGCGTCGCGCCGCGCCCCAAGATGGGGAAGCGGCTAAGCGATCGGCTGACGGCCGCGTTCTCGTACGCGCTGCTCATCGCCGGAGCGATCGTCATCCTCGCGCCGTTCGCGTGGATGATCTCGACGTCGCTGAAGCGGAAGATCGACGTGTACGTGTTCCCGCCGGAGTGGATCCCGGATCCGATTCAATGGGGCAATTACGCCGAGGCGCTGACGACGTTCCCTTTTCCGTTATATACGCTCAATTCTTTCACGATCGTCGTGTTCGTGCTCATAGGGACGTTGTTCTCCTGCTCGTTCTCGTCGTACGGCTTCGCCCGGCTGCGGGCGCCCGGCAAGGATTTGATCTTCCTCGTCCTGCTGTCCACGCTCATGCTGCCGGCGGCGGTGACGATGGTTCCGCTCTACTTGCTGTTCAACCGCCTCGGGTGGATCGATACGTTCCTCCCGCTGATCGTACCGTCGTTCTTCGGAAGCGCCTTCTTCATCTTCCTGATGAGACAGTTCTACATGGGCGTGCCGAAGGAGCTCGAGGACGCGGCCCGGATCGACGGCTGCAACGCGTATTCCACGTGGCTCCGCATCATGGTGCCGATGACGAAGCCGGTGCTCGCGACCGCCGCGGTGTTCTCGTTCATGTGGACGTGGAACGACTTCATGGGTCCGCTCATCTACTTGACGGACGAGAGCAAGCGGACGATCGCTCTCGGCTTGTCGTACTTCCAGGGCTCGGCTCGTTCGTCGCCGGAGCTGCATCTGCTGATGGCGGCGACGATTTATTCCATCATTCCATGCGTTCTCCTGTTTTTCGTCAGCCAGAAAGTGTTCGTCAAGGGGATCGTATTTACCGGAGTGAAAGGCTAATATCCTTAGGGAGGTCGAAGGAGAATGAAGAAGAACAAGACGATGTGGATGCTGCTCATCGTAGCGTCGATGCTGGTGACGTTCGTCGCGGGCTGCTCGCAGAGCGGCGGGTCGGGCGGATCGGGTTCCGGGGAAAAGGTGACGCTGCAGTTCATCCGTTGGTCGAACGGGCCGGCATTGGACGCGGAAGAGGAAGATAAGATCAAGCGGTTCAACGAGAGCCACCCGAACATCGAGGTACAGATGACGCTTCTCCCCTGGGACGAGACGTTCCGGAAGATCGAACTGTCGCTCGCCTCGAACAATCCGGTCGACCTGTTCTACTGGGACGTTCCGGCCTACGCTTGGTATAAGAAAGGGCTGTTCAAAAATCTTCAACCGTACTTCGACAAAGATATCGACATGAGCCAATACGACGCGAAGCTGTTCGAGCCGTTCAAGTTCGACGGGGAAAACATGTTCGTCGCGCCGGAAAACTACCAGACGTTGACGTTCTATTACAATAAGACGGCGTTCGACGCGGCCGGCCTCGACTACCCGAACGCCGATTGGACGTGGGAAGACGTCCTGGCCGCCGCGCAGAAGCTGACGATCGCCGAAGGCGGCAAGACGACGCAATACGGCTTCGACGCGACGGCGCTCGGCATCTGGTGGGCGTGGATGGCGCTCAGCTGGGCGCAGGGCGGCAGCATCGCCGCGGACGTGCACGAGCCGGAGGCGATTACGCTCGACACGCCGGAAACCCAAACCGCGCTGCAGTTCGTGCAGGACATGATCTATAAGCATAAAGTTTCGCCGGACGTCGCGACGAAGGACGCGAACGGCATGAACTTCCAAACCGGGAAGCTCGCGATGTACGTCGGCGGCGACTGGGATCTCGGCTCCCTGAAGGAAATCACGGACTTCGAGTGGGGCATGGCGCCGATTCCGAAATGGGGCGAAGGCCGCGCGACGCCGTACTTCATGGGCGGTTACGCGATGGCGGAGAAGACGAAGCATCCGGACGAAGCGTGGGAGTTCATCAAGTGGACGATGACGGAAAACCAAGAGACGCTCGCGAAGCAGCAATCCTGGATTCCGGTGCACAACCCGTCCCGCGACGAAGCGGAGCTGCCGGATTGGGTGCCGGAAGGCTACCGCGAAGCGCGCTTCGAATGGCTGAAGGACGGCCGGATCGGCGACATCTACCACCTCAAGTGGAGAGAAGCGACCGACAAGTTCATGACGCCGATGCAGGACGAAATTTTCATCAACGGCGGCGACGTCAAGGCGGCGCTCGCGAACGCGGAGAAGGAAATCAACGCACTGCTCCAGAGCGAATAGGGTTGTAAGAACTACAGCACGGAGAGGGGTTTGCGCGCATGGTCAAGACGAACGATATCGGCTTCGCGCTGCGCATCGACGGCTCGTACCGGAGCCCGGCGGCGCAGGGCATGTCGTTGACCGGCTCGCGCCAGACGAAGGAAGGAGGCCGCGTCGTCGACGCGGCCTTCTTCGTCGACGACGCGACCGGCGTGCAGGTGGAGCGCCGCACGATCCGGTACGACGGGACGAATCTGGCGGAGCAGCGGCTGATCGTAAGGAACGAAGGAACGCGGGCGGCGAGGATCGAGGCGATCGACACGATCGCGCTCGAGCTGCCGGTCCGCGATTACGAGACGATGCACTATACGAGCGGCTGGGGCATGGAGTTCGAGAACGTGCTCCGGACGCTGCCGCCGCACGGGCAGCCGTTCCGCCTGGAGACGCGCAAGGGGCGCTCTTCCGCGGACGTCCATCCGTGGGTCGCCCTCTTCGACCGCGCGAGCGGCCTCATCGTGACCGCGTCGGTCATGTGGTCCGGCAACTGGGCGCTGACGCTCGCGCCGAAGGGCGACGGCGCGATGCTGCTGACCGGCGGGTTGAACGATTGGGAGTTCTGGAAGGAGCTCGCGCCCGGCGAGTCGATGGAGAGTCCGGGCGTCGTCGTCGCATCCGCGGATACCGGGGATTTGAACGACGTCTCGATCCAGTACGCTCGCGTCGGACGGGAATACTGGTATCCGCGCAACGAGCTGTCGGCTTCGCTTCCCGCCGAGTGGAACCATTGGTGGAGCTACGAGGATAAGGCGATTAACGAAGAAGTGTTCCTAGCGAATGTGGAGAAGGCGGCGGCGATGGGGATCGACGTCTGCACGCTCGACGCCGGCTGGTTCGGTCCGACCGATCCGGATACGCATTGGTACGACTATCGGGGCGACTGGGATCTCGTCAATACGATCCGATTCCCGAACGGGCTGCGCGTCTTGTCCGACGCTTGCCATGAGCGCGGGATGAAGTTCGGCCTCTGGTGCGAGATCGAGGCGCTCGGGCGGCATGCGGAGCTGGCGCGTTCGCGGCCGGACTTCGTCGCGCTGCGGGACGGGGAGCCGCTCGGCTACGTCTGCTTCGCGAACCCGGCCGCGGCGGAGTGGGCGTTCGAGACGCTCGACCGGATCATTACGGAACATAACTGCGACTGGATCAAGTTGGACTATAACTTGGATCCGGGGGCGGGCTGCAATCGCACGGATCATGGGCATGGCGGCGGCGACGGCTTGTTCGAGCATATCGCCGCGTATTACCGGCTGCTCGAGCGGGTGCGGGCGAAGCATCCGCGCGTGCTGCTGGAGAGCTGCTCGTCGGGGGGGCTGCGCATCGACCTCGGGCTGATGCGGCAGACGCACGCGACGTTCCTGAGCGATCCGGACTGGCCGGAGCACGACCTGCAGCTGTTCTGGGGCGCGACGACGATGCTCGCGCCGAACGCCTGCCTGCATTGGGGGTACTGCGATTGGCTCGGCGAGCACCGCTACCAGAAGTTCGACCCCCGCGATCCGGCGTTGACGCGGGAGAAGCTCGATTACTACACGCATATTTCGATGCTCGGCGGGTTCGGCTTCTCGCAGAAGCTGCCCGACCTGCCCGACTGGGTGGCGGAGCGGTTCGCGTATCATATTCAGACGTATCGGGACGTCGTCGCGGATTTCGTGCGGAGCGCCGACGTCTACCGGCTGACGGATCAGCCGAAGCGGTTCGCCCGCGGCGAGCGGTGGGCCGCGTTCCAATACGCGATGCCGGGCGGGGAGGAGCATCTGCTGTTCGCGTTCCGGCTGCACGGTCCGCAAGGGAGGAAGTCGCGTTCGTTCGACCTTCGCGCCTTGGACGCTTCGGCGCGATACGCGGTGTCGCCGCTGGACGGCGGCGAGCCGGCGATTCGCACCGGCGCGGAGATGATGGAGGAAGGGCTGACGTTCGCCCTGAGGGAGGAAGAGAGCGCCTTGGTGCGCATTCGGAAGGAGGCCGTCGAAGGATGATCGCGCTTGTATACGAAGGCCCTCGCGTCATGACGCTTCGCGAGGTGGACGTTCCGTCGATCGGAGCCGACGAAGTGTTGGTCGAGGTGGCGTACTCGGGCATTTGCGGCTCGGAGTTGAGCGGGTATCTCGGGAAAAACAGTTTGCGGAAGCCGCCGCTCATTTTCGGCCACGAGTTTTCCGGACGCGTGGCGGCGCTCGGCGATCGGGCTTCCGCGATTCGGCCGACGCTTGCCGTCGGAACGCGCGTGACGGCGAATCCGCTCGTCTCGTGCGGCGCCTGCCGGTATTGCGCCGCCGGGAAGGAGCAGCTTTG
Source organism: Paenibacillus antri (assembly GCF_005765165.1). Lineage (NCBI taxonomy): Bacteria > Bacillati > Bacillota > Bacilli > Caryophanales > Paenibacillaceae > Paenibacillus > Paenibacillus antri. Next base: position 324,789 of record NZ_VCIW01000001.1, on the reverse strand, counting down.
CTTGGACCGCAAGCTGCTGAGCGCGGCGCTGCCCGGCAGCAACGCGACGTACGTCGCGGTACCGGCCCGGAACGTGTACGCGCTGCCGGATCATGTGACGCTCGAGCAAGGCGCGCTCGCCGAGCCGATCGCCTGCGCCGCGCGCGCCGTCGACCTCGGCGGCGTCGCGCCGGAGACGGACGCGCTCGTCGTCGGCATGGGCCCGATCGGCATCTTCACGCTGCAGGCGCTGAAGATTCGCGGCGCGCGGCGCATCCTCGTCGCCGACACGAACGCCGAGCGGCTTGCGTTCGCGCGATCCTTCGGCGCCGAGACGATCAACCCGCGCGAGATCGATACGGTAGAAGCGGTGAAGGCGTTGACGGACGGCGCGGGGGTCTCAGTCGCGATCGACGCGGTCGGCGCCGGCGCGACGCGTTGCGCCTGCGTTCACGCGGCCATGCCGGGCGGGGCGGTCGTCTTCGTCGGGCTGCACGAAGCGGATTCCTCGCTGCCGGTCAACCATATGGTGCGCAATGAAATCCGCGCGGTCGGCTCGTTCGCGTACGGGGTGTCGCACTTCGAGACGGCGCTCGACTGGCTCGCGTCCGGGAAGGCCGGCCTCGCATCCGGCCTCGCGAAGGCGCCGCTCGCGGACGGAGCGGCGTGGTACGAACGGCTGCTGAACGATCCCGGCGCCGTGTCGAAGGTGCTGTTGACGGTATCGGAGGAGGCGGCGGAATGAGCGGGGCGGCGACGGTATCGACGGATTGGTCGTATCGCGGCTTCCAGGCCGTCATCTTGGAGAACGATCTGCTGAAGGTCGTTCTTCTGCCGGGGCTCGGGGCGAAAATTTGGCAAATTACGCACAAGCCGACAGGCAAGGACCTCCTGTGGCAGCATCCGCGCATCGCGCCGCGGCCGATCGGGTTCGGGGCGTCGTACGACGATCACTTCTTCGGCGGCTGGGACGAATTGTTCCCGAACGACGTGCCCGAGACGCTCGGCGGCGAAGCGATGCCCGATCACGGCGAGATCTGGTCGCTGCCTTGGGAGTTCGAGGTTCGGCGAGACGAGGGCGAAGCGTCGGTGAAGCTCTGGGTGGAGACGCCGGTATCGGCTTGCCGGATGGAGAAGACGATCCGTCTGGCGGCGGGCGAAGCGAAGCTTCGCTTCTCGCACCGGCTGACGAATCTCGGCCGCGTCGAGCTGCCGTATTTATGGAAGCTGCATGCGGCGGTGAAGGCCGACGAGTATGGGCGGATCGACGTCGGCGCGCGGGACGCGTACATCGAAGACTTCGGCCCGCCGCGCACCGGGAAGACGGGCGCGTCGTACGCCTGGCCGTTCGCGACGGGAGAAGACGGCGTTCGGCACGATATGCGGCGCTGCTTGCCGGCCTCGTCCGGCGTCAACGAGTTTCAATATTTGACGGAGCTGAACGGGGGCTGGTGCGCGTACACGGACACCGCGTCCGGCGTCGGCCTCGGCCTCGCCTTCGATCCGGAGGCGTTCCGTTCGTGTTGGCTGTTCGCGACGTACGGCGGCTGGCGCGGCCTGTCCACCGTCGTGCTGGAGCCGTGCACCGGATATCCGATCTCGGTCGCGGACGGCGCGGCGGCGGGCACGCACCGGACCTTGGCTCCGGGGGAGACGTTCGCGACGGACGTGACGGCGGTCGTATACGCGGGAATGAAGGCCGTAAGCGGCATCGATCTCGAAGGCAACGTAGAGGGGGAAGCGAAGGAATGAAGCGATTCGAAGGAAAGTCCGTATTCGTCACGGGCGGGGCGACCGGGATCGGGTTCGCGACCGCCCTGCGGTTTATGGAGGAGGGCGCGGCGGTCGCGATCATGGGACGCCGCGCGGACGCGCTCGAGAAGGCGATCGCGGAGCTGCGCGCCCGCGCGCCCGGCGGCCGGGCGATGTTCGTGCAGGGCGACGTGTCGAAGGAGGAGGACGTCGTCCGCTGCATCGGCTCGGTCGTCGACGCCTTCGGCGGCGTCGACGTGCTCGTCAACAACGCGGCGATGTCGACGTCGGTCGACTTCGTACAAGCGGAGACGTCGGAGTGGAAGCCGGTGTTCGACGTCATCGCCTTCGGCACGTATTGCTGCACGCGTACCGTCGCGCGACATATGATCGAGCGCGGCTTCGGCGGCGCGATCGTGAACGTGTCGTCGATCAACGCGTACCGGGCGCTGCCGCTGTCGAGCCACTATAACGCGGCGAAGGGCGCAACCGATCAGCTGACGCGCTGCACGGCCGTCGAGCTCGCCTCGCACGGCATTCGCGTGAACGCGGTCAATCCCGGCTTTGTCGACACGCCGATGTCGATCGTCGACGGCGAGAACGAGCTCGACACGGAATGGTTCAAGGACATCTACGTCGAAAGACGCAAAATCCCCCAAGCGAGAGCCGGGGGACCCGAAGAAATCGCATCCGTCGTAGCGTTCCTTGCGTCCGAGGACGCGTCGTATATTTGCGGCGCGACGATTCCCGTCGACGGCGGGCTGTCGGTGACGTTCTAGCTTATTCCGCCGGCGGCCGGCGCCAAGCCTTCCGATAAAACGTCGGCGAACAGCCCTCGTGCTGCAGGAAGGTGTGCAGGAACGCGTTGTAGCTGCCGAAGCCGGCCGCCTCCGCCGCCTCGGCGACGGACAGGTCGGTATGCAGCAGCGCGCGCTTCGCGTGGCCGAGCCGAATTTTCGTTAGAAATTCCTTCGGCGACGAGCCGTAATACCGCTTGAACTGGCGGATGAAATGATAATAACTGAGCCCCGCCACCCGAGCGGCGCCGTGAATGTCGGCGTCCGCTTCCGCGTACCGCTCCTCCAAGTAACGCCGCCCGCTGTCGAGCGCAGGCGGCGCCGCGGCGCCGCGCTCGGCGGGAGCCGTCCGGTCCGCCGAGAGCGCCTCCATCAGCAGCTCGTAGAGCAGGCCGGAGACGTACGGCTCTCGCTCGAGCGCGCCTCGCGCCATCTCCTCCAGCACGAGCAGCAGCAGCGCCGCGTACCGCGGCTCCTTCTCCCCTCCGGCGGGCAGCGCCACGCAGGGCGCCTCGAACCACGCTCCCCACTGCTTATCGAGATCCGTTCCTTGGAAGACGACGTAGCGCATCTCGTACGGATCGCTCGGATCGGCGCGGAACGCATGCGGCAGCCGCATGTCGTAGACGACGCCGTCGCCCGGTCCCAGCTCGTATTCCGTCTCGCCGTACCGGAACGACCCGCGCCCCTTCGTAATGTAGATCATCTCGAACGCGTGGTAGCGGTCTCTCTCCAACGCGAACGTCGGCGCCGTCTGTTCGACGCCGCCGATGAGGGCGAAGTATAGCCTCGAGCGGGCGAACCCGCTCGGCGAGGCGATGTACTGGACGTTGCCGGACGGAATCACGGCTTGGCGGCCGGAACCGGCTCCGGTCGTTCCTCGAACGCTTTCGGATCGGCGACCCAAGGGGTGACGCCGAGCAGCATTTTCCGAAGATTCGTCGTCGCCTTGGCTCGCAGCTCCTCGCTTGCCTCGTACCCCGGCCACGTGCGGACGAAGGACGCTCCGTAGTTGTAGATGAGCGAGCGGCGCGTCGTGTCCGAATAGTTGTTGAGCGCGGAGTGATACGTGTACCCGTTGAACAGCACGGCCGTCCCCTTCTTCACCGTCATCCGGACGTGCCCCGGCATATCTTCCTGCTTCTCGACCCTCGGCAGCCGTTCGTTCGGCAGATGGTTGCTGCCGGGCAGGAAGGCGAGGCAGCCGCCGTCGTCCGCGACGTCGGACAAGAAATAAAACACCTTCACCATGAACGGAATTTCCCGTTCGTTCACGAACAGCTTATTGCCCGTATCGCGGTGCCAATTCGTATGCGCTTCGCGTTTCGGCGGCTTCAGCATCGCGTCGTTGTCGATCATGACGAACCGGTCGCCGATGACGTCGCGCATGACGGCCATCATCTTCGGATGCTCCATCAGCTCAAGGAAAGCGTCGCCGTAGTCGATAATGCCGCAAATTTGCTCGACATGATTCAGCTGGCCGTGCTCCGGATTGCCCCCGCCGTTCGACCGCCAGCGCTCGAACGCATCGTCGGTCTCGGCGTTGTAGCGGTCGACCTCTTCCGGGGACAAGAAGCCGTCCAGCACCAAATATCCGTCCCGGTTCCACGCGATATATTGCTCCTCCGTTAATCCGTGAAGTTTCATGCCGATCGACCTCCATAACGTTGATATATCTTGATTTTACCGGATGATATCGGTTTCATAAAGAGGTAAAGTTGCTCGATTCACACTAAAAGTTGCTGTTCTAGTGAGCTTTGTCACAGGCAGTCGGGCACCGTTGTGCGGATTCGAAAAACGCGCAATCATGCGTGCGGGGGACCAATTCCGAGCGAACGGGAGAAAAGAGGGCATTTTCCCAATATAACTGAATTATCTGAATATTTACATAACTTACCGGCGGGCGTATGATAAAGACATGAAACGGACAAGCCGCCGGCCGCAAACCTCTCGGCTCTCCGAATCGATATTACTCAGCTTCAGGCGATGAACCCGGATGAACGCAGCGGACGTTATTGCACGACTTGCGTCGCAGCGGATCCGACCGAATGACGAACGCCTGAACTGATTAATATACCATCCTTGACGAAGGGAGAATCATCCGATGACGCAGCGTTAGGCGAAGCATGTCAGCACGCCTCCCGGCATGCGGGTATACGAAGGAAGTCGAAACGTACGGAATCTGGAACGTATGTTAGCGCGTGGGTTCATGCCAAGCATGCGTGAAGTCGATCGGGAAAATGTGCATGCGGTGCATGTATCGGAGGGTTGACGAATACAAGTGAATAGCGAGTGCGAAAAGTAGCCCCGTTGGAGACGCCGTAGCGATCTCGAACGGGGCTGATTTGCGTTTGCGGGGAGAGGGCGGGAAGGCTTTATTCCGGCTTATTTTTTCGAATATGATTCAACTCGTTCTTCAGGTTTCTTAGAAACAGTAGATTTTCATTTAGCAATGCTCTGTTGTTTCTTAACTTTCGTCGATTGCTAATAAGCAGATGGACTGCATGTTGTTGCGCTGCGGTTAACTCTAGAGCTCTTTTTTGCAGATGTTCGAGTCGTTTTCGATCGGCCATGGCAGGCGACCTCCCCCCTAAGATCGAAGGGAAGATCTCCTTGCAAGCATAGCATAGTTTTTTGAAGCGGTCCCCGTTTTCTTATATAGTGAAGAAGAATGTACTTAGGAATGGGGAATCGTTCTGCAACAGTCGCAATCATCGCCAGAGCAGCTGACTAGGAATTATTATTTATTGCTCGCCGTCGTCTTCGTCGGTTATTTGATTTTCGGAATTTCGGAAAATATGAAAGGGCCCGCGCTGCCCCGCATGCAAGAGGATTTCCGCCTCGAGGAGTGGCAACTGGGCCTTCTGCTCGCATTTAACTCGCTCGGCTTCCTGCTCGCCTGCTCGTTCGCGGGGCGCGTCGTGCAGACGATCGGCCTGCGGACCGCCTGCCTGCTGACGTTCGGCTTTATGGCCGCGTCCGGCTGGCTGATCGGTTCGGCGCAAGGGTTCGTGCCGTTCGCCGGGGCGTTTTTCTTCTTTTACGTATGGAACGGGCTGCTCGAGATCGCGTTGGCGGTGCTGAGCGCCCGCTTATTCACGAAAAACACGGGGTTCATGATGAACCTCTCGCATTTCTTCTACGGCCTCAGCTCGACGGGGGCGCCGCTCGCGGCGACCGGCATGATGGCTTGGAGCGTCGGCGGCGAGGCGCTCGGTTGGCGCGGCATGTACACCGTCTTGCTGCTGACTTGCGCGCTGCCGATGCTGCCCGCGCTGCTCGCGAAGTTCCCGAAGGAGTCCGCGGCTCAGGCGGAAGCACGCGTTACGTGGCGGAGCTTTATGCGAGACAAGGTCGCGTGGTGCGTCGTCGTGCTGCTCGCCTTCGGCGTGACGGCGGAGCTCGCGGTCGGCGGCTGGCTCGTCAACTTCCTCGAGAAATCGTACGGCTGGGACACCGTGCGCGCTTCCGGCATGCTCTCGGCGTTCTTCTTCTGCTTCACGATCGCGCGTCTCGTGCTCGGCCCGCTGACGGACCGGTTCGGCTTCGTGAAATCGATCGTCCTGTTCGCCGGCTTCTCCGGCGCGTGCACCTGCGCCGGCATCCTGCTCGGCGAGCCGGGGGCGGCGCTGCTGGCGCTCGCCGGCGCGGGCATCGCTCCGGTCTACCCGACGGTGATGGCGTTCCTCGCGAAGCGGTACCCGCACGGAACGGACGCCGCGATCACGTTCACGGTGACGACGATCGGCATTCTCGGCATCGTCGGGAACTTCTTGATCGGCGCCGCGACCGACGCCCTCGGCTATCGCGCCGGTTATTCGCTCATCGGCCTCAGCGCGCTGGGCTGCGCCGCGGCGGGCGTCGTGCTCTATCGTTGGCTTCATAAAGAAGGACGGGTGATATAATTGGAACGAAACGTATCGGACATTCTGGAGGAGATGCGGCACGAGCTGAAGCGGGACCGGCGGCTCCGCGTCGGCGAGCTGTTGGAAGCGTTGCGGGATAAGGGGCCATTCTTCATTCTTATGGTGCTGTCCGTACCGTTCCTTCAACCGATCGCGCTGCCGGGCGTGAGCACGCCGTTCGGCTTCGTTCTCGCGCTCCTCGCCATCGGCATACTGATCGGGCAAGATCTTCCAATGCCGGGATGGATTCGGCGCTACGCGCTGCCGCAGAGGGGCGTCTCGCTGCTGTTCCGCGGCGCGGTCGCGCTGTTCCGCCGCCTCGAGCGCTGGTCGAAGCCCCGGCGGATGCCGGCGCTGACGGCGTCGGACGGCGCGCTGAAGGGCCATGCGCTGCTGATGTTGGTCAGCTCGGTGCTGCTCATGCTGCCGCTGCCGATCCCGTTCTCCAACTCGCTGCCGGCGTACGTCGTCGCCTTCGTGGCGCTCGGCTATTTGCTGCGGGACGGGGCGTTGTTTTTGCTGGCGTACGTCTTCGCGCTGCTTACCGGGGCGTACTTCGCCTTGATCGCGGTCGTCGGCATCGAAGGGTTACAGCTGCTGACGCGGAAGGCGTGGGGCGGTTGAGGCGGGGCGCCGCGGGGGTGGCGGCGCTGGCGCTCGCGCTTGCGGCGGCGGGCTGCTCGGACGCGAGCGCGCCGCCGTCGTCGGAGTCGGGCGCGCCGGCTGCGGGGGAGCCGAGGGCTGAGGAGCCTGCGCCGGAGCCGGTGGGGCCGGGGGCGGCAGCGGGTCCGGGGGCGGTGGAGCCGGAGTCTACGGAGCCGGAGCCCGAGCCGATGCCGGAGCGGACGACGTACGAGATCGAAGCGACGTTCGATCCGGCGTCGCGCCGTCTGACGGGGACGACCGTCGCGCTCGCCCGCAACGACGCCGCCGTCGCGACGTCCGAGGCGAGGTGGACCGCCTACCTGAACGCGTTCTCCGCCGAGGCGATCCGCACGCGCGACCCGGTGCTGCCGGAGCACCGCAAGCGCGCGTACGCCGCCGCGGCGCCGGACGCCCTCGACGGGCGGCTGGAGGCGGTCCGCGCGAGCGTCGACGGCGCGCCCGCGGCCGTCGAGCGGCGCGGGCAGACGATCGCCGTCGCGCTGCCGGAGCCGTGGGCGCCGGGCGAATGGCGGCGGATCGAGCTCGCGTGGGAGGCGACGCTGCCCGCCGTGCATCACCGCTTCGGCGCCGCAGACGACGCGTATTGGTTCGGCAACGCGCTGCCGATTCTCGCCGCGTTCGACGGCGAATGGCGCGACTACGCGTATGAGCCGGTCGGCGACCCGTTCTATTCGACGGTCGCGGATTTCCGCGTGCGCTTGACGGCGCCGCGCGAATACGACGTCGTCGCGACCGGCGACGAGACGGTTGCGCCCGCGTCCGCGTCCGCCGCCGACGGCTGGGCGACGACGACGGTCGACGCGCCGCTCGCGCGCGACTTCGCGTTCGCGCTCGGCGCGGGCTATCGCGTCGCCGAAGCGTCGACGGCGCGCGGCGCGCGCGTGTTCGTCCACTTCCGGCATGCGTCGGAAGCGCGGGCGGCGGCCGCAGCCGAAGCCGCCGCGGGCATCGCGGACCTGCTGGAAGGCTGGGTGGGGGCGTATCCGTATGGGGAGATGGACATTTTCGAAAACGAAATGTTCGTCACCGGCATGGAATACCCCGGCCTCGCCTTCGTCCGCGCCGATCGGCTGAACGATCCGGACGGCGTCGAGACGGTGGCGCACGAAGTCGCGCATCAGTGGTTTTACAACGTGATCGGCAACGATCAAGTGCGCGAGCCGTGGCTCGACGAGGGCTTCGCGACGTACGCGACGGACGTCTATCTGCTCGGCGACCGGCTGGACGCGGTGTACGCGGAGCGGCTGCGCACGCTGCGGAAGGGAGCGGCGGTCGGGGACGTCCGGACGTACGACAGCTGGTCGGCGTACTGGAACGGCAATTACCGCAAGGGCGCCCTGCTGCTCCATGCGCTGCGCGGCGAGCTCGGGGAGGAAGGGTTCGATCGCTTCTTGAAGGCGTATTACGAGGAGTTCCGATTCGGAGTCGTCACGACCGAATCGTTCGCCGCGGCGGCGGAGCGCGTGCGGGGGGAGCCGATGGATGCGTTCTTCGACCGGTGGCTACCCTAGCGGGGCGTCGTAGGAGTTTCATAGGAAAAATCCGGTTGGTGGCGCGAGAGTTTTTCGGTAAGATAGGGACAGACGGAACATTTTGCTGCGTCGACCGATTATGGGGAAGTCGGGAAGCGACCGGTCGAGCGGGATAAGCGCGAATTCGCGCTTACAGCCGCCGGCGGAGGGCCGCGCGGGCGAAATAAGCGCAGATTTGCGCTACAGCCGCCGGCGGGGGGCCGCACGGGCGAAATAAGCGCGAATTCGAGCTTACAGCCGCCGGCGGGGAGCCGCACGGGCGAAATAAGCGCGAATTCGCGCTTACAGCCGCCGGCGGAGGGCCGCGCGAGCAAGATAAGCGTATATGTGCGCTTACAGCCGCCGGCGGGGGGCCGCACGGGCGAGATAAGCGCATATGTGCGCTTACAGCCGCCGGCGGAGGGCCGCGCGGGCGAAATAAGCGCAGATTTGCGCTTACAGCCGCCGGCGGAGGGCCGCGCGAGCGAGATAAGCGCAGATTTGCGCTTACAGACGCCGGCGGGGGGCCGCACGGGCGAAATAAGCGCGAATTCGCGCTTACAGCCGCCGGCGGGGGGCCGCACGGGCGAAATAAGCGCGAATTCGCGCTTACAGCCGCCGGCGGGCGGCCGCACGGGCGAGATAAGCGCGAATTCGCGCTTATCGCCGCCGGCGGGGGGCCGCACGGGCGAAATAAGCGCGAATTCGCGCTTACAGCCGCCGGCGGGGGGCCGCACGGGCGAAATAAGCGCGAATTCGCGCTTACAGCCGCCGGCGGGCGGCCGCCCGGCGCTTGCGCCTGCTCGGAAGCGCTCACAGGCGCGAGCCGACGGACACGCTTCGTCGTTCCCGCCGCCGCCGCCGCCGCCCCCGCGCCCGCATCGGTCCGTCGCAGCACAAAACAAAGGAGCGAATCCACATGAGCAGCATTACCTCTAAGCCGTTCGGAACGACCGAAGACGGCAAGCCGATTCGACTGTACACATTTACGAACGCGGCGGGCATGTCCGCGGACGTCTCCGACCTCGGCGGCGTCATCGTCGCGCTGCGGACGCCGGACCGCGACGGAGCGTTCGCCGACATTACGCTCGGCTACGAGACGGCGGAGCCGTACCTGCGCAAGGGACCGTACTTCGGCGCGCTGATCGGCCGCTTCGCGAACCGCCTCGAGGGAGCCGCGTTCGAGCTGAACGGCGCCGAGTACGCGCTTGCGAAAAACGACGGCGACAACACGCTGCACGGCGGCCGCGAGGGCTTCGACAAGAAGCTATGGGACGCCGAGATCGTCGAAGCGCCGAACGGCGCCGGACAGGCGCTGCGGTTGACGTACGTCAGCCCGGACGGCGAAGAGGGCTACCCGGGCACGCTGCGCGCGACCGTCACCTATTCGCTGACCGACGACAACGAGCTCGTGCTGGACTACGAAGCGGTCACCGATCGGGATACGATCGTCAACCTGACCAACCACGCGTACTTCAACTTGGCCGGACATGCGGCCGGCGACATCGGCGGCCACGTCCTGACGATCGACGCGGACAAGTTCACCCCGGTGAACGCCGCCTGCGTGCCGACGGGCGAAATCCGCGAGGTCGACGGCACGCCGTTCGATTTCCGAAAGCCGACCCCGATCGGACCGGGGCTCGCGAAGACGGACGACGAACAAATCCGCAACGGCGGCGGCTACGACCACAACTTCGTGCTGAACGTCGGCGGCGAGAAGCTCGAGAAGTTCGCGGAAGTGTACGAGCCAACGACCGGCCGCGTCATGGAGGCGTTCACGACGAAGCCGGGCGTGCAGTTCTACTCCGGCAACTTCCTGAACGGCTCCGAGATCGGCAAGGGCGGCGCGGCGTACGGGAAGCGCTCCGGGCTGTGCCTCGAGACGCAATATTTTCCGAACAGCATGAAGCATAAGAACTTCCCGTCGCCGATTTTGCGGCCGGGCGAGACGTATAAGCATACGACGTCGTACAAGTTTTCGGCGCGATAAGCGCGCGAACGTCCATAGGCTGTCCTCTATCAATGATAGAGGGCGGCCTATTTTTTCGTTTTCGTAGAGTTTGCCGTGCCTTCCCGCCGTCCCGGACATACCTTAGTGGTGACGAGGGAGGGGGAACCATTGGGGAATCGCGGATTGAAAATTGCCTTAATTTGTACGGAGAAACTGCCCGTTCCGCCGATTCGCGGCGGAGCGATCCAAATTTTGATCGACGGCGTGCTGCCGTTTCTCGGCCGGAAGCATCGGGTAACGGTGTATTGCCCCGACGATCCGGAGCTGCCGCCGCGCGAGACGAAGCTAGGCATCGATTACGTGCGTCTGCCGCGAGACAACTATGTGCAGCACGTCGGCAAGGCGCTCCAGGAAGCGAGGAAAGCCGGGAAAAGGTACGACGTCGTGCACGTGTTCAACCGGCCTAAGGATTTGCTAGTCTACGAGGCTGCGATGCCCGAAAGCCGATTCGTCGTCAGCTTGCACAACGAGATGTACCGCGAACACAAAATATCCGAAGAAGACGGCCTTCGGTCGATCCGGAAGGCGAAGCGCATCATGTGCATCAGCGATTATATCGGCAAGACGATCGTTTCCAGGTTTCCCTCGGCGAAGGGCAAGCTCCGGACCGTCTATTCCGGCATCGACTTGAACCAGTATAAGCCGATCTGGTCCAAGCGGGCGCAGGCCGCCAGAGCCGAGCTCCGGAAAACCTACAACGTCGAGGGCAAGAAGGTCGTCTTGTTCGTCGGCAGACTCAGCGCCGTGAAAGGCCCGGACGTTCTGGTGCAGGCGATGGAACATGTCGTTCGGGAAATTCCGAACGCGGTGTTAGTCATCGTGGGGGCGAAGTCGTTCCAAGAACAGATGAGCAAGTACATGCTGCAGCTTCGGGAAATCGCGGAGCCGATGATGAAGCATCTCCGATTTACGGGGTTCGTAGAGCCGAAGCGATTGCCTTCCATTTTCCTCATGGGGGACGTGTTCGTCTGCAGCTCGCAGTGGGAGGAGCCGCTGGCCCGGGTGCACTACGAGGCGATGGGCGCGGGGCTTCCGATCATCACGACGGATCGAGGCGGCAACGCGGAGATCGTCAATCACCGGAGGAACGGACTCGTAATAGAGGACTACAGCAATCCGAAAGCGTTCGCGGACGCGATTCTTTACATGTTGCGCAACAAGAAGGAAGCGGAGCGGATGGCGAAGGCGGGCCGCGAGCTCGCGGAGCGCAATCACGGGTTCGAGCATGTGGCGAAGCGGCTGGAGCGTCTGTACGAGGAGGCTATGGGAGCCGAGCGGAAATAACGTATGGAAGGGGGCATCGCATGAAGCGCACGGTTGGAAAAGGGGAGGCGGGCCGCTCGCGGCCGCGTCGGACGGACCGGCGGCGCCCGGCGATCCGCGCGGACCGGTCGGACCGGGAGGATCGCGCGGAACGCACGAATCGCACGAATCGCCCCGCAAGCGGCGATCGCGCGGACGGCGCCGACCGGGCTTACGCCGAGCTCGTTTCGAAGGTGATGGCTCATTATCCCGGCAAAGTCCGAAGCATTCGGCTGCTGTCGGACAAAGGGAAGAAGGCGGTCTGGTCGGTGAGCACGGACCGAGGGGAACGCATCGTGAAGAAGGTTCCGTTCGGCGACCGGGACATCGATTTCATGGCGTATGCCGTCGACTATATGCGCAAGAGGGGGCTGCGTACGCCGGCCGTCATTCGCACGACGGACGGTAAGAACTTCGTCGCGTTGAACGAGGACCGGTACGTCGTGTTCGAAGCGGTGCGCGGCCGAACGCCCGACTACGAGCGTAAAGAAGAGCTGCGGCTGATTATGCGGGGCATGGCGCAATTCCATAAAGCTTCGCAAGGCATCGCGTCGCCGACGAGATATTATCCGTCTCTTCTGCTATACGTCTGGGAAACGCGGAAACGCGCGAACATCGAACGGCTGACGGCCTGGAAAGCGGCGGCGGCGGCCAAGAAGAAGCCGACCGAGTTCGATCGGTTGTTTCTGCGGCATGCGGATCCGTTCCTGAAGCAGGCGGAGGAGTCGATCGCGCTGCTGAAGCGCGCCGACTTCGCGGCGTGGGCGGAGGAGCTTCGAACGAACAAGTCGCTCTGCCACCAAGACTTCGCCGCCGGGAACCTCGCGATCGGGGACGACGGGCAGCTGTACGTGTTCGACATGGACGCGCTGACGGTGGACGCGCCGATTCGCGACATTCGGAAAATCTTGAACAAGGTCATGAAGAAGGGAGTCTGGGATCTCGAGCGGATGGTGGCGATGCTGAAGGCGTATCAGGAGGTAAACCCGCTGACGGCGAAGCAATACCGCGCGCTGGTCGCGGAGATGTCGTTCCCTCATCTGGTGTATGGACAGGCGTCTAAATATTACAAGAGGCGCGAGAAATCGGGGTGGACGGAGGAGAAGCACCTGGAGAAGCTTCGGGACATGATCGCCACGGAGCGGAGCAAGGGGAAGGTGCTTCAGGCGTTCCTCGGCCGGATCGACGAGGTGATCGCGCATGGAAGAAAGAGGTGAGGCGCATGGCGCGAAGATCGCTCCATATCGCAATGATTTGTACGGAGCGGCTGCCCGTTCCGCCGATCCGCGGCGGCGCGATCCAAATTTTGATCGGAGGGGCGCTTCCGCATTTGGCGAAGCGGCATCGGGTAACCGTCTATTGCGTCGCCGATCCGGAATTGCCGGATCGCGAGGTCGCGGGAAGGGTCGCGTTCGAGCGCGTACCGAAGGATCGGTACGTGTATAACGTGGCCGTTAAGCTGGAAGAGGCCCGCAAGGCCGGATTGATTTACGATGTCGTGCATGTGTTCAACCGTCCGGCCCATGTATTGATCTATAAATCGGCGATGCCGGAAAGCCGTTTCGTCGTAAGCCTTCATAACGAGATGTTCCGAGAAGGGAAAATTTCCGAGGAAATGGGCCGTCTTTCCGTTCGCGCGATCGACAGGATCATGAGCATCAGCGATTATATCGGGGATACGATCGTTACCCGGTTCCCCGCCGCGGCGGGCAAGCTGCGGACGGTGTATTCCGCCGTCGACCTTCAACGGTACGCGCCGGTATGGACGGAGGAGGGACAGCGGATTCGAACCGAGCTTCGGAGGCAGTACGGTCTCGAAGGGAAGAAGGTCGTCCTGTATGTCGGGCGGCTCAGCGCGGTGAAGGGACCGGACGTGCTGATCCAAGCGATGGAGCGCGTCTTTCGGAGCGATCCGGAGGCGGTGCTGCTCATCGTCGGCAGCAAGTGGTTTTCCGACGATACGCTCGACGATTTCGGCGAACGGCTTCGCCGGTCGGCGGAGGCGTTCGGGGACCGCATCGTGTTCACGGGCTTCCTTCCGCCGAGCCGGGTACCCGACGCCTTCCTCGCCGGCGACGTCTTCGTGTGCAGCTCGCAGTGGCAGGAGCCGCTCGCGAGGGTGCATTACGAAGCGATGGCGGCGGGGCTGCCGATCGTAACGACGAACCGGGGCGGCAATAGCGAGATCGTCCGGCACGGCGTCAACGGGTTGGTCATCGACGACTACGCCAACCCGGACGCGTTCGCGGACGCGATTCTCCGCTTGTTCGGCGATCCGGAGGAAGCGGAACGGATGGCGCGGGCGGGCCGCGCGTTCGTCGAAAGAAATCATGGATTCGAGCACGCGGCGCGCCGCCTCGAGCTGCTGTACATGGCCGCCGTGAACCGCAAGAAAATAGAGTAGAAGGGTGGGATGAGCATGGACCCTTATGAGGAATCCGCCGCGGTCCGGGCGCTGTCGCGGTACCCGTACGCCGTGCGGAGCGTCCGCCTGCTGTCCGACAAAGGGAAGAAGGCGGTATGGTATGTCGACGCCGAGGACGCGGGCGGGTTGATTTTGAAGAAGGTCCCGTTCGGGACCGAAGCGATCCGCTTTATGATCGCGGCGATCGACTATATGCGCGGAAGAGGGCTCGGGACGCCGCGGGTGCACCGGACGTCGGACGGCGGCGGCTGGGCGCGGGAAGACGGACAAAACTACGTGCTGTTCGACGCCGTCCGCGGCCGTCCGCCGGAGTATAAGATCGAGGCCGAGTTAAGAACGCTGCTACGCGGCTTGGCGACGTTCCACGTCGCTTCTCAGGGCTTCGAATCGCCGACGGGCTTCTATCCGTCGTATTTGCTGACCGACCGCGAAACGACGATGCGTCGGCGCGTCGAGCAGCTTGCGGCGTGGAAGAGCGCTGCCGCGGGCAAGCCGAACCCGAACGGCTTCGACCGACTGTTCCTAGGGCGCGCCGACGCGTTCGTCGCGCAAGGCGAAGACGCGTTGGAGCGGTTGCGGCGAACCGGCTACGGCGACTGGGTTCGATTGACGCACGAGACGAAGACGTTGTGCCATCAGGACTTCGCCGCGGGCAACACGGCCATCGGAGACGATGGACGCTTCTACGTGTTCGACATGGATTCGCTGACGGTCGACGTGCCGATCCGGGATCTGCGGAAAATCTTGAACAAGGTCATGAAGCGGGACCTCGCCTGGGACTTGGACACGATGCTGACGATGATGAAGGCGTACCACGAGGCGCATCCGCTGACGAAGGACCAGTATGCGGCATTGGTCGCCGAGCTGACGTTCCCGCATCTGGTATACGGCCAAGTGTCCAAATATTACGAGGGCCGGGAGCCAAGCTGGACCGAAGAGAAGCATCTTCAGCGGCTCCATGAGATGATCCTGACGGAGTCGAGCAAGGAGCGCGTCTTGGAATCGTTCCTTGCGGGGTTGGACGCGTGGGTCCGCTAACCTGCGCCGCATGCGCGAACCGTCGCGCGGGCGGCGTTTTTTTGTTACGATGAGTAAACATAAGGAAAAGGGGAGAGTCGCGGCATGGCGGGAACGCGCGGAAGAGGGCCGACGCTCTCGAAGGACATCAACCGCAAGCTGATCTACGAAGCGCTCAAGCGGCGAGGGACGACGACGCGGACGGAGCTGTCGGCGGCGCTCGGCCTTACGAAAAATACGGTGAACGCGATCGTCGAAGAGCTGGCGTCGGCGGGCTACGTCCGCATGACGGGGCTGACGGTGAGCGGAGGCGCCGGACGGAAGGCGCTCGGCGTCGCGTTCGAGCCGGCGAACCGGAAGGCGCTCGGCTTCCAGCTGCTGTCCCGCTCGATTCTCGCCGTGACGACGGACCTGTGCGGGACGCCGCTCGAGCGGGAGGAGCTGCCGCTCTCCGAGACGACGCCGGAGGCGACGGTCGCGGCGGTCGCGGCGCACGCCGCGGCGGCGCAAGCGGCCGAGCCGAACCGCCCGCTCGTCGGCGTCGGGCTCGGCGTGCCCGCGCTGGTGGATCCGGCGTCCGGCCGCGTCGCGTTGTCGACGCATCTCGGCTGGCGCGACGTGCCGCTGCGGGCGATGCTCGCGGACGCGCTGCCGCTCGGCCGCATTCTGGTCGATAACAGCGTCAAGCTGGCGGCGCAGGGCGAGCTGTGGTTCGGGGCGGGGCGCGGGACGAATCATTTCGCGTACTGCTCGTTCGGCGCGGGCGTCGGCTGCGGCATCGCGATCGGGGGCGACATCGTGCGGGGCGAAGGGGGACTCGCGGGGGAACTCGGGCATACGGTCGTGGAGCCGGACGGTCCCCGCTGCGCTTGCGGCAACGCGGGCTGCCTCGAGGCGGTGGCGGGGCTGCCGGCCCTATTCGCCCGGGTGGCGGCGGCGACGGGCGAGCCGCCCGAACGCCTGGACGCGGCGTCGCTCGCGGAACGGGCCAGGCAAGGCGACGAGGCCGTCCTCCGGGAGCTGACGCGCGTCGGCCGCGCGATCGGCGTCGCGCTGGCGCCGCTCGTCAACTTGCTCAACCCGCGGTACGTCGTGTGCGACGGACCGCTCATGCTCGCCTCGGATACGCTGTTCCCGATCATCCGACAAGAAATGCGGGGAAGATCGCTCTCCCCCGCATCCGCGCAAGCGGAGCTCGTCCGCTCCTCGCTCCACCCGCTCGCGACGGCCGTCGGGGCCGCCGCGGGCGTCGTGCGAGCCTGGGAGCATCAGGCCGATCCGCTCGAGCCGATTCCGTTCTGACGGAATCGGCTCGTTCCGTTCTTATACACTTCTTCGATTCGCACGCGCGCGCCGTCGAGGCGGAACAAGACGAGATCGGCCGGGCTCCCGGGCGAGAGCGTCCCGACGCCGCCTTCAAGGCCGCTAGCTTCGGCCGGCGCGGCGGACGCCAGCGCCCACGCCTCGTCCAACGTACACAAGCCGCGCTCCGCGAGGCGGCCGACGCCCTCGACGAGCATCTGCGCCGAGCCGGCGAGCAGCTTCGGGTTCGACGCCAGATGGAGTCGGCCTTCCGGCGTCAGCACGACGTCGCCCCCGATATGGGTCCGATACGCGCCCGGCGCGAGGCCGCTCAAGTACACCGCGTCGCTGACGAGCGCGATGCGGCCCGCCTTCGCGCGGAGGAACACCTTGAGCACCGAATCCGGTAGGTGGAAGCCGTCGGGAATGACGCAAGCGGTCAATTCGTCGGCGGCGAGCTGCTCCCAAATATAGTTCGGGTGCCGCGGCAGCATCAGCTGCGCGGCGTTGCCGAGGTGCGTGCTCATGCGCGCCCCGGCTTGGACCGCCTCGCGAATTTGCTCCGGCGTCGCCGCCGTATGGCCGATCGACACGATCGTCCCCGTCCGGGCGACGCGCGAGATGAAATCGGCCGCGCCGTCCCATTCCGGCGACATCGTCAAGATGCGAATGCGCCCTTCGGCCGCTTCCTGCCACCGGAGGTACGCGTCCCAGTCGGGCGCGCGGACGTACGCCGCCTCATGCGCGCCGCGCGAGCCGTCGACCGGCGACAGGAACGGGCCTTCGAGGTGGATGCCGCCGACGCAAGAGCCGGTCAGGGCGTCCTCCCGGCACGCCGCGGCGATCGAACGCATCGAAGCCTCGATCGCTTCGTCTCCGTTCGTAATGACGGTCGGGAACACCGTCGTGACGCCTTGCGACAGCAGAAGCCGCACGGCTTTCTTCACGTCGTCCGTCGCGAGCGGCGTCGTGTTGAAGTCGATGCCGGCGTAGCCGTTCACCTGCAGATCGACGAGTCCGGGCGCGATCCAAGGCAGCCCCTCGGCGTCGTCGATCGATTCGACCGACGCGACGCGGCCGCCGTCGACGACGACGCGAGCCGCCGCGCCGCTCCCGAGCAGGCGGCCTTCGACGACGGCGCGGCTCACGCTTCGGCTCCCGCGTACGAATCCGCGTCGACGAACAGCGTGCAATCGGGGTGGCGGCGAAGCGCGGTGGCCGGACAGGCGGTGGAGATCGGCCCGTTCAACGTCTCGGTCACGGCGTTCCGCTTCGTCGGACCGGGCACCATGCAGAACAGATGGGCGCCGGACATCATGAGCGGAATCGTGAGCGTCAGCGCGTGCGTCGGCACCGCGTCGAACGACTCGAAGCAGCCGTCGTTCACCTGCTGCGTCCGGCACGCGTCGTCGAGCTCGACGGGCTTGATCAGGAGCGGATCGTCGAAGTCCGCGACCGGCGGATCGTTGAAGGCGATATGGCCGTTCTCGCCGATGCCGAGGCAGACGATGTCGATCGGCGCCTCCGACAGCAGCCGGCCGTATCGTTCGCATTCGGCGTCGATCTCGGAGGAGACGTCGATCAAATGGACGACGCCAGGGCGGACGAGATCGAACAGCCGATCCTGCAGGAAGCGGCTGAAGCGCTGCGGCGCGTCCGGGGCGAGGCCGATGTAGTCGTCCATATGGAAGGCGGTGACGCGGGACCAATCGATGCCGTCCTGCGCGACGAGCGTCTCGAGGAATTCGTTCTGAGACGGCGCCGCGGCGAAAATCATGCGGATGCCGGGCTGCTTGGCGAGCAGGTCCCGCATTCGTTCCGCGACGGCGAGGCCGGCGGCCGTTCCGAGCTCCTTGCGGTTCGCGTAGACGCGAACCTTGAGACGATCGACGAGACGTTGTTTCAGCATGAATCATCGCCCTTTCCGTAATTAGTGTAAATATTATACGAATTAGCTACAGTATGACGGAGGCGGCCCGATTTGACAAGAGAAATCGTCAGCCGCCCGTCCCCCGCCGCAGCGCTTCCACCGTCGGCACGTCCGCCGGCGCCCAGGCAAGCGCGGACAGCTCCTCGACGCTGCGCCACTCGAGCCGCTCGTGTTCCTTCGCGAGCGGAACGCCGCCGCGCGCGATCGCGGCGAAGTACGTGATCAACCGCACGACGACCGTTTCGTATGCATGCGTATAGTCGGCTACGAGCGCGCCGACCTCGACCTCGACGCCGAGCTCCTCCCGAATTTCCCGAATCAACGCGTCCTCGGGCGCCTCGCCCGGTTCGATCTTGCCGCCGGGAAATTCCCACAGCCCCGGCATCGACATGCGGTCGGAACGGAGCGCGCACAAGACGTCCCCCCGCGCGTCGCGAATGACCGCTCCTACGACTACAATGTATTTCATCGAACCCATCCTCCTTATTCGACTTATTGTATCATGTCCCGCGTCGATCTCCGGAATTTCGGGCATTACCGCGCTCGAGGCGCCATACATTGTATCGATAACCATTCGAATACGAATCTCGGGAGGTGGCCCCATGCAAGGGCGCATCGCGATCTGGCCCGCGCTTCTGTCCGCCGCCGTATCGGTCCTATTCCACGCGGCGCACGCGGCCGCGATGATCGCCGCCGCCGGCGCGACCGGCCTGCACGCGCACGCCCATCACGCGCATGGCGGGGCGTCCGGTTGGACGGCTTGGCTCGGTTGGGGCGCCAACGCCGTCACGCTGGCGTTGTGCGTCGTCCTGTTCGCGTCGTACGTACGCCATCGGCGGGACGACCGCCGCAAGGCCGCGTCGCATCTGGCCGTATGTCTGACGTCCTTCGCCGTCGTCGCGGCGACGACGGCTTGGTCCGTTCTATAGGAGCCGTCTAATTGGCATGAATTGTTTCTGGAGAGGCGCGCGCGGGTTATCGTAAAATAAGTAATACCTCGAACGCGATTCGGCCATGCTAGGAAGTGTGGAAATGTAAGCCATACTTTTTACGGGGTGTTGCCGAGGTGGGTTCGAAGGATCATTCGAAGGATCAGGCGAAAGAGCATCTGACGCTGCAGCAAAATATCGCAAGCTTCATGGGACGCCTGCTGCGAGATACGTTCGGCAAGGGACCCGAATCGGTGTACGTGTCGATCGGGTACACGTTCATCACGATGTATCTGCGCAATTTCCTGACGCCGTCGGAGAAAGTTCTGATGGAACAGGATCAAGAGATCATCGTCATGCAGACGCGGGATAAGCTGATGCAGACGTTGATGCCCGAGTTGAACGGATATCTCGAGGGGCTGCTCGGACAGAAGCCTGGAGAAGTGTATTACGATTGGGGCCTTCATAACCGCGCCGGCATGATCGTGGGCGTCTTCTCCGGTCCCGTGGAAGCCGGCGAGCGGATCAACGAGGCGTACGCGGGCCGCGAGGCGGTAGAAGCCGAGATCGTCGACATCAGCCGGAACGCGCAGAAGGCGCCGGAGGAAATATACTCCTGCGAGTTGAACGATCGAACGCTGGTCGTCGTGCGTAACGGCATTCTCGTGCGCATCGAGAAGGAGCTCATCCGGCACGGCGTCGGACCGCAGCTGAGGCAAGTGAAACGCGTGCTCGAGAAGAGCTATATGCATAACAATACCCATTTGGAAAGCATATTACAGAAGAAAATCATCGACAGCTTCGTCGATTGGGACTTCGATCTGGATAAGAGCTTGATCGTATTCGTGCTCAATCCGAAGCTGCCGCGCGGTGGAAATGCGTTAGACATGGTCGACATGAGCTAATCATAAACCGAGCGGGATTCGGCGCTTCGCGGCGTCGGTCCCCGTTCGGTTTTTTTTGTCGTTCGCATTCATTTTCGGAGGTCGAAGAAAGCATGAAGCATCCGTCGTTCTCGTTCGAGAGAATCAAGCTGGAAAATCGAGTTCAGTTGTTCCTGAAGCTGACGGACCCGGTCGCCCGTCGGATCGACGACGTCCTGAACGCGCTGGAGGACGAATTGGCGAAGAGGGAGGCGCTGACGCCCGACGCGCGCGACGAGCTGCGGCTCGCGAAGATGCTTGCCGCGAAGCTCGCGGAGGCGAGCCGCCGCGGGACGAACGACGCAAGGCGATGGACGGAGGAGAGCCGGTCGTTCCATTTTCTGAAGTATCGCCTTCAAGCATTGGAATCGCTGCTGAAGGAAGCGTTCGAGGAGGGAGCTCTTCCCGATCTGACGCCGCTTCGCAAGGCCGCTTCGGCGTTGACGGAACTGCTTCTTTTGGCCGAATGAGCGCGTCCGTTCGACACCGTTAGACGAAAAATTGATCTCCGGGCAGGACTTCCCGCCTCCGGCGAAGAATACAATTTACTATTAGGTTCTTCGAAAAGCGAGATAGCAATCTACGACTAGGACAAGGTGGAGCTTACCATTGGAAGTTCTCGATAAGATGCTCGGACTTCGCCCGGAGGATCGGCGCAAGGTGTGGCTGATGGGGAGCGTGTTTTTCCTCGCCGGCGTCGCCGAGCTGCTGAATTATACGTCGTTCATGGCTTTGTTCAACGGCCGGTTCGGCACGCAATATCTTCCCGTCATGTATATCGTCGAAGCGTTCCTGCTCCCGCTGGAAGGCTGGGCGCTCGCCTGGGTGTCCCAGCGCATGTCCAAGCCGCGCTTCATGACGTTGATGTACGCGTCCTTCATCGCGCTGTGCTTCGCGAACGGCGCCTTGCTGTTCGGCATGCGCGCGACCGGCGCGGAATGGCTCGCGTTCTACCCGTTCCTGTTCATCACCTCCAACTTCGTCGTGCGCCAGCAGACGCTCCTCATGTGGAGCACCGCGTTCGACCTATGCCCGACGCAGCAAGCGAAGCGGGTCATGCCCGTCTTCGTCTCCATGGCCATCCTCGGCGGCGTCGCCGCGGGCGTGCTGTCTCGCGTCCTCGCGCCGTCGCTCGGCGCCGAAGCGGTTTACTTCCTCGGTCCTGTCGTGCTGGCGCTCGGCTTCGTCAACTTCCGCAAGTCGCTGAAGCGGTACTTGGTCCCGCTCACGATCAAGGAAGCGGACGCGGACGAGACGGCCGAAGCGGCGCCCTCCGCCTTCTCGTACGTCCGGGACACGCTTCGTTCCCCGTTCCTGCTCACCGCCATCGGCATCATGACGTTGATGCCCGCCCTCTATTTCCTGATGGAGTACCAATATTTCACGTCCGCGCAAGCGGTATTCGCCGACGAGCACGAATTGACGTCCTTCTACGGCCTCATGGTCATCCTTCTGTTCTGCGCGGCGTTCCTGCTGCAGCTCGTCTCTAGCAAGCTTATGGATAAGCTCGGCGCGAGCAATATGCTCATCGCCATCTCCGCGATCTTCCTGCTCGGCTTCGCGATCGTCGTCGCGTTCGTCGATTCGAGTCTCGCGCTTCCCGCGGTGTCGATCGGGTATAGCTTGATGTATCTTCTCCTCTATTATTTCGCGGAACCGAGCCATCAGCTGTTCTTCAAGATGCTGCCGCTGCACAAGCGGGACGGCATCCGGTTCATGGCCCAGTCGATCGCGGCTTCGGCGGGCATCCTGATCGGTTCGGGCTTGTCGATGCTCCATTCCGAGGGCGGGGTGGGCATGTTCGGTCAAGCGGCGATCGGCGCGGGGCTGTCCGTCGCGCTGCTCGGTATGTCTTGGGCCGCGCGCGGCCTGTACGTGAAGGAGCTCGTTCGAAGCCTCGAGGTCGGCGTCGCGTTCGCGCGCGACGCGCTCACCGAGCTGCTCGGCTCGCTCAGCGCCGGCCGCCTCGCGAGGTCGCTGACCGAACATCTGCGCCACCCGAACGAGGCCGTGCGCGAGGTCGCGATCGAGCTGCTGCGGCACGATCCCGATCCCTCGCGAACGGAGGAGCTGCTCCGCTGCGCCGAGACGTCTTCGCCGCGCGTTCGGGTCGTCGCCTTGAAGGCGGTCCACCCGAGCGGCTGGCTGTCGCTCTCGCCCGACCGGCGGCTGCAATTCCTCCGCGATTCGGACGCGGAGGTGCGCGCCGTCGCGTTCCGGACGCTGCTGACGACGAACGCGCCCGCCGGAGAGAAGCGCGATTGGGTACGCATGGCGCGCGGCGACGCGAGCCCCGCGGTGCTCGCCGAGGCGCTGCTCGCGACGATCGAGGTCGGGGCGGCCGCCGAGACGGACGAGCGCGCGGCGGCCGACCTGCGGCGCATGCTGGACGAAGGCGGCGAATCGGCCGTATCGGCCATGAGCGTGATCGGGGAATGCCGGCTGCGGGAGTTTTTCTACGACGTCCTCATGCGTCTCGGCGATCCGCGCCCGTCGGTCAAGACGGCGGCGGTGCGGACGCTCGGCAAGCTCGGCGGGGAGGAGGCGGCCCGCGAGCTGATCGAGGCGATGATCGGCGCGGACACCGAGACGCGGGCCGCCGTCGCCGATGCGCTCGCGAACATCGGCGACGCGGCGGTGCCCGTCCTCGCCAAGGCGTTGCAGTCGCCGCACTGGAACGTGTGGCAGACGGCGGTGTCGGTGCTTAGCCGCGGCCGCGGCGATAAGGAGGTCCGGCAGCTGCTGGTGCCGTCCTGCGTAGAGCGGCTCGCGGAGCTGCGCGAGGTGCGCCGGTACGGCGCCATGATCGCCGAGCTCGGCCGCGAGGAGTGGGCGAGCCTCGCGGCGATGCGGACGGACGAAATCCGCAGCGTCGCGTTGGACGCGGTGTGGAGCGTTATGGTTCGCTTCGGCGACGAGCGGGCGGTGCCGCAAATCCGCAAGGCGATCGAGGATCCCGAAGAAGAGGTGCGGGACAACGGGATGGAGATTTTGTCCGAAGGCCTCGGCGACGCGCGTCTGTCGGCGGCGCTGCTGGCGTTCTACCGATACGACCAGACGATGCGGTTCGCCGCGGAGCCGGGAGAGTCGTCCGCCGCTCCGCCGGTCGTGACCGACGCCTGGCTGCAAGCGATCGCCGTGAAGGCGAAGGCGGAGGAAGGGGAGGCGGCGTTCATGAGCCGATGGGAGTATTTAAGCGCCCTCGATAAAATGGTGTTTCTGAAGCAAGTGCCGCTCTTCGAAAACATCTCGCTCGAAGAGCTCGGCCGCGTCGCCGGCATCGCGAACGAGAAGACGTACGAGGACGGCGAGTTTCTGGTGAAGCAAGGGGAGCCGAGCGTCTCCCTGACCGTCATCGTCGAAGGGCATGTGGAGCTGAGCGGGCGCGACGCCGCGGGCAAGGAAGGCACGGTCGGCGTCTTCGGACCGAAGCAGTCGTTCGGCGAAGGGGCGCTGTTCGACGACCGGCCGTCGCTCGTCTCCGCGCAAGCTTTGTTCGAGCCGGTACGGGTGCTGGAGATCGAAGGCGGAGAGATGTCGAAGCTCGTCAGGCTGTACCCGGACATCGGCGTGGGCTTGCTGCGGGCGGCGGGCCATCGCATCCGCACGCTCGAGCAGCTCGTGCTGAAGCTCGGGTAAGGAGGGCTGACGGTGGAGGATCGTCTGCATCTGGAGTTGGCCGCCTCGCTTCGAGAGCTCGGGCGTATGGGCGCGGCCGTCGCCGCGTTCTGCGAACGAGGCGGGATCGACGAGAAGCTGTCGTACGCGGTGCAGCTCGTCTGCGACGAGTGGGTGACGAACGTGATCGTACACGGCTACGGCGGCGCGCCCCCCGATGCCGGGGAAGCGGCGATCGAGGTGACGATCGTGCGGACGGCCGATTCGCTGCTGCTTACGTTCGTCGATCGAGCGCCGCCGTTCAATCCGCTGACGCGTCCCGAGCCGGACGTGGACTTATCGGTGGACGAGCGGGAGGTCGGCGGTCTCGGCATTCATTTTATGAAGAAAATCATGGACGCTTGCGAATACGAACGCATCGGCGGTCGCAATCGGCTGGCGTTGACCAAGAAGTTCGGCACACGGGGGGAAGGCCAAGATGAACATCACGGTTGTTAAAGACGGCGAGGCGCTTTCGATCGCGCTCGCCGGACGGTTGGACGGCACGACGGTGCAGTCGGTGGAGGAGGCGTTCCTTAAGGAGCTCGCCGCGGGCGAAAGCCGCTTCGTCTTCGATCTGGAACGCCTCGATTACGTGAGCAGCGCGGGATTGCGCGTCATGCTGCTCGCGGCGAAGAAGACAAGGGGCGTCGGCGGCAAGCTGGCGCTGTTCGGCTTGAACG